>JAQWTV010000159.1 GCA_029242545.1 Roseibacillus sp.
GGCATGCTAGACGACACCATGGTCGTGCTCACAACCGAATTTGGCCGAACCCCAAAGATCAATGGACGAGGTGGAAGAGATCACTTCCCCAAAGCCTTCTCGATCATGATGGCAGGCGGCGGAGTTCAAGGAGGCAAGGTCATCGGTAAAACTGATGCAGCCGCAAGCAACATCGAAACCGAGTCCTACGAACCCAAAGACCTTCATACCACTGTCGCCTACGCGCTTGGACTTCCAGTCGAGAAAAGGATTCACGCCATGGGCGGCCGGCCCTTCTTCGTGGGAAACCGCGGAAAAGTAATTAAGGAGGCCTTCGGATCCGTCTGAGCAAACGAGCTCTACGACTTTATCCGTCTTACTTCTCGCCCGGCTCCGATGGATCCGGGCGATTTTTTTGAACCGTTCGGAATACGCCTCTATTTCTACGTGACTGGCTTGGAATAGTCATAATACTTTCGGCTGATGGACGGGGACCTTCCAACCTTCAACTACAGTGACATCCTTTCCCGCGATCCCTCTCTGCTTCAGAGTCTGAGGCATACCTGTCACCATACCGGATTTTTCTATCTCCGCTATCCGGAGCTGACAGCTGGTCCGCTCAAAACCATGTTTGCCCAGACACGAGATTTTTTTGCGCTTCCAGCAGCAAAAAAGAATGCGATTCACCTCAGCAGATCGAGGCATTTTCGAGGTTACTCCGTTCTTGATGAAGAAGAAACGCAGGGCACTCCTGACCATAAGGAAACTCTCGACCTCGGACTCGAATGCCCGTCGCACTCGGAAACGGACCACCATTCTCTTCGGGGGCCTAATCAGTGGCCTGAACATTGCCCCCATTTCCGGGAGGCATGCGAGTCCTATCTGGATCAGCTTTGCCGTATCGGAGAGAATCTGGTGAAAAGTCTGGCTCTGTGTCTCGGTCTTGAGGAAGACACCTTCTCCCGCCACTTTATTCCGCCTCACTGCATGCTACGGCTCATCGCCTATCCTCCGGTTGAGCCACATTCAAATATCAATCAGGGGATCGGAGACCATACGGATTTTGGCTGTCTGACCATTCTCGCTCAGGACCAGGTAGGCGGACTCGAAATACGTCGGACTGACGGAATGTGGATTACGGCATTTCCCAAACCTGATTCCCTCGTTGTAAACCTAGGGGATATGCTGGAGGTCTGGACTGCTCATTACTTCATGGCTACGCCCCATCGAGTCCGTAGTCCCCAGGGGCACTCCACAAGATACTCTATTCCATTTTTCTTTGAGCCCGATCTCGACACAATGGTGAACCCTCTTTCTCTGGACGCTCTTCCGCTCTTTGAGAGAGACACTTCCAACATTCCACCTCTTGAGCCAATTCTCTACGGAGAGCACATGCTAAAAGCATTTCACCGAAGCTATCCGGGAATCACTGCATGAGGAAATCGGGACAATTCCCGAAGCCCGCCTTTATTTCCCTCCTGATTTCCGGTCCAGCAAGAGAATCGCATTGCCATCTATCCGGATTTTGAGCTTCGAGAATTCCGCGATGTAGTTCAGGACCTGCCCCACTGGAATATTCTGGAGCTGTAATGTTACCGGAGAGGAAGAGTCCACTCCGGGCCCGAGGAGAATATTGATCCCTTTTTTCGATGAGTCCAACCTGCGGGTCGCTTCGACCAAGTCTTCAACTACCTGCCCGAGATCCGTCTCGTCAAATTCAACCTTGGGCATTCTGATCTCAGCGAGCCGTCGTGCTATGACCGGACTCCCCCGTTTCAGGAAAGGCCTGATCCCAGCACTTACACTCCGTGGCACTATCCGGATAGCGTACCGGTCCTCACGATAATCAAAACCTCCAAGTTCCGCGGCGTAAGCAAAGGCTACTCCTTTGGTCACATCGTAGAGACGAAGACTGACTCTCAATTCACGATTGACTCTGGGATCGACAATGACATTACGAACCGTTCCTGAAGCTCCCTCCCGCAAAAAGGAAACCAAGTCGCTGAGATTCGCCCCATCGAATTCTACCTTGGCGATTTTTTTTGTGTCTGCATACCCGGCCTGAGTACCAGAGAAAACAATCGCAGCCAGAATCACACCGCTCCTCAACCTGCTGATCAATCGCGTAGACATCCTCAAACTTAACAGATTTCCATTATGATTCAACTGAGGCGTCACAAATAGCGACGGAATCAACCTACTTCCCACGGAGATCATAGCAGACCAGTCTTGACCCGAATGCATTCTGGTTGACGTAAAGTAATCCCCTGCTCAGGGCGGGGACCCCCCACGTTTCGGGTGCCCGAAAAAGTTGTGTCTTGGTAAGAACTCGTGCCCCTCCCGGGGACAGGTCGAGCCAGAGAAGAGTCCCTTGGGCGCCCAGGCAAAGAAAGGCCCCATCAACCCGGAGCAAGCTCGCCCTTCCCAGCCGGGCACCCGCAAAATCAATACCATCCCTCCACTTTTCCTTACCGGTCCCAACCTCGTGACAGACGATCTCTGTTCCTGCAGTACCGCTGACTCCATAAAGGTGCCCTTCATGAAAAACCGGCGTGGTAAACTGACTACCAAAGCGCGGAGCCTTCCAGCGCATACGAAACTCACCATCCGGCCCTGCGTCAAGGAGGGCTCCTCCCTCAGTATAACTCTCTGTGATAAAGACGGCATTGCCCACCACCACAGGGGACGCCGCATTCACCGATGCGAACATCCGGGCCCGCCAGGGAAAGGAAGCATAGACTCTTCCATTGGTGGGGTCGATACTGAGCAATCCCCCAGTCGGAGGATCAACCATTCCCCCGGTGAAAACCAGGACCCGCTTCTTCCCATTCAGGACGGCCGGGACCGGAGAAGCATAACTGGCGTTCCACTTATGCTTTGTACTCCACAATAGACGCCCTGTTCTTTTATCGAAGCCCCCAACACAAATTTTGCCACCAACATTAATAATGAGTTGGTCACCTTGAACCAAGGGGCATCCACCACGTCCAAAAAAGAAGGGAGCCGGCCCATAATCTTCCTCAAGATTCCTTTTCCATACCAATTTTCCACTCTCAAGTCTAAGGCAGTGCAGATCTCCCCGGATACCCACTACAAAGACGAACTCTCCATCAATCACCGGGCCGGATCTTGGCGCATCCTCAACTCCATAACTGGAACCCAACCGAACCGGATATTCATACTTCCAGTATCTACGACCCGTTTCTGTATGCAGACATTCGATGACTTCTTTCCCGTCAAGAACATGGAACATGACCAACCGGCGACCCGAGATCACAGTTGGCGCATGCCCGGATCCACGCTTGACCTCCCACACTTTTGCCAGACCTTCCTCAGGAAAGACTTTCAGTAGTCTGCTCTCCTTCGAGTGCAGGTCATGCCTTGGGCCCAAAAACCTGGGCCAATCCTCTGTGACGGCCTCAACAGACAGAGACTTTGGAGCCCCATGAAAAGTAAGACGATCAAAGTTCTCCGGCTCGGCCACAGCGAGTGGAAGTGAGGCTCCTGCCATGATCAGGAGGCCTTGGGCTAATCGAGGAATCATATGTAGGAGGATTTGTTGCACACTGAGAGAATCCCCGACGAGGAAAAATGGCCATCCCGGCTCCTCATCATCGCATATTCCTTGATTCTGCGACCTCACTTTTTGGCAAGATGATTGTGACTCGCGAGAACAAGAATAAACCCCTATCATACCGGTGTTATCCCCCTCCCAGCAAATCCAGAATTATGCCCGCACCAGCACCGGCTCCTGATCCGGAACGACTCCCCGGCTTCGTTCTGTGTCGCGGAGGCTTGGAAAGAGTAGTCGAGGAAGAGCTCAGGGAGTTAGATATCGAGGTAGTCGCGAGGCACAAGAGAGCCGTCGAGATTATCACAAATCTAGCGGGCTTTTACCGAGCCAACATGGGATTGCGTTCAGCACTCAATGTCCTGCGCCCCATCCGTAGCTTCAACGCCCGCAACTATGACCTGCTCTACTACCAGTCCCGGAAAACCAACTGGCATAAACTTTTCCCTGTAGATGCTCGCCTGCGGATCGACGTCAAAGGCCACTCTCCAAAGATCACTCATACCCGCTATGCAATCCACCGCGTGAAGGACGGCATCACGGATACCTTCCGCAAGCTTTGCGGTGGTGTTCGTCCCTCTATCGAAAAAAGAGACCCGGACGTTCACATCGTGGTATATCTCGAGAAACACCGCGCCACCCTCGCTCTCGACATGTCGGGCACTCCCTTATTCAAGCGGGGATACCGGATCGAACATGGCGAGGCCCCCATGAAGGAAGACCTCGCTGCCGGGATTCTCTCTCTCTCAGGATGGGACCGCCGCTCTCCCCTGGTGGATCCCATGTGTGGCTCCGGAACCCTCCTGTTTGAGGCCTGGATGATGGCGGCAGGAATTGCTCCGAATCTCCATCGAGGATTTGGCTTCGAGTCGCTCCTCGATTACGATGAGGCTCTGCATCTTGCCGAGAAAAGAAAGCTAGAGACACGTGAAGTTCACCCGGAAGGACTCCGCTTGCTCGGAATCGAGATCGACCCGAGGACAGGGGCGACAATGGAAGGAATACGGGAAAGGTATTTCCCCAAATCCCCAATCCAGCTAAGGCGCGGAAAATTCCAGAATATTGACCCCGGACCGGGGTTTGGTGCTCTTGTCTGCAACCCTCCCTACGGCCTTCGCAGCGGGACCGAAGCTGAAATCGTGCCGCTTTACCGTGATCTGGGAACCTTCCTTCGCTCTCATCTCAAGGAAGGATCAGCCGGAATCTATACTGCTAACCACGATGCCGCAGCCGCCTTCGGAGGGAGTCAGGCCTCTTCTCTTCCTCTCTTGAATGGCGCACTGGAGGGACGGTTATACCGTCTAAAGCCGCACCGCCCGGCTACGCCATGACTAGGCTAACTCTCCGATTCTAACAGAAAGGAGGCTTCCACGCCGATTCTCCAAAAATTCATCGCAAAGAGAACATTTACCGTTTGATTGAGGTGGAGAAGCGTCTCAAAAACTATACCCAGACCTTCACCCAGAATGATGAATCCGGGACTTGAAAGAGCTCAACAACATGGTCAGCGGCCCAAAGAATATTAGCGAGCCTCATAAGGAGATCCGGTTTACCCGGGGTGCCCAAGCAGGTTTTTTTGCTATCCTTGCCGCCGTCTCGGGAGGCGGATTGGTCTTCCTGCTTATCTTTTACCTGAATACTGGTACCGCTCCGCTGACTTACCTATGGACTCTCGCTCCCGCCTCCCTAAGCGTTATTCTTTCTCGGATCTCCCTCCGATGCATCCGCCATGCATACCTGATCCTGACTCCTCTCGGCATCGAGATCTTCCCATTTTTTAATCCGCAGGAGAACCTCCGGGTTATTTACTGGTCTGAGATTTCGCAGGCAGGAATCGATGAATTCAACAGGCTCGTCATCCACCTCTCCGGAGAGCAGTCCTCCGGAGTCATCGCATCATTAAAACCTCTCCTTCCTCGACAACGCGAACTGCTAGCCGGCGCTATCGACGGACGAATGACCAAAGAGTCAGGAAAAAGGGAATGATACCAAGCGGTATTAGGGAGAAGAGGAATTGATGCTTGCAGTTGCGTCCTTAATGGAACTTTTGAGGCACGTAATTTCATAACCCTGATGGAATCACCTCCTTCTCTTCAGCTTCAGTCCGTAGCTCAGGCTTTTGGCCAGCAGGGATGGCACTGCGAACCCGTCGAAGGACGGGAGGTCCTTGAGGCACACTTCGAAGCCCATCATACTCACATCCAGCTACACGCTCAGGCGTTCGCGCAACTCAACGCCTTGTCCATCGTCGCAGAATGCCCCCTGAGCTCTGAGCCCACTCACCTCGCAGCAACTCTTGAGCTAATGATGCGGGCCAACAAGCAGTTGACCCTCGGGAGCTTCGAATTCGACATCGACCGTCAGCAGCTGGTTTTCCGTATCACGAATCTTTTCGATCGAGAACGCTTTGACGCGGACATTGTCTCATCCATGGTTCACTGTGCTATTGCAGAACTGGACCGAATCGTGCCGCTGCTTGGTGTCCTGATGAAGACTCCGGCCGACCTTCTTGAAGATCTCTCCCTGCCTCTTCTGCTCGAGAGGGAAGACCTCCTGCCCCCTGTTCCAGAGGAAAACACGGCAGACTCGCTGGAGGGAGGCTGGGAGGAAGAGCTCTAGGGTTTCCTGCTTGGGTTTTCGTACCATATCAAACCAAGCCCGGCAACCTCCTCACAGGTCACGACATCGAGATCTCCATCCTCATCAAGATCGATCAATTCGATCAGGTCAAATTTGGAACCTTCGGTCCCACCTATATCATTCTCTTTCCACTTGCGGTCAGTCGGAGATTCTCCCCACGTCTGCCATGCCACACATTTAGCAGGTTCGCCCCCCCGATTCGTACTCACCACGTCAACCCTGCCATCAAGATTGATATCTCCGACAGCGAGTGATTTACCCAGTGGCATCCCAAAGGGCAAATCAAAGGCACGATTCTCCCACGCAACTTTTTTGCCTGCTCTCCTCCGAAACCAGTCCATATGCCCATTACGATTCGTGCAAATCACATCATCGAGACCATCTTCATCGAGGTCGGCTATCTTGAGGAACATAACCTCTTTACCTTTTGACCCAATCTCGTGCTCCTTCCAGCGACCGCCTTCCGCAGCAACTGCCGGACCTGGATGCTCAAGCCATTTCACTCCAGCGGCACTTCCCTTTCGGTCCGATAGAACTATGTCCATATCTCCATCGTCGTCGAGATCATGGGGAGCTATGGTCATGATCCATCCTGCGTCATAAAGAGGATGAAACTTCCAATCCGCCAGCACTCGAGGGTTTTTGGGGGCCTGTAACCAGCCTACCGAAGCATCCGATCCCTTGGATCCGATCACAAGATCCACTCCATTCATCCCGTCCACATCAAGAGCAGAAGCAAACATCCAGCTCTGCTTCTTCCTCGTGGCAGGAAAATATGCGGTGGTCCACGCCTGCGCCTCAAGATATTGCTCCCTCTCTCTCGGAGCCCAGTGAATAAAAACGCTCCGATTCGAGCCCTCGCAGCAGCTCACGACATCCACTGCACCATCCCGGTCCAGATCAACGAATACGGCATCTTCCGGAGAGGCGACTTTGCCCACGGTCACCGAGGGCCACCGCTCTCTCACCGCCGCAGGCCCGGGATTCATCGTGACTCGCACAAGGCCTCCCTCTTCCCAACCCGTAGTGAGGTCGAGGTATCCATCCCCATTGACATCCTCAACCCGAACTCCGTCAGCCCCGCTAGAGGAGTCATCAATAATGTGACGCCTCCACTGTGCATCCGAGACGGCGGAAAAATGGAGAAAAATCACGAAAAACAGAATAGTCACACGATCCATAGCAACCGAATGCCAAACCCTTCCCGCCCGCCGGAGCAATCAAAAAACGTAATCGGCAACCATGGATTGAACTGTTTTATGGTTCACCCGTGCTATTGAGGGCTTTCCAAATTTAGGCTACTAGTTCCCCGTCGGATGTCCTCCCGCTACCCATCACTCCTGTTTCTCCTGACCCTGCTCCTAGGGGCACCAGCCACTGCAGAGCCTCTGGACTTCAATCTGGACGTTCGCCCTCTTCTGTCCGACCGCTGCTTCAAATGCCACGGTTTCGATAAGAACACCCGCGAATCAGACTTGCGCCTTGATATCCCAGAAGGGGCCTTTGCCCAACGCGACGGCAGCCAGGCCATCGTTCCCGGCAAGCCCGAAGAGTCCCTCGTCTGGCAGCGGATCACCAGCACCGATCCGGATGACGTGATGCCTCCTCCCGAATCTCACCTCAAACTCAACGAGAAGGAGAAGGAGCTTATCCGCCGGTGGATCACAGAAGGAGCGGAATACAAAGAACACTGGGCTCTCATTGCTCCTCAACGCCCCGACATCCCCCAACCCACTAACGCTACCGTTCAAAATCCGATCGACGCCTTCATCGCCCATCGCCTCCTCCGCGACGGCCTTAAACAATCTCCCGCCGCCGATGAACGCACTCTCATCCGCCGCCTCTCCCTTGATCTCCGCGGCCTTCCTCCCACTCCCGAAGAAGTCACCGCCTTCCTCAACGACAACGCTCCTGACGCTTACGAGAAACTTGTCGACCGCTTCCTCGCGGATCCCTCATACGGTGAACGGATGGCCTGGCCCTGGCTCAACGCTGCTCGCTACGCTGACTCCAACGGATATCAAGGCGACGGCGAACGCACCATGTGGCCATGGCGGGACTGGGTCGTTGACGCGTTCAACCGAAACATTCCCTGGGACGACCTTACCATCTGGCAGCTCGCAGGCGACCTTCTGCCCAACGCCACCACGGAACAACGCCTTGCCACCGGCTTCCTCCGTAACCATCCCATTAATGGCGAAGGTGGACGCATCCCCGAAGAAAACCGCGTCGACTACGTCATGGACATGACTGAGACCACCGGCACCGTCTGGCTCGCCCTCACCTTCAATTGCTGCCGCTGTCACGACCACAAATACGATGCCATCACTCAGGAAGAATACTATAAGCTTTCCGCCTTCTTTAACCAGACGCCCGTCAACGGCAGCGGCAGAGACCCCCGCACTCCCCCTGTAATCTCCATCGCAACCGGCGAACGCAAAGCCGAAGAAACCGCTCTCCTAGAAGAAATCTCCGCCCTCCGTGAGGACTTCGCCAGCTTCGAAAAGGACCTCACTACCAAACAACCAGCATGGGAAAAATCACGCCGCACCGGAAACTCAGAGCTCGAATGGGCCGCTCTCTCCATTAATTCAGCCAAAGCTGAGAAACAAAAGCTCGAGGTCCTCGAGGACGGATCGATTTTAGCCACCGGCGAGAACCCCAACAACGACGTCTACAACCTATCCACCGAAACCAATCTCAAATCCATTGCAAGCATCCGCCTCGAGGCCATCCGTCACGAGAGCATGACCAATGGCTACCTTTCACGCTCTGATAGCGGCAACTTCGTCCTTACGGACTTCAGGATGCGGGTCCAACCTCTGGGAGGAAATCCGATCCATTCCAAATTTAAGTCCGCGATCGCTACCTACGAACAAGGCGACCACCAGATCGCCAAAACCTACGATGGCAAAGCCAACACCGGCTGGGCTGTCTATGAGAACAACCAGATCAACCGCGACCACGAAGCGATATTCCACTTAGACAAGCCCATCGAAGTCCCCGAACACGCATCCATCATTATCACGATGCGTCACGACTCCCAACACGCCAACCACAACCTAGGCCGTTTCCGCCTCTCTGTCAGCGCCACCGCTGACGCCAAACTCTCCACCGGCGAACGCCGCCTTCAGGATGCCCTTGCCGTCGAACCGGGCAACCGCAGCGAGGCCGAGAGCAACCTCCTCGCAACCGCTCATCGCGAATCGGTCCCTCGTCATGCCGAACTCAAAAAGCTGATCTCTGACAAAGAGAACGAACTCAACTCCAGTCGCAGAAACCTTCCCAAGGTCATGGTCATGGAGGACATGGACAAGCAACGGAAGACCTACATCCTGGATGTCGGCGTCTACGACAAGCGCGGCAAAGAAGTAGGAACCGGCACTCCAGCCGCCCTTCCCTCCTTCTCCAAAGACCTCCCGCAAAACCGCCTCGGCCTCGCGCAGTGGCTCACCGACGGGGAAAACCCCCTTACCGCCCGGGTCACCGTCAATCGTTTCTGGCAACAGCTCTTCGGCGTCGGCCTCATAAAATCACCCGAAAACTTCGGGGTCCAAAGCGAGGTGCCAATCCACCCACGCCTCCTTGATTACCTTGCCGTCGAATTCCAGGAAAGCGGATGGGATGTCAAGCAACTCATCCGAATCCTGGTTAACAGCCACACCTATCGTCAATCCTCTCGCGTCTCTGCCGAACTTCTCGAAGCCGATCCCGCTAACCGCCTCCTCGCCCGCGGGGCCCGCTACCGCATGCCTGCCTGGATGATTCGTGATCAAGCCCTCTCTGCGAGCGGACTCCTCGTCGATAAAAAAGGCGGCGCTCCCGTCAACAGCTACCAACCCGAAGGCATCTGGGCTGAAGCCACCTTCGGCAAGAAGCGCTACAGCCGTGGCAAGGGCGACGACCTCTATCGTCGCAGTATCTACTCATTCTGGCGCCGCATCGCGGCCCCGCCCATGTTCTTCGACAACCCTGGCCGCGAGACCTGCTCCGTAACAATAAGCCTTACCAACACGCCTCTCCACGCCCTCAGCACTCTTAACGACACTACCTACGTCGAAGCTGCCCGCGCCCTTGCAGACCGCGCTGCCGCCTCAGCCGGCGAGAGCAGCAAGCCTGCCGCCCAGATCGCACAAGCTTTCCAGCTCGTAGTAGCCCGCAACCCGAGCGCACAAGAACAAGAGATCCTCGAGAATATATACAGCCGTGCCCAAGTTCGGTTCACCTCCGACCCCGGCGCAGCCGCCAACTTTCTCAAGAACGGCGAATCCCCCCGCAAGTCCGAACTCCCCGAACCCCAGCACGCAGCCCTCGCCACCGTTTGTCTCGGCATCCTGAACTTAGACGAAGCCCTCACCAAGGAATAGGCCCCGTTTGGCTCATACGAACCGCTAAGCCCTATCCGATCCAACGCCGATGAATCCGCTTACACAACACCAGCTCGACATCAACCGCCGCCATTTCTTCGGAAAGAGCGCTACCGGCATCGGCACTGCCGCCCTCTCTACTCTCCTCGGCAAGGAGGGCCTCTCTGCTGCCCCTCAGGGCAACGAAAAAATTCCCGAATACATTCGCCAAATCGCCCCTAAGGCCAAGCGCGTCATTTACCTCTTTCAAAACGGCGCGCCCACCCACTGCGACCTCTGGGACTACAAACCCAAACTCAAGGAACTCCACAACACTCCGGTGCCAGAGAGCTACGTCGGCGGCAAACGCTTTAGCACCATGACCGGTAACGCTAACGGCAAGCTCCTCCTCGCTCCGGTTGAACCCTTCAAGCAATACGGCCAAAGCGGAGCATGGGTCAGCGACTTCATGCCCCATATCGGCGGGATAGCGGACAAGGTCTGCTTCGTAAAGAGCATGCATACCGATGCGGTGAACCACGCCCCGGGAATCTCTTTTTTCATGAGCGGCGCAGAACTGCCGGGTCGACCGACGATGGGGGCGTGGCTCAGCTACGGACTGGGCACCATGAACGACAACCTTCCCGCTTTCGTGGTGATGACCTCGGTCAGCAAGGGAACTACCTGCGGACAGATCTTCTACGACTTCTACTGGGGCTCCGGGTTCCTCCCTACTCGTCACCAAGGCGTCAAGTTCCGCCCCGCCACCGATCCTGTGCTCTACCTCTCCAATCCCGACGGGATGAGTAAACCCATGCGCCGTGAACTCCTCGACGACATCGGCCGCCTCAATAAGATGAAGCATCAGGATTACGGCGACCCCGAAATCGCAACCCGTATTGCGCAGTACGAAATGGCCTATCGCATGCAAACCAGCGTACCGGAACTCGCCGACATCTCGGACGAACCACAGGAAGTCCTCGACCTCTACGGACCTGGCGTACACGAATCTGGCACCTTCGCCCGTAACGCCCTCCTCGCCCGTCGCCTTGCCGAACGGGGAACCCAATTCATCCAACTCATGCATGCAGGCTGGGACCAGCACCGCTCTCTCACCACCGAGCTTTACACTCAGTGCAAGGACACCGACCAACCCAGTGCCGGTCTAATCCGAGACCTCGAACAACGCGGTATGCTCGATGAGACCCTTGTCATCTGGGGTGGTGAATTCGGCCGCACACCCTTCCTCCAAGGCAACATGAAGGACCGCAAAGGCTGGGGCCGCGACCACCACCCCTACGCCTTCACCACTTGGATGGCTGGAGGTGGCGTCAAACCAGGCATCACCTATGGAGCCTCTGACGATATCGGCTTCAACGCCGTGCACGACAAGGTTCACGTTCATGACTTTCAGGCCACCGTCCTGCACCTGCTGGGCATCGACCACGAGCAACTTACCTTCAAGTTCCAGGGCAGGCATTTCCGCCTTACAGATGTCCACGGTAAGGTCGTTAAGGACGTTGTCTCCTAAGGTTTCACACCCTCTTAAACCATTTTTTTGCCTGCTGGCGGCTTTTCGCCCTCGCAAAATTGCGCCCATGAGAGGAAAACCCAGTGGGCAGAAGCCCCGGGCAGCCTCAGCCCACCTTCCACCGCGTCTGCCCCGCACCTCTCATCCAAATAAAGATCGCCGCTTTCCCTGACCCCAGATCGAGCGCCGATCTTGAAAGCTCAAGACTCCCTAGCATTGTATGACCGAAGAACAATCCAACTCACCGGGCAGCCCGCCAGAGCCAGGATCCTCGGAATCCGAACTCATCGCCATTCGTCGGGAGAAGCTTGCTCGCCTGCGCGAACTCGGTGTTGACCCTTTCGGAAGTCGTTTCGAAATCGATACCACTGCTTCCAAGCTCAAGGAGACTTTCGTTGACGACCAGCCGGTCAGACTAGCTGGTAGAATCCTCGCGATCCGGGATATGGGGAAATCGGTCTTCTTCGTAATTGGTGACGTGCATGGCCGTATCCAAGGCTACTTGAACAAAAAGGGCGTTTCCGAGAAAGACTGGGAAATCTGGCAATTGCTCGACCGGGGAGATTGGATCGGAATTGAGGGCGTCACCTTCACAACCGGAAAGGGAGAACCTACCGTTAAGGTAGGTTCACTGCATATCCTCTCGAAATCGCTCCGTCCCATGCCTGACAAATGGCACGGGGTTGCCGATCGGGAGATCAAGTACCGCAAACGGCATCTTGACCTCATGGCAAACCCGGAGAGCGCTGAACTTTTTGTGCTCCGGTCACGCATGCTGGCCGAAATCCGAAATTTCTTCCATGAACGGGACTTCCTTGAGGTTGAGACCCCCATGCTCCAGGACGTGGCGGGAGGGGCTGCGGCCCGGCCCTTCGAGACCCACCATAACGCGCTCAATATGCCACTCACCCTGCGTATTGCACCCGAGCTCTATCTCAAAAGGCTTCTAGTAGGAGGGTTTCCCAAAGTTTTTGAGTTAAACAGAAACTTCCGAAACGAAGGGATCTCGAGGAGGCACAACCCCGAGTTTACCATGCTGGAAGCTTACTGGGCATTCGCTGATTTTGAGAAAATGGCCGAGCTGGTAGAGGAGCTGGTGTGCTCGCTCGCGGAAAAGTTTTTTGGCACCCTGCAGATCGAACATAAAAACGAGGGCGGAGAGGTCGTAAGAACCCTCGATCTTTCCCGGCCCTGGAAACGCCGCCCTTACCGCGAACTTATTTGTGAGGCTGCTGGCGAGGACTGGTTTGACCTCAGCCCCGACGAGCGGAGAACCCGCGCCAAGACAGACTTTAAACTCGAGATCGGCGCTGAGCTCGAGGATTACGAGGTTACCCAGCAGGTCTTTGAAAAACTGGTGGAGGAGCACACCTTCGACCCCTGTTACGTCACCCATGTAGACGCCAAGCTGATCCCACTCGCCAAGCTCAATGAGGCGGATCCAGGCACCATTGATGTCTACGAACTCATCATCAATGGTCAGGAGATCTCCCCCGGATACTCGGAGCTCAACGACCCCGACTCTCAGAGAACCCGATTTGAGGAGCAAAGCGGTGGGGAGGCTCAGGAAATCGATGAGGATTTCGTCGAAACGCTCGAGCACGGCATGCCGCCTGCAGGAGGAATCGGAATTGGCATTGATCGCCTAATCATGCTTCTCACCGGTGCTCCTACAATTCGAGATGTCATCCTCTTTCCGCAGCTGAAGCGGAAGGACTGATTTTCCCCGAGCCATCCTCGAGGATCGTATTTACTGGGAGTCTTCCTCCCAGCCGCTGACCCTTTGGACCGCGCGGTTCCAGCGCGTCCTTATTTCGGCGACGTCTCCATCCGAAGGGCCAAAACACCGGTCAATTTCCCACTGATTCCGAAAATCCTCGCGATCATGCCAAACTCCAGTGGCAAGCCCGGCAAGGGCCGCCGCCCCAAAAGCAGTGGCTTCAACATGACTCGGGCGTAGTACTTCTCGTTGAAGGAAATCACTTTGAATCTGCATGAGGAGATCACTTCTCGAAGCGCCCCCATCAACCCGTAGTTCCCGTAACTTCATCCCCGCATCCCTTTCCATGCACTCGATTAATTCAACACATTGTAGCGCCACTGCCTCAAGAGAAGCCCGACAGAGCTGGGCCTGCGAAGTTCCCCTCGTCAGACCGAATACTGCTCCCCGCGCATACGGATCCCAATGGGGAGCACCCAGTCCCGCAAATGCCGGAACAACAACGCATCCTCCACTATCCGCCACCGTAGCCGCCATTGCATCAAGCTCGCTGGCACTCGCCACTATCTTAAGCTCGTCCCGGAGCCACTGGAAGAGCGCCCCTGCCACAAAGACAGAACCCTCAAGCGCGTAATTCACCTCGGACCCAATGCGCCACCCTACCGTGGTCAGAAGACCATTCTTGGAACGGACTGCCTCAGCGCCCGTATTCATCAGGAGGAAGCACCCTGTCCCGTAGGTACTCTTGGCCATCCCGGGGTCAAAGCACGCCTGGCCGAAGAGTGCGGCCTGCTGATCACCGGCCATTCCTGCGATCGGTATACCCCGCCACTCGCCTACGACTCCACTTGAGTCGACTACCTTGGGAAGAATCGCCCTCGGAACCCGGAACATCTCAAGAAGAGATTCGTCCCACGCAAGAGCATGAATATTGAACAAGCTGGTCCTGGAGGCATTAGAGGCATCGGTCACATGAACCGCCCCTCCGGTGAGCTTCCAGATGAGCCATGAGTCGACCGTTCCAAAGCAGAGCTTTCCCGCCTCTGCCCTCTCCCGCGCGCCGTCCACATGATCAAGAATCCACTCTACCTTGGTGGCGCTGAAATACGGATCTAACCGCAATCCGGTCCTTTGCGTGACCTCTTCCTCCCTGCCATCACTCTTCAACTGACTGCAGCGTTCCGCAGTCCGACGATCTTGCCACACAATAGCATTATAGACCGCCTCACCTGTCTCAGCATCCCAGAGCATGGTGGTTTCACGCTGATTGGAAATCCCCAACCCTGCAATAGATCCTCTCTCCGTTTCACTTACGATTTCCTCAAGAGTCTCTCGCTGGGATGTCCAGATTTCCTCCGGTTCGTGCTCCACCCACCCAGGCTCAGGATAATACTGAGGGAATTCCCTCTGGGCCGAGCGCACCACCCTTCCCCCCTCGTCGAAAAGCAGGGTCCGTGAACTCGTAGTTCCCTGATCCAGAGCGAGGACGAACTTCATTCTGCCCTCAGGGGATCGCACCTTGCATCCCATTTCAAGCTGTCTTCCCGCGAATCTGAAACCTCCACTCCAGGTTCTTCCTGGTTGAGCTCAACAATAATACCCTCTCCGAACCAATAATTTCCGTCTTCCGCCCGGACACCCCGAAAACCAAGAATACGAAGGTTCATAGCTGGAAACACTGAAGTTCGCCTCCTTCCCCCTTGTTGCCTAATATCGCTTAACCAATAACCCATTGACCACAGCCCATCCATTTCGTCCGCTCTTTGAAACGTGGCACTGGAATGAAACACACAATCACATCACTCTCCCTCATTAGTCTCTTTCTCACCGCCTGCAGTCCCAGCTCGGACGACGGCAAAGGAAAGGGCGCCGACTCCAACCCAAGCAACGAAACCACAGTGGAATCCTACGGTAAGCTCGAAGATGGCTCTGAGGTGAAGATCTTCACCTTCGGTAACAAGAACGGAATGATCGCAAAGGTCACTGAATATGGCGCAATCCTCACAAGTCTGGAAGTCCCGGATAAAGACGGCAACGTGAAGGACGTCACCCATGGCTATGACGATCTGGCCGGCTGGCTTACCAACAGCTCTTACTTCGGCGCAACCGTAGGCCGCTATGGCAATCGGATTGCGGGCGGAAAGTTCGAAATCGACGGTGAAGTTTATGACAAGCTGGCCGTCAACAACGGGCCGAACCATCTGCACGGTGGAGAAAAGGGGTTCGACAAAGTCCTATGGAAAGGTGAGGCGATTGAGGGCGGAGTCCAACTCACCTATACGTCCGCAGACGGCGAGGAAGGATATCCCGGAAACCTCGCGGTTACCGTAAGCTATACCCTCAATGACAGTAATGAACTGAAATGGACTTGCACTGCGACCACCGACAAGGCCACCCCGGTCAATATTGTCCAGCACGCTTACTGGAACCTGAGCGGGGATCCAACCACCTCAATCAACGATCACATTCTTACCATTCCGGCCAAGTATTTTCTCACCACCGACAAGGACCTTATTCCTGATGGCAACCTCGCGGAGGTAACCAATACCCCCTTCGATTTCAATACCGCGACTGTGGTCGGGGAACGTATCGAGGCAGCCAGCATCCCTCTGCAGTTTGGTATGGGCTACGACCATTGCTGGGCCGTAGATGGTGAGGGTCTGCGTCAGGCCGCTATTCTCCGAGACCCCAAGACCGGTCGCGCCATGGAACTCCACTCCGACCAACCCGGCGTGCAGTTTTACGGAGGCAACTTCCTCGATGGAGAAACAGCCGGGAAAGGTGGAGTGAAATACGGGCACCGTACCGCATGCTGTCTGGAAACCCAGATGTTCCCCGACTCCCCAAACAAACAGGATAACCCAGCGTTTCCCAATTGCATCATTAAGCCAGGTGAAACCTACACTCATACCATGGTAAGCAAGTTTTCCTGGTAACCACCTGAATCAACCCGTTGATCATCACCAGCAGAATGGGGGATCGCTAATTGCGGTCCCCTCTTTCTATCGACTCCGTCAAAATCTGAAGTTAGACCGCTATGGACGCCCCAACCGTGATTTCCTTCCTCTTCTTTACCGGCCTCGTCGCCTTCCTGACATGGCGTCTCACCCGAGGACGCCTAGACAACACCGAAGAGGGATATTTCCTTGCTGGGCGTAGCCTGAGTGGAGTGGTTATCGCAGGGTCCCTTCTCCTGACCAACCTCTCCACCGAGCAACTCGTTGGTTTAAATGGTGACGCCTATGCTAACGGACTTGCGGTCATGGCATGGGAGGTCATTGCGGGCGGCTCTCTTGTAGTACTCGCTCTCTTTTTCCTTCCACGCTACCTCAAGTCGGGCATCGCGACTGTTCCGCAATTTCTGGAGGAACGCTATGGGCCGGCTACCCGGGCTCTCACGACGTTTATCTTCATCGTAGCCTACATGTTGATTCTCCTTCCATTCGTCCTCTTCCTCGGCGCCAAGGGACTCGGTGGAATGCTGAACCTGGAGGAAATGCTTGGCCTCGGCGAGGTCGGAACAATCTGGGCAGTCGTGATCTTCATTGGGGTAGTGGGGTCCGCCTACGCAATCTTCGGGGGCCTCCGCGCGGTCGCCGTCTCTGACACCTTCAACGGCCTCGGCCTTCTCGTCGGTGGGTTGATGATTACCTTTTTCGCCTTTCAGATGGCCTCCGGGGATGGCGGAGTCTCCGAAGCTTTTGCCAAGCTTAAGGAAGAAAAGCCTGCGCACCTGCGTTCGGTAGCTACTGACGGAGGACATTACCTGCACTGGACTACCCTATTCACTGGAGTTCTCCTCCTCAACTTCTTCTACTGGACCACCAATCAGCAGATCATCCAGCGCACCTTCGCAGCCAAAAGTCTGGCGGAAGGCCAGAAGGGAGTTCTTCTGGCATCTTTCTTCAAGATTCTGGCTCCTCTCATCCTCGTTGTCCCAGGATTGCTCGCTTGGCAGGTTTTTGCGAACAAGGGTATCGATCAGGCCAGCATGGAGCAGGGCGAGGTTTACGGACAACTCGTACGCACCGTCCTTCCAACTTGGTTGACCGGCTTCTTTGCGGCCGTCGTGATGGGATCTATTCTCTCCACCTTCAACTCGGTCCTCAATTCCAGTGCGACCCTCTTCTCACTCGGCGTTTACAAGAAAATTATCCGCCCCACTGCCAGCCAGCACCAACTGGTGATGTCGGGACGTATCTGCAGCGCTGTTGTAGCAGTGCTCGCCGTCATCGCTGCACCTCTCATATTCCTTAATGTTGATGGTCTCTTCGAAAAATTTCAGTCTCTCAACGGGATCTATTTCATCCCACTTCTGGCCATAGTCCTCTTCGGATTCTTCAACCGAACCGCGAATGGAACGACTGCTGTTATCACAATTGTGGCAGGACTTGCCGCTATGGTAATCGGCACCTTTTTCGGAGGGGCAGAAGCCCTCGACCCGGAAACAAACGAAGTCATCTCCAAGGGTTGGATGATCGATGCCTTCCGCTCCGGCTTCCACTACATGGGCGCGGTTTTTGCCGTCCTCCTGCTTCTCCAGTTTATCCTCGGTGGGTTCATGAAGCGTCCTACTCCATACGTTCAACAGGACGCAAAGGTCGTCGACCTCACTCCTTGGAAGCATGCCAAGGCAGTAGGAATCAGCCTGATCGCTATAGTATTTGTCATTTATCTGATCTTCGCATTCTAGAGACCCTCGCCCACAACTCGGCTGGCGGGAAATTTCTCTTCAGAGAAGGATTTTCCCGGTCCCATTTTGCAATGATCATGAGAGAGACGCGGCATTCCAGCCTCACTTGCTATCATGTCCCAGCAAACCATTAATGCCGCGCCATGATTCCACGCATCTCCCTGCTCGTTTTCCTGCTTGGGAGCAGCCTTTTATCCGGTGCGGATTATCGCTTTTCTTTGGATGGAAGCACTCTCGACCCCGGCATTCTTCCCGTCGCCGGAACTCGCAAAGGCGACCTTGTTCCCGGTGATATTGGCCGGGTCGGGCCCTTCCCCTTCGTGCTGGGGCTCCCCGGACATTATCAGTTTCAGTTTGGGGGAGTAGATAAGACCAAGCTCATCTGCCGTATCGATAAAGCTCCTCCCCGGTGCGTGGCGGTAAAAATCACTGAATCTCAGAACCATCCTGGCAGAAAACCGGCTCTCATTAATCCTCTTACCGCCATGACAGTGGAGGAACGTTCTCAAATCCGAGGTATCCTCATTGATACCGATACCGCGGAGTGGGATTCAATCCTCAAAACGGAAGGCCTCGACTGGCATCGGACGGCCCTGAGCCTCGACTACCAATATGATGGCCGAGACCATCGGCTCCTTCCCGAGCTCCCCAGCGATTTGCGTTACCTGTCCATCTCCTGTGAGGGAGTCACGGGCTTGAAGGAGATCGGCAGTCTGAAAGAAAACAATAAGCTCCACTTTCTCGACCTGCGACTCTATGACCAGAGCGTCGATTTGTCCTCGATCTGCACCAATCCCGATCTCGTCAATCTCAGTATCTCCGGAGGCTCTCTGGAGTCTGTCAATGAGCTCGCCGGGCTATCCGGCATCAAGTTCCTCAAGCTTCGGAGAACGGAGAATCTCCGCTCCATCGACTTTGTCTCCGCAATGCCGGAATTGCGGGTATTTAAAGTGGATTCCACGGCGGTGACCGACCTACGCCCGCTTTCCAAGTGCTTGCAGCTCCGCCTTCTCTCGGCATCCAATACTCCAGTCAAGCATCTCCCCGATGGCAGGAATCTTGCCTACCTCCGCGACGTTCGAGTCCTCGATACTCCTCCTACTACGAGAGAAAACGAGGCTGCGACACTTCAAAAGGCAAGGCCTGCCTCTACAGTGCAAGCCTCATGGGAGGACGCCCTCCGGGCCGGACTTGTCCGCGCTGACAGACTCTCCCTCAGCACTATTTCCGCTCAACGGCAGCACGACCGTCATCGAGATTCCCCTGTAGAGATCCAAGGGGCTGAAAACGTCCAGAAACTGCTTTCCAACATGAGAGTCACCCCTCGTAACTCAGGCTCGTATCGCATGTCTAATAGCGACTACCGGCTGGATTTCTATGAGGGGGAGAGACTGGTCGCCACCATGGGGCTTCACCATGGCAGGTTTCTTCGCTGGCACCGGGGTCGGTGGCCCGGAGATGCCGAACTCACAATACCGGCGGCTAGACCCCTGTGTGATCTCCTTGCTAGTGGAGGGCACGAAGAGCCTCAACGAGAGCTCAGACAGGCTATTGCCCGGAAGCGAGCACGGGTGAAAAACTGGGACCCTTCCATCAGGTCCTTCGAGAAAGCGGATAAGGAATCCCCTCCCTCAAAAAATTCTATCCTTCTCACTGGGAGCTCAAGTATTCGCAAGTGGAACCTAAAAGAATCATTCCCGGGAAAACCAATGATCAACAGGGGCTTCGGCGGGTCGGAACTATCAGACGCCATCCTGTATTTCGATCGGATCGTCCTACCACATCGACCCCGGATGATATTTCTTTACGCAGGGGATAATGACATTGAGAGAGGAAAGTCCGCTCAGCAGGTCGTCGAGGATTACAAGACCTACTCCCGGCTCATTCGGCAGAAAGTTCCGGGCACCAAACTTGGATTTATCGCTATAAAACCCAGCATCAAGAGGTGGCAACTCTGGCCCGAAATGGCTTTGGCGAACCGAATCATCAAATCCATTTGTGACACCGATGAGAACTCCTACTACATCGATATTGTCAGCCCGATGCTGAATTCAGAGGGTCTCCTGCGTGAAGACCTTTTTGCCAAGGACAGGTTACATCTCAGCGAAAAAGGGTATCAGGCCTGGACCAGAGTCCTCTCCCGGTGGCTTGAAGAGCACGACACCGGCCCATGAGGTCTTCCAGGTAGGCAACGCCCCGCATTCAGCGGGTATTATGGCTTCAATACGCCCAGGACAAAGATCTTTGAACTACCTATTCGGCAGCCAGTTCCATCTGCGCATACATCTCGGAAGCTCGCTGGATTTCTGAACGAGCAGGAAGCTTGCCCTCCACAATGGCAAAAGCGTAATTCACAGTGAGGGACTCTCCTTTCTTTATTTCCTTTTCAAAAAAGGATCCAAACCGTCCGTAATCACGGTAGGCGGAGTGCACCGTTCCCTTCGGATTGGTAGGATGATTCAGCTGCACCACGCTATGGGCCTTGTCCCCAAGCCAGTAGGTTTCCGCAATCCAGGCCAGATCTTTCTCCTTCTTGACGTTTGCAGTCGTGATTTCTTCTTTCGGGAACAGGTAAACCGTCTTCTTTCGATCCACTTCATCCGCTGGTCTATACTGAATCCCCGCGTGCTCCGGGTCTCCCTTCAAGGCGATATCACCATAGGATGCAGTTAACTTACTCTTGAAGAAAATAACCGTTCGAGCCCAGCCCTCTCCCGGGGTCCAGACCGTCATCGTCCGCTCCTCATCAAGAATAGGCTTCTTTGCAGCATCCTGCCACTCGGTCACCGATGTAATCGAAGCGGTGTTCTCCTTGGCTTCCTTCTTCTTGAAACTCTGGTGAACGATCGCGCCGTCCTTCATGTGCCAGCGATCATATTTTTTCCCGTTAAACCCAATTTTGCTCCATCCGATGAAGATTCCCCGGTGATGAGTGAACTGTCCCCCGGGGCCTTTTGTGATGAGGCTTTTCCCGTCGGCATCGAAGACATGGAGATAAGGCTTATAAGTCGCATGCTTGGTCTTATCCGTGGAGGTATCATACTCATACATGTAGCGGACGAGAGACTTACCTCCCGATACGAT
Organism: Roseibacillus sp.; assembly: GCA_029242545.1. GTDB lineage: Bacteria > Verrucomicrobiota > Verrucomicrobiia > Verrucomicrobiales > Akkermansiaceae > Roseibacillus_B. The sequence goes on from JAQWTV010000159.1 coordinate 21,565, forward strand.
ATCGAGGCTCTTCCCCTCCACATCCTTGATTTCCAGCTGCGCTTTCAGGGGGACAAGGAGCCCAGTCACAAATGTCAGGGCGAGGAAAGGGACGTTGAGTTTGTTCATGCTCCTTTCTCTATACCCCGGAAGCCTACCCCCTGATCAAGCTATTCCCTCACCCTGTCTCCAAACTCTCAATATTTAGACGGTTTTTCCCTGAAGGCGTTCAGATCAATATAGACGAATAGGCGATTCGGGCGCAACCTCCGTGCCGTGATAACACGGCGCAAATTCATCACCACTACGGGTTCGACCATGGCCGCGGCCTCAATAGCCCCTGCGGCCGATGCCGATAAGGATGCGCCCCTCCTCTCATTCGGACTCATCGCTGACTGCCAGTATGCTGACGTTGATTCATCCGGAACACGGCTCTACCGGCAAAGCGCGGCGAAACTGGATCAGGCTGTGAGCCAACTGAATCGCCATGACCTCAGGTTCTCTCTGCATCTGGGAGACTTCATCGACCGTGACTTCAAGAGCTTTACCGAACTCAAGCCCGTCATCACCAAGCTCAAATCTCGACTCTATCACGCCCTTGGAAATCACGATTTTGACGTAGAGGAGCACCTCAAGTCCAAGGTTCCCGCGGAATTGGGCCTCACCAGCACTTATTACGCCTTTCACCACGCGGGGTTCCGTTTTCTGGTCCTTGATACCACCGAAGTGAGCACGTATCGTTACGCGGACAAGGATGCCGCCACCCTGAGCGCTCAGGAAGAGCTCCGCGCATTGGCTGCTGCCGGCAAGCCTTACGCTCAGTCGTGGAACGGCAGAGTGAGTGACCGGCAGTTCCTGTGGCTTACTGAACAACTTAAAGAAGCAACTGATGCAGGAGAATCCGTTCTCGTCTTCGGTCACCACCCTATCTTACCAGAAGAGGCTCATTGCACCTGGAATTGTGGGGCTCTTCACAAGCTGCTATCCCGGTTTCCCTGCTGCAAGGCCTACCTGAACGGTCACCGCCACTCTGGGGGGTATCAATCCAGAGATGGCATGCACTACCTGACCCTGCACGGCATGCTGAACACTCGAGACAACGCTTTCTCCCTCGCCCACCTCCACCGCTCACGTCTCGAGATTGAAGGGTTTGGCCGCCAGCAGTCCCGCACTATCTCGTTTCGCTAGTCACGAAACCTGCCCAGCTCTTTCCCGCCCCCACGACGACCCTTCTCTGGAGATCAGGACCTACTTGAGGGGATGCACTGTCATTCGCAGAAAACGGCTGCTGGACTCTCGCAATCCAACCCGGTCTCGCACATAAAAGGCTTCCTCGTCATCTCTGAGAATACTTCGCTCGGACCGATTCCAGTCCTTGAGGTTCCCGCTCACTTCAGCATCAAAGTGCAGTCCGCTCCCGGGACGCTTGTCAATTTGCAGCTGTAATGAGCCTCCCTCGAGTGAGGGCAACGGCATCAGATCCAAGCCCCAAGCCGTCCCGCCAGTTGCATACTCTCTGAGTAAGCCCTGCCCGTCTCCATCGGGATCAAGAGTCACTCCGGTCCTCTGCCCGAGTTCAGACTGCAGAACCCAGCCGGTGTATTTGGAGAAGCTCAGATTATCTAGATATCCCGTATCTCTCCTTCGGGACTCGGTTTCATCTTTTTCGTAGGCCCAGGTAAGTTTGTGCCATCCGTAAGGCAACTCTCCAGTATACTCCTGCCACCTGCTATTACCCGTCAGGGATGCCACTTGCCGCTCGTTAACCTCGAAAATGAGGAAATCATAGTCTTGTTCCGAAGAGGCGCGCCATGAGAACGATACTTCTCCTGGACCAAAGACCCACGTGCTCAGCGCCGCTCTCTCGCTGTCGCCCACTCCAGAAGCTGCCGCTGCAGATTGCCCATCCACGGTCTGATCCTCCTGTGAGATCCATTCACCTGAACCACTCGTCTCCCAAGCCAGACCCCAGTCGGGTCCATCAGCGAAGTAGGCCGCTGCACCCACTGGAGAATCGGGCATGACTTCGATAGTCGCGGGAATGGTCATTTCCTGTCCGCTCTGGACGATGGTGAGATCAAAATTCACGACCCCGGTCGAGACCGGCGTGCCTGTTATTTCTCCCCGGTCATTAAGAAGCAGCCCACCACCCAAACGCACGGGAGAGAACGTGGCATTCCCGGAGCCAGAATATAAGGGATACTGGTAATCGACGGGTCTTTCGGATCGTACTCGCACATGCGGGGGATCCATCAGAAAGGGCACACTACGCGAGGCCAGTTGCAGATAATCAATCCATCCCCGGTCTGCACCTCCGAGAGAACTCGCATCCTTGCTGTAAGACCAACGAACGGTGTGACTCCCAGGTGGAATCGCAATAACCCGGTATTCCCAGTCTCTATCACCGGAGAGAGCTCTTCTCAGCTCCCCATCCACTGAAAGACTGAGGAAATCATACCCCTCCTCGCTCGACACCTTCCACCAGAAGCCAAGGTAATCCGGTCCATCGACAGCCACTTCCAGCCACGACTCCTCTCCGTCCTCCACGCCCCCACTCTGCGCACGGTTGTTACCGGCAAGAGAGTCCCCGCTTGCCTCGATCAAGAAAGGCGCGGATCCCCCGGAACGTAACAGAAGGCCCCCCGGGGAGTCCACCGCCTGTGAAAGCGTGTTCGGGGTAATCAGAAAACGCACGACCCCGGTTTCTGATCCTGCTTCATTTGCCACTCTCACTCTTGCCACATAATCACCGGCAACCGAGGGCAGCCAACTGATCAACCCTTGACCGTCGATTTGCATTCCCGATGGAGCCTGAGTCAATGTGAACTCCGTGGGGGTATTCCGGACTACTACCGCAATGTTCACATCCTCTCCAACGGTCCCCCGCACTAACGAGGGGCCTTCCAGAACCGGCACGATAAAATCATCATTTCTGATAATACCCCAGGCCTGACCGCCACTGAGGTTGACCGGGGCATCTCCCTGTGAAGACAGCACTACTCGAAATCGTTCATTCTCCTCAGCTTCGGCATCTCCATTAATCGAGATCGAAAAAGTCGCACTCAAGCGGCCCGCTGGAATCGAAACCGCCACATCGGACGCCGGGGCGTAGTCACTCCCCGCCACGGCCGTGTCATCCTCAGTGGAATAGAGAAAATCAGCTCTCTCTTCCAGCGCCTGGCTCAGGCTGATTGTAAACTCAAGGTTTCTTGTTCCAGAGTCCCCCTCTACCGCCTCGACATCGGACAAGACAACCTCAGCCTCTCCCAGCGAAATCCCATCCACGGTCAGCGCGCCCGTTCCATCCGGGTCAAGCCAGTCTCGCAACCTCGACCCTGAGGAACCACCTCCTTCCCAGCCCTCGGAAAACTTGCCATACCAATCAGCATCATCATTTCCACAGGCTGCGTCACCTCCACTCAACTGGCCTACCATACGGCCGTTCTGGTCGTAAATCGGAGAGCCCGAGGACCCTCCCTCCGTCGTCCCGTGGTCCCAGTCAATAATCATCCAATGGGTGCCATCAGGGATACTGACCGAACTGTAATCCGATGTTGAGCGCAGAGCATCAAAGTCAAAGCTGATCCGCTTTTCCGAGGTAGCAGGGAAATGAATCCCTACAGCCATTTCAGGTATTTCTCCAGTTCGCGACCATCCGGCAAGATAGACGTCGTGCTCAGGGTCAATCGGATCGTCGAGCTCGACGAGGGTCATATCAGCGGCGGTGTAACTGGACCGCAGAATAGCCCCGCTGTTGAAATCACTGAGCGGCCCATTCCCATCTCCACCATTCTGAATACTCCCCGGTGTTCGGCAGGAGCTGTTCTCATGGTTCCAGTAAACCACCATGCTGGGTGCATTCGAGGAAGTTACCCCGCAATGATCAGCAGTAATAAAGTATGGTCTCCTATCCCCACGCGCATTATTGACCGCGCCACCTGAGCAGGTGTCCTCACCATTCAGGGTATAGGCCCCCGCAGCCCGGATTTGATCTCGATATTGATCGATCGCTGGGCCCACTCCCGACTCGGAAGCCGAGCAAACGACATCTATATGGCAGTCCCCATCAGGAGCTTCATTACCAATTTTCCATGCACCCGCTGCGAAGCTCAGGGCACGGAATCCTCTGTTAACCGAGGCGAGCTCCAGCTCGACTCTGCCTCGCTCATCATCCGGCAGCTCTAATCGTAAATCGATCTCTGAAGCCGCAATAACCGGAGTCCATAATTCTCCATGACTTTCATTATCTCTGGCAGTGAATGGCCTCACCAGCAACTGCCCCCCGACTCGCAGCTCCAGACGCGCATTTTCTGGCAGAAAGAAACGGGAGAACCCCAGATTCAAATTCACCGCACCCGGAGCTTCGATTCGAAAGCTCCACTGCGCTTTCCCGTCACGGACTTTCCAATCACCATGCTCTCCCGGGTTGATGTTGACCGGTGATCGCTTTGCAAAACGGAGCGGACGCCCTTTCCGGGGAGGATTTTCCCGGAGAAACTTATCCGAGTCAAAAGTCGGAAGCTTTAGTATTGATCCAGAGGGACTTCGGTTTGACTCCGTCTTCTGCGTCAAATTTAACTGCGCGCCCTGGTAGCGGTTCTGCTTTTTATCTTTGTTAGCGCCCTCGTGAAAAACGGATGCGAGACTCTTTTTCTCCTGAAGCAAAAGAACAAATGCAGTGACGACCAACAGAAGTGTGGCTCCAACCCATATGACTGATCGTCTTTCCATCGTCATCACCTAGATTGCCACCGCACCCGGGCGACGAAAGCGAAAGTTTTGAGAAATGACGAGCGTGAGATTCGGTTCTGCCTTGCCAATCCCAAGCCCCCGTGAAGGAATTCGAGTCATGGCGAGGACACTTCCTGCACACATATTTAGACTTTTCCTGATCTCTCAGGGACTTCTCTCTCTCGCGGCCAGTCCAGAGCGCCCGAATGTGGTCTTCTTTCTGGTAGACGATTTGGGGTATATGGACATTGGCGCCTACAATCCAAACTCCTTCTACGAGACACCAAATTGTGACCGTATTGCGGCGGCGGGATGCCGCTTCACCAACGGTTATGCCGCCAACCCAGTATGCTCGCCCACGCGGTATTCCATAATGACAGGTCGTCATCCCTCCCGACCCGACGCTACTAACTTTTTCTCGGGCCGACGAAGTGGCCGCTTCCTGCCCGCTCCTCTTCATGACCGAATGGATCTCGATGAGGAAACCCTCGCTGAAGCATTCAGAGAGGCTGGATACAAAACATGCTTCGCTGGAAAATGGCATCTCGGTCCCACCCCTGAATTCTGGCCAACCAAGCAGGGCTTCGATGTCAATTTCGGAGGCCACAGCCGTGGAATGCCTCGCAGTTTTTTCTCCCCCTATCAAAATCCCCGTCTCTCCGATGGACCGAAAGGAGAGCATCTGCCGATACGTCTTGCGGAGAATTGCGCCCAGTTTATTACCAGCCACAAGACGGATCCCTTTTTTCTCTACCTGTCATTCTACTCGGTGCACACCCCGCTACAGGGCAAACCCGACCTCGTGGCAAAGTATCGGGAAAAATTGGCCAAAATGCCTCTCGCCGATGGAGAATCTGCCTTTGGCTCGGAAGAGCAGGTCTCGCAGCAGCAAGGCAAGAACGGATCCGCGCGTAAGGTCCGTATCCGCCAGCGGCACCCGGTCTATGCTGCGATGATGGAATCCATGGATAATGCAGTAGGCCATGTCCTTGACTCACTGGAGAGTAACGGACTCACCAAAGAAACCATTGTCATTTTCATGTCTGATAATGGTGGGCTTTCCACCTCGGAGGGCAGCCCAACTTCCAATGTCCCGCTCCGCGGCGGCAAGGGATGGCTTTACGAAGGCGGGATCCGGGAGCCCTACATGATCTCCGCTCCAGGCCTCACCCGAGGCGGAACAGTTTGCCATTACCCGGTCACCTCGATGGACTTTTATCCCACCCTTCTTGACCTCGCCGGCATTCCTGCGAGACCGAAGCAGCACCTCGATGGCAAGTCCCTTGTGTCACTACTCCGGGATCCGGAATCCTCACTTTCCCGCAAGTCACTCCACTGGCACTATCCGCACTATTCAAATCAGGGAGGATTTCCCGGCGGCGCGATCCGACAGGGCGACTACAAGCTGATTGAAAGGTTCGAAGATGGAAGGGTCCATCTTTTCAATCTCGTAGCTGATCTGGGAGAACGGAAAGACCTGGCAGAAACGCACCCCGACAAGGTCCTCACAATGCGCAAGGACCTTCATGAATGGTACCGCAAGGTCGATGCAAAATTTCTCCAGCAGAAATCAGGTGGACCAAGACCCTGGAGGCCCTGAGAAACCTTCTTGGTTTCCTCCCGGTAATACCCGGAGCTACCCCACGTCCATCACCAGGACTCGTTCCCACCAGCCCTTGAAATTCTCCACGAACGCCATGTGATGAGGGTCATCACCCTGATAGGCATCGTGATCTTCCATCGTTGCGAACTTGAACGAGAGAGCGTAATCCCATGAGTGATCGGTGACAGGCCGCTCTTCCGTTGCTGCCGGCTGACCCCAGCAACCACTCTCAAGAGCCTTTGACTCCATGAGCTTGCTCATTCCTGCTTCAAATTTCGAGCGCCCCGATGGATTGTCCCGCTCCTCCTTCAACCAGAAATACACATGATGCTCCATGGGTGGAGGGTTAGCCGGGTTCTCCCCGGGGTAAAAGGGGAAAGATTCAGCTGATACTCTTACGCATTTTCCAGTGTGGAATATTCACCTCGAGAAATTCCTCTCCTACTCTGGCAAACCCGAGCCTTTCGTAAAAACCTATGGCAGTCTCCCGAGCATGCAGTTCAATAACGGAAACACTTTCTCCAGCCAGCACCTTCTCCACTTCCAATATCAAGCGCCGGCCCCAACCTGACCGCTGGCAATCCACATCGACAGCCATCTGCCGCAGCTTGACCACGCCACTTTTCAACGACCGGATCACGAGGCAGGCGACAATCCGCTCTTCTACTGAGCACCCGAAGTGGCGCTCCATTGCCTCCCACGACTTCTCCTCTGCCGTCCATTCCAGATTAAGCGGATCACGCAGGATCCGTTTCCTCAGGGCGAGCATGCCCAAGTAGGTCTCTGACCCATATTCAGCCTCTATTACCGCCATGGAAAAAATACCCCTGCCTGATTTTACTCTTCACCACTGATCACTTTCTTCCACCCAACAGGTTGGGTCCAGGCCTGCTCCTTCTGCCCGGCGTAGGAGGGATTGGGGTGATCCATTGAAGAAGTGACCCTTGCACGGACATAAAGTTCGTCTCCCCTCAGGCGGTAAACGGGCTGCAGGGATTCCGAAACGTCGAGCTCTTCCCCTGCAGCAGCTCCATCCCCGCTACGGGTTCCAATGAACTGGGTTTTATAGGTCACCCCAGGCTGCCCCTCGATCTCTAATTCGACCACTCCCTTCCGGAAGGAAACCTCCTTTAGGGTTACGCCGGACGAAGAATAGAACTCGCCCCTCTCCACCGCTCTCATGAGGAGATCTGCCTCAAGGCGCTCGGCCCTCACCATGATCCAACCCCGCCCTGGGGAAACATTGCCGCCATGATACTCGTGTGAATCATCCGTCGCTATGCCATAAAGGGGGGCAGCCTTCATCTCCCCAATCCGAATGCCATTGGCCATATCCCAGAGCTGCTCGTCCCCGGGGTGCGTTTCATCACCGAGATGATTAATTCCCGGATGGCCGTTGTAGACCTCAAAAAACTGTTCCTCGACCACTTCAGCCAACTGCTCTGCCGTGAATGAGAAATGGAAATTTGGATGGTTCAAATGTGCCACGATAGGCTTGCCAAGACGCTCTGCCTGCTCCCGGACCATTCGAAGGTTGTTCCGCATCGTATCGACCACGGATGTCCCCTTCTGCGGTGGAATTAATTCCTCAAGGTTCAGTGCGTTGATGTGCACCTGGTGCCTTTCGAAACGATCAGTAATTTCCTCTGCCTCAATGAGGAGAAAGCGCCCCTCTTCCTCAAACTCAGACCGAAGTTCATCGAGTGTTCTCAGGCGAACCTCCTCGGCGCCTTCCTCTCCCCGGACCTCGACCAAATCCTCACCAAATCGCTTGCGGTACTTGTCCAAGGCAGAAGGCCCATCAGTTTTCTGACGACTCTTGATCGCGGCACTCTTCATCCACTTGTCTCCCCGGCTGAGAATGTTGTGGTCCGAAAGTGCAAGGAAGTCATACCCCTTCCCTTTATACCAATCCACTACCATATCGGGAAAATCATTCCCATCACTCCACAGGGTATGAGTATGAGTATTTCCCTTGAACCATGGCAGGAATGCCTCCTTCTCCTTTTCCTTTTCCTTCTGGGCACGCGGCAAGAACAGAATGACCCCCAGGCCGAGCACGACCCCCCCCAGCAACAGATGATATTTCTTCATAGTCCTGAGCTAGTAAATCGTTTGTGAGCACACGAGATTTCAGCCTGTCTCACTTTTTTTGCCCTTGAATCTTCCTAGACTCTTCCTTCCCGATCTCCCTGATAAAGACATTGCGCCAGCGGATCTCGCCTCCATGCGTCTGCAACTGAATTGGTCCTTTCCCCGGAAGCGAACCCTTCTTGTCGAAATAGTTCTGCAATCGCGCATGATCGACCACCAGCTTTCCATTCAAATGAATGGTCACAAGGTCTCCAGCCATAATGATACGGAAGCTGTTCCACTGCCCGAAGGGCTTATCAGCGAGGACCAGCGGGTCCTTTCCAGGCCAGCTCTTGGGATTGTTCCAGAGACCGCCTGAGCCCTTGTCCGCCCCAATATCCCACTTCCCTCCCTCCTTGGTATAATCCCAGATCTGAACCTGAGGAATTCCCCGGAGGTAGATTCCGCTATCCGCCTTGGCCACCGTCTTGTAGTCGAGCAGTAACTCGAAGTCCCCATAATGTTTCTCTGTACTGAGGTAGAGTCCCCGACCATCGTTGACCAGCTCATCATTCTCGACGCTCCAGTGCTTACGGATATCCAGTAGGCTCTTGGCTTTCTTTTCAGCCAGCTCCTCCGGGCTAAGCGCCATCCATTTGGCTGGGTCCTCAGTTCCAATTCCCCACCATCCCTTTAGATCCTTTCCGTTGAAAAGAGCAGAGAACCCCTCAGGCGGCCGGACCCCCAGATGGTCATCCGCGACCGCTGAGATTCCGGCAGCAAAAGTGATCAACAAAAAGGCGGCGAACGATTGGGTCAATGTGGATTTCATAGGGAGAAAGACAGATAACCCGCATATTCTACCCCCCCGACGGCAAGTGGCTATTGCAAAATTTTCTCTCGCTTACTATTCCTGCACTAATGCGTCACTTCCCTTTGCTTCTCTTTCTCTGTTCAATCCTTTGGGTTCAATCCTGCATAGCCCGACAACCCAACGTTGTCCTCGTCATCACTGACGACCAGGGATATGGCGACCTCGGGTGCAATGGACACCCCTGGGTAAAAACTCCTCATCTGGATAAGCTGCACACCGAGGCAGTCGCATTGGATGACTACCATGTCGCTCCTACCTGCTCACCTACCCGCTGCGGCCTGCTTACGGGACACTGGACCAACCGCACAGGGGTCTGGCACACCGTGAACGGCCGGTCCATGTTACGGGAAAATGAAATCACCCTCGGACAGCTACTTAAGGATAATGGCTACCACACCGGGATGTTCGGGAAATGGCATCTCGGGGATAACTTCCCCTACCGTCCAGAGGATCGGGGCTTTACTGAGGTCTATCGCCACGGAGGAGGAGGAGTGGGGCAGACCCCGGACCTCTGGAATAACAATTATTTTGATGGCCGCTACTGGCACAACGGAAAGATTGTTTCTGCCAAAGGATTCTGTAGCGACGTATTCTTCGACTACGGCATTCAATTCATCCGGGACTCTGTTCGCGCGCAAAAGCCATTCTTCGCCTACATCTCGACCAACGCTCCGCATGGCCCCCTTCATTGCCCCCAGAAATACATGGACCTCTACCCGGAGCGTAGCAAGGCTGAGCAGGCCTACTACGGGATGATCTCAAATATTGATGACAACGTAGGCCGAACCCGACGTGCTCTTGAAGAGCTGCAAGTTGCCAATAACACCATTTTTATCTTCACCACCGATAATGGAACAACTCTCGGCCGTAACATTTTCAACGCCGGCATGAAGGGCTCCAAGGGAAGCGAGTATGATGGAGGCCACCGGGTTCCATTCCTTGTCCACTGGCCTGCTGGCAATCTTGACAAGGAACGATCCATCAGGACCCTTACCTCTTTTGTCGATATCGTGCCGACCCTCCTTGATCTCTGTGGAGCCAGCAAGATTCCCCCTGCTCTCAAATTCGACGGCATTTCGATCAGCAAGCTACTCAAGGAAGGTGATCACAAGGGCTGGCCGGATCGATTTCTGATCACGGATTCCCAGCGAGTCCGGGATCCTATCAAGTGGCGTAAGTCCTCCGTGATGTCTGAGCAATGGCGACTGGTGAATGGCAATGAGCTCTATCAGATTGATAATGATCCTGGCCAAAAAAAGGACCTTTCTGCGGACAACCCGGAGCAGGTCAAAAAGATGCGCGCCTTTTACAACAGCTGGTGGGCCGAACTGGAGCCAACCTTTTCTCAGACCACTGAAATATACCTTGGACACAAGGATCATCCCCGCGTCTCACTAACTTCCCACGACTGGATCCAAGAGCAGAATCCACCCTGGAACCAGGGTCATATACGCAAGGGGTCAGGGGCGCAGGGGGGGAAACACCGAGGCCACTGGGCAGTCAAGGTTGTCAAGGCAGGGAAATATTCCTTCGAGATGCGCCGCTGGCCTGAAGAAGCGGATATCCCGATCAATGCCGGCGTTCCCGCCCTCCCAAACGTTCCCGGTTCAAGCAAGGCCTTCAGCACGATCCCGGGAAAAGCCTTCGACTTTGAGAAGGCGACTCTCCGTATCGACGGCAATGACCTTGCCTCCGCTCCCGTGGGAGATTTAGAGACCTCTGTCAAACTTACCACAACCCTTACTTCTGGATCACACCGCCTGGCTCCTTTCTTCACTACCTCTACCGGTGACGAACTGGGGGCATATTACCTCATCGTCGAGCCTGCGCCCTGAGGCGGAATATCTGCGTCGGGAGGAGGTGTTTGAGCTCATTCCGTCACTTTGGCGAAATGACTCGGCATCTTCCTACGTATCCTTATACATCTAACCCTCTGCCTTTTCTACCACCCCGGATAAGCTCTGCCCCTACTACGCTCATCCAAACAGGAACACTCCTCATCATGATCACACGTATTTTTATCAACGCCCCTGCTCTCGCCGTAGCAGTTACTGCTTTTCTCGGCCTTACAACCATAAGCCGATCCGCAGAAGAGTCCCCCAAGGTGAATCAGAAGCAGCTTCTTGAAGCTCTGAATCAGAAAAAAACTCAGGCTCTCGCTGAGGCTCAGGAGGCTCAGTTACTCATCTCGGGCTACGAAGAATTCCTCGAGGACCCAGAGCTCAACGCGGAAGAGCGACCTGAAATCCGCAAAAGCCTCATCAAGGAAAGGTCGCGCTACAAACAGCACCGCTCGAGGGCCGGAAGAATTCAGGTGGCCCAGCAGGAACTTCGCCGACTTTCCCTCGACCCCGCGGTCAACCTCCACACATTGAAAGAGGCCTATGCGGGGCTTGATTCCCTTGCTGCACGGGGAAAAGAAGCATGGAACGAGGTTCTTGCTACCCGGGAAAAGTTTGTGGGAAATCTTGAACGGGAACACGAGCAGCACCTCAGAGACGCACAGGCCGCGCTCCGCACGTTGAATGTAAAAGAGCAGGCAACCGAACTCCTGCTACACTCCGTCGATCCAAACTCGGGCAATACCTCTGACTCTGAATTTTTTGTGACCCTCAAACTCCCAGCTGTCAGGACCGCCGTGGAGCGGGGATTTCGGATTGCTGCCAACCCGGGCGATACGCAGCGGCAGGCTCAAACCACACTTGTAGCCCTGATCGCCTACTCCCAATATTTTTGGGATCACTACAGCGGGAAGCGTTCCCTCCTGGGTGAGGATGAACTCCCCTCGGACCGTCATCGCAATATTTTTGGAGTGCCTGACGGCAAGGTCCTCACCAGCGAAATGATCACACACAACAATAGCCACTTTTATTATCTCGCTCCAAAAGCACGTGAACGCTTCAACAAGGCTCTGGAAAGGATCTGGGGCGAGGATGCCCTGTCCGTTACGACGTGGAACCAGAAATATGATGAGCAGTTCGCACGCGCCTGCCGCGCCCTTGCCACGGTCAGCGACGACTACCTCGTTCCAAACCCAGAGGTTTTTGCCATCATGGAGAAGGTCGAACTTCTTCTTAATGAACTCGACCTCGTTCATAAGTCCATCAACCAACTAGACTCCAACTATCGGGCTCAGATGGCCACAGCCAAGCAGTTTGGAGATGAAGCACGCCTCTCCTCCGCACACTACAATGCAGAGATCTGGAGCAAGGAAGCAGAACGCCTACTCGAAGGATTTGAACGGGGCCACGCCCTTCTGGCGCAGCAATTGAGAGATTCCGGCGAAGAGGGATGGATTCCAGACGCTCGCAGGATCTCTGAAAGCGCTCTCATTATCGGCAAAGCCCAGAAACGCTTCTATTCTGTCCGCAAGGTCAAGGAGGAGCTTGAGGCCTTGCTTTCTCGCCGGAAATCACGCCCGTAGGAGGACGCGTCAGCTCTCTAATCCGAAGTTCCGCCCTTTGACGACCTTGCGTTGGAGACCTTCTCCATCTGCATTTCCTTGTTTCTTACGAATTCTTGGATGTCAGGAGTAAGGCAGCCTTCTATTCGGCCCTGGCTACCGTCTCATAGATAAATTGCTTTCACTGTCGGGGCAAACGGAGACCCTGTCCCCTATGAGCAGTAATTACAACGTCGGTGTAATCGGTTATGGCTGGGCTGCTGCTGCCCACATTGACGCTCTCAACAACACCTCACAAGGAAACGTCACCGCGGTGCTCTCCACCCGCAACCTTGATCCGGCGGAACTGTCATCAACCCATGGAGGCAAAATCAAAGTCTACGACAATCTGGATGAGATGCTTGCCGACGCATCTATTGATGTGATCGACATTACCTCTTATCCAAGCCAACACAAGACTCAGGCAATCGCCGCTGCAAATGCCGGAAAGCATGTTATTCTTGAGAAGCCCATTACGCTGAATCTTGAGGACGCCGAGGAGATCCAGAAAGCTTTTGACTCCAATCACACTCTAAGCTGCGTCTGTTTTGAGCTAAGGTTCATCTCTCAGTTCACCACCATCAAATCCATCATTGAAGAGGGACTTATTGGAGACATCCATTATGGCGAAATTGACTATTACCATGGAATCGGCCCTTGGTATGGACAGTATCGCTGGAACACCACAAGAGAGAATGGAGCGAGCTCACTGCTCTCTGCCGGATGTCATGCTCTCGACGCCCTGCTTCTCTGTATGGGATCAGAGGTCGAGGAAGTGATGGCGTATAACACACAGTCTTCCAATGAAGTCTTCAGCGGTTACGAATACCCCACCACAACAACTACCATCCTGAAGTTCCGCAACGGGGCTGTGGGCAAGTGCGCCAGCCTCATTGACTGCATGATGCCCTATTATTTTCACACTCATCTCTGTGGTAGTGAGGGGAGCATTCTTGACGACAAGATCTTTTCTTCCAAGCTCCACCTACGCGACAAGGCTTGGACCAAGCTGCCCATTGCTCTCGCAGATTCCGGCGATGTTGCCGATCATCCATATCAAGACCAGTTCCAAGCCTTTTTTGATGCGCTCGACAGAGGTGAGTCCATGCCCCTGACCAGTTATGATGACGCACTTCAAACCTTCCGGGTTATCTTTGCCGCTGATCATAGTGCTGCCAGCGGTAACCCTGTAAGGCTCTAGGGCATGAAAGTGCTGACACCTTAACCTCATCCTATTCACCCGTGCGAAGCACTGCTCTTGCCATCTTTGCCCACCCCGATGACATCGAATATTTCGGTGCCGGGACGTTGATTCTGTTGAAACAGGCAGGGTTCGAGACGCACTACTTTAATCTATCAACCGGCAACTGCGGGTCGGTCGAAATGGGCGCAGAGGAAACACGCAGAGTCCGACTGGCCGAGGCACAGTCCGCTGCCAGCATCCTTGGAGCTCATTTTCATCATCCTATCTGCGATGACCTTGAGATTTTCTATGATCTGCCCACCCTGCGTCTGGTAGCAGGGGTAGTGCGGAAGGTGAAACCCTCCATAATCCTGACCCATCCTCCACAAGACTATATGGAAGATCACACTAACACCTGTCGCCTGGCTGTTACGGCGGGATTTACGCATGGGATGCCCAATTTCGTCACCACCCCCCCTTCCGATGACATCTACCCGGAAGACGTATTTATCTATCACTCCATCCCGCACGGCCTCTGCGATCCCCTTCGCATCCCCGCGCCTGTGGAATCCTTTGTTGATACCAGTTCCGTCTTTGCGACCCAGCGCGAAGCACTTGCGGCCCATGCCTCCCAACGAGACTGGCTTGATAAGTCTCAGGGGGCTGATTCCTACCTCAAGGTCCTCGACGAAATCTCCCTCAAGGTTGGCCGACTATCTGGACGTTTCCGACAGGCCGAAGGCTGGCGCCGCCACCTTCATCTTGGTTTCTCTGCTCGCGACGAGGACCCATTGAGCACGATTCTCGCGGAGAAGTATTTCATGCGCGAACAAAACGGACCTTAACCATCCTATTCCAGGCTTCTCCCTTAACAATGCGTCCTCAATCAAAAATTTCTTCGTCCTGGTGGGATTACACCACCTTGGACCCATCCATCATTCGAGATGCGGCTAAACTGACTCCGGCAGATCTCCTCCAACTTTCTCGCCCTGGGTTTACGGTCACATTTTACGATACTCTCGAAGATTTCTATCTGGCTGAGGCGCTCGAATACATCGAGGCATGGAGACAGGCCACCGCCGACAATCCGGTAGGTATCTGTGGCCCCATCGGACCGACTGAGCAACTCCCACTTGTAGCCCGACTTGTCAATGAACTGGAAATTGACGTTTCTAATGCTCACTTCTGGGGCATGGACGAGTGGATAGGAGAGAATGGAAAGGAAGTCTCCCTGAATCATCCTCTTTCCTTTGAAAGGGCCGACCGTGAACTGTGTTTCAACCACATCAAGAGCGGTTTTCCCGAGAGCAACCTTCACTTTCCTGCTGCGGATACCCGACGCTACATCGATTCCTGGAATGGAACAATACGATGCGCGATCATGCAAGGAGGACAGGGTGACATCAAGCACTGGGCCTTCAACGACCCTCCTCGACGTGAAGGACAATATCTGGACTCTCCGCCGCCGCCGGAAGAATACCGCAAGCTAACAACACGGACAGTTGATCTACACCCTGTAACGCTCGCCCAGAATGCCCGCACTTCTGGCGGTGGAAATATCACGATGGTGCCCAATCAGGCAGTTACTGTAGGTCCAGTCGAAACCTGGCAGGCCGAGAAGGTTGCCATCTGGCAGGCCGGAACCCACGACAATCCTCTCGGCCAGCGCCTTACCGCTTTCATGATATCCAAGGGAATCGCCGATTCTGCCGTTCCCATGTCCCTGCTCGCAGACCACCCCAACGTGCAGTTCAACTATTTCACCGGAGGACTAGGTTCCTGCGCTGTAGAGATGCATTGATTTCCCTAGGAACTGCAGCCAGCCAGAATCTGAGACAAAACATTGACCCTCTCCCGAAAGTAGGCACTTTGCACCCAACCCGTGAAGTCTTTCCGGGTCCATCGATCCCCAAAACACTCGCTAGTCATGAATCGTGTTATTTCGACCCTTCTTGCCACAACGCTGATGGCCACTTCGGTCTACGCCGCGCGACCCGACTGGCTTCAGTGGAGAGGCCCAACACGGGATAGTAAGATTCACAAATCTGCCAAGGCTTGGCCAAGCAAACTGACTGAGGGCAACCTTAAGAAGAAATGGTCGGTCGATCTCGCGGAGGGCTACTCCTCCCCAGTTGTCGCAGGCAATCGGGTCATCACGGTAGAGACGAAGTCCAAGAAGAACGAAATCGTTCGTGCCTTCGATCGTGATTCCGGAAAACAGCTCTGGGAAACATCATGGGCGGGGTCCATGAAAGTTCCCTTTTTTGCTGCCAAGAACGGTAGCTGGGTCCGCAGTTCACCAGCGTCTGATGGCAAACATATTTATGTTGGCGGGATGGTGGATGTCCTTGTCGCCCTTGATCTTACTTCCGGAAAAGAGAAGTGGCGCATCGATTTCCCAAAGACTGAGAAGACCACAAAACCTCAGTTCGGCTTTGCGTGTTCTCCCTTGCTCGACAAGGACAGTATCTACGTTCAGATCGGGAGCGCTCTCCGCAAAATCCGCAAGGATAATGGAGAGACCATGTGGAAATCTCTCGCTGATGAGAGAGCGATGTTTGGCTCTGCCTTTTCATCACCGGTTCGGGCTCAGATCGGAAAACGAGACCAGATTGTGGTTCAAACCCGGATGGAGCTTGCGGGAGTGTCCCCCCACGACGGGAAAGTCATCTGGAAAACTCCCGTCAAGGCCTTCCGGGGAATGAATATTCTCACCCCGACCGTGATCGGAGATAGGGTGTTTACCTCCACCTATGGCGGCGGCACTTTCTGGTATGGAGTGGAGACCAAGGCTAACAAGCAGGATGTCTCCTCCCTCTGGCAGCACAAGGTTGAAGGTTATATGTCCTCGCCAGTCGTTGTCGACGGCCTGGTCTACATGCATGGACGCGACAAGCGCTTCCACTGTATCGACCCCTCAACCAAGAAGCTCCTCTGGTCCAGTGGTGAGGTATTCGGGGATTACTGGTCCATGGTGGCAAATGGAAAGCACATCCTTGCTCTGGATAGCCGTGGATACCTCCATCTTATTGAAGCCAACCCGGATAGCTTCCAGCCCATCGGCAAGGTCGAGGTTAGCGGCAGGCCCACTTGGGCCCATCTGGTAGTGTGTGGAGACGAAGTTTACATCCGGGACCTCAAGGGCCTCACCGCCTACACCTGGAAGTAGGCAGCCCACAGGAACTCGGTTAGTCGAGAATATCCTCTGTCGGCTTTTTCTTCGGCGAGGGCTTCTTCCCGGGCTTTTGAGCCGGAGGGCTCCAATCAGGATGGGGAGTCGCCCATATCTTGCGCTCTCCAAGATTCAGGGTTTGACGCACCGCATCATCAGCAAAGATCCATCCGACAGGGATTCGCTTTTTCTCCGCGATTCTACGAACTTCGATATATTGCTCGAACGAGTCCCGGGTCACATAAAACCGGAGATAGTCTCGGTCAAATGACGCCGCAACCATGACCCTGTTTCCGGCTGAGTTGGGTTTTGCAAGGTCCTCGAGGGCCTCGCCCTTGCCCTCCCTCGGGCAACAGAAAACCAAGAGGTGCCCGTTCTCGTGCAGCTTGAATTCATACCTGAAAAGTGGATTGCTCTCCTTCAATTTATCCAGCAGAGGCATAATCTTGTCTCTATCGTATCGATTCTTGTATTTGGGGTCGCGGGACAACAGGTCCTTTCTGGGCCTTACCTTGGCCGCAATGGCGTCCAGGATCCGATCCCGGTCGAAATGAATCAATGTTCCACCGCGGATGATCATCCGGATCTCTTTCGCTTCCTCTTCAGGAACACGGGGGTTGGGAAGGCGGACCAGTTTAGGCTTCCTGTTTCTGACGCTTTCCTCTTCCTCCTCTGCCTTGCTTCTCAACTGTGCCAGTCTGCCACCCTCGGATACCAACTTCTGTTTTAGCTCCTCGACCTCCTGCTCAATGATTGCCAACTCGAGATCCAGCTTCTTGAAACGGGCTTCGCTGTTTCTGAGCTCTTTCCGGTCCGCGATCAAGGCGCTCAAATCCCCTCGTGCCTTCTCCACATCCTCAGGGGCCACCATCTCGGGCTCTTTCAGTTGATCGAGGCGCTCCATCACCATTTTCTCCTTCGCCTCCAGCTCAGACATCATCGCAACGGTCACTTCCGGGAGGTTGGCTCGAATCCGCTTGGCCGCACTCGAGACGTTCACCTGAGTGACAATCAGAACAACGATAAGAACCCCCACCACATTCGTCATAGTATCGAGAAGAGAGTCCAGGCTCCCCATCGCATCATCTCTTTTTCTACGTCGTGCCATGGCCTTATCAGCGTCGTTTACTGAAGAATTCCTTGAGGTCCAGATCTCCTCTACCGATCAGAGGAACCTTACTTGTCACCGCACCAACTCCCCGCGCGAAATCACGAGCCGCATAGAAACTGGATCGCGCATCATCCCTTACAAGAAATACTATGATTCGGTTTTCTTTCGATGCCACATACTCCACCGCCTGCCGGAACTTTGCATTCCTTGATAACTCCTTACGAGTTACCTCCACTCGCTGGGAAGGACTGTGAATGACCACTCCCTCCTTACGCGCTTCCACAAAAACAGGAGTGACCTTCCGGAAATAATTGGAGTTCGAAAGAATCCTCAGGGGAAGGCCCCTCCCGGCCTGCTTGGCAAGCTCTCCCAGTTTTTCTTTCCCCTCAACCAACCCCGCCTCAACCTTTTTGGTAGCATCCCGGATTTTTTCCCGTTCCGCCTTCGCCTCGTCAACCTGACGGACAAGCGGAGGAACCTTTGATCCTTCCTTGCGAAGAGTCTCGATCTCTGCCGAGACCTTCTCGATCTGCTCCTTGAGCTCGGCCAGATCCACGACATCAGTATTCGTCTTCTGCAACTCCTGCTCCTTCAGCTCGACCTCGGCTTCCCGCTCTACAATTTCATCCTGCAGTGCAACATAGTCTTCGGCCCGGGCGATCGCTTCGTCTTTCCGCCCCTGAAGAACCTCCGACACACTTAGAGCAACAATCAGAATCGTGAGAGAACCAATCAGGCACGCAAGGATGCTAAGAAATGGAAATAACGAGATCTCTGGTCCCGCGGATGCTCGCCCCCTGGCCATTGTCTTATATTAATTTTGCGATTTCTCCGGCTTTTCCACTGCCACACTCAAAACCACTTTCTTTTTTTCTCAATCTTGACCTGCTTTCCATCCAATTCCCGAAGCACCTTGTTGAGCTCTTTCATCCCCTCCGCAAGGACTTGAAATGAGGCCTTCACCCTCTCTGAAGTTGTCTCGAGAGTGTGCTTGGACTGAACCTCCAAGCTTTCCGCCATTGCCCCAACCTTCTCCTCAATCACGGATCGTTGCGAATCGATCGCAGCAGTGGTCTGCTCGACCAGTTGGAGCTGTTTCGCCTGCCCCTCGGCCATCCCTTCCCCAACCTCCCTTAACTGCTGTAGAAGGTCTTGCTGGCTCTCCGCAAGAACCGGGGCAAGGGCATTAGCAAGAGATCGGGTATTATCGGCAATATCTGAAACACCACCGGCATCACTGAGCCTCTTAAGAAGGTTTTCAAGGCAGTAACTGTCCACCGAGGCCAGGAGGTCTTCCTCCGCCTTCTGCATTCCACTGGCGGGAAAACTTAAGAGAATGCTCATGCAGAGAGCAACCAGAGTTGTATCAAAAGCAACTCCAAGGCCGACCGTCACCTCTGTCAACTGGTCCATAAGTGAAGCCATCTCCTGCGTGCCGGACATCCCTCCCGCTAAACCTGCAATGGCAGTCGAAATCCCAAGGACCGTCCCAATAAAACCCATGATTGGGATGGCCCACAGAAAAACTTTCACAAGAGTATAGCTGCCACTGATCTTTCCCGCATCAATCTCGGACTGCATCTCCATCATACTCGCTACCTCAGGATTGCTCTCGCGGGCCTTGAAGTGCTCAAGACCACGCCGGATTCGTCGAAGCATGTAACTGTCCACCATCTTGGCAGGCAAGGTGGCCTGGTAGCTCAGGAAGTTGTCAACATTCTGTGGAGTAATCGCGTCCGCGATGGAAACGGGAAGAACATCGATAATCAGTGCCCGTCGCTCTACCTTCAATCGACGGTATTTCAGGATCATGATTCCTGCAGCCCATCCGAGGAACAGAACCAGCACGAAAGGCACCCACCCTCGATCGAGAAAGAGAGCTCCAAAGTAAGCATCCTTGAGAGGAAGCATCATGAGCAGGAAGCCCGCACTGATTGCGGCGCCTATAGCAAAACCCGTCCACAGCTCACGATTCCCGGCACTTCCCCAGTCCTGCCCTCCCGGGCTACCCTCCATGGCAGGATCCTGCTGTTGGGAAACTACCCCTGGAGCAGACAGGGAGCCGAGAGCCGGAACCATACAGTTTGTTCCGCAGAAGGGGCACTTCACCTGTGTCTCTGAGGCGAGTTGCTGGGCCAGAAGAGCCTGGCTACACGAAGGACAGGAAAATCTCACACCTCAGTTGATCCTATGGGAGGCTCGAGTGCAACTCAGCGCATCAAATCCAGCTCCATAAGTCTCGCCCCCTTTGAAGAGAGCCACTTAGCCTGACTTGGTCATTTCTCGCTTCCTATCTCGAGAATGTTCCCTTTCCATTCCCTATCTCAAAGAACCTATGGCGGGACACTTTACAGCATCATGAACACCACACGCATCCTCCTTCTGGCGCTCATTACCGGTTTTGCGCCCTTCATCGCCTCTGCGGAAGGGAAAAAGGCGCCCAGCGAGACCCCTAATATTGTCATTATCATGACCGACGACCAGGGTTATGCCGATGTAGGAAAGTTTGGCGCGAAAGGGTTCTCTACTCCCAATCTCGACCAGATGGCGAACGAAGGGCTGCACTTTACCAACTGGTATGTCCCTCAGGCAGTGTGTGGGGCTTCACGGGCCGGACTGCTCACCGGGTGTTACCCAAATCGCATCCAAATGCTCGGGGCTCCTGGCCCAAGCTCGCGAGGAGGTATTTCAGACGGCGAGTTACTTATCTCTGAGATGCTCCGGGAACGCGGTTACGCCACCGCTCTCTTTGGAAAGTGGCACCTTGGCCACCACCAGAAATTCCTGCCTCTCCAGCACGGTTTCGATGAATACTATGGGTTACCCTACTCCAATGACATGTGGCCCTACCATCCCGGCGTCCGTCATCTCCCAATGGAAAAGCGACTCAAGCGGTGGCCTCATCTCCCTATGATTGAGGGGAACAAGATCATTAATAAAGAGGTCTCACCTGATGATCAGGTTGGTCTCACAACCTCTTATACCGAAAAGGCCGTAGACTTCATCACCCGTAACAGGACTAAACCATTCTTTCTCTACGTGGCTCACTCCATGCCTCACGTTCCTCTTTTTGTCTCAGAAAAATTCAAGGGCAAATCTGAACAGGGACTTTACGGAGATGTCATCATGGAGATTGACTGGTCTGTCGGCCAGATCCTTTCAGCCCTGAAAAGATTCGATCTGGCAGACAATACCCTGATCCTGTTCACCAGCGACAACGGGCCTTGGTTAAGCTACGGAAACCACGCCGGAAGCGCTCATCCACTCCGCGAAGGAAAGGGAACCACCTGGGAAGGAGGACAGCGGGTCCCCTGTATCGTACGTTGGCCTCGGAGAATTCCTGCGGGCCAAGCTTGCCATACTCCGGCCATGCACATTGATCTTTTCCCCACGATCCAAAATATTGTGGGAGGCACAGAGCCTCCTCACCAGATTGATGGGCGGGATATCACTGCTCTTCTCACTAATCCCGGAGAGGCAAAAAGCCCACACGAGGCATATTTCTTTTACCGTGGAGATCGGCTTGAGGCCGTTCGCTCTGGAAAATGGAGTCTCCATCTCAATCACTCCTATCGGAGCCTGAAAGATCAGCCGGGAAATGATGGCATTCCCGGGCCCTATATTCAGAAACAGACAGAGGTGACCCTCTACGATCTTGAAAAGGATCTCAGTCAGAAAAGAAATATAGCCCAGGATTATCCAAGCGTCGTCGACCGTCTTCAGGGACTGGCAAAGAAGTTTGACGCCAGTCTCAGGGCTAATAGCCGCCTCAAGGGATCTCTCTAAGCGACAAGACCTCTCCGCCCTGCTCTCTAGCACCCTGACGATCGAGGATACGCTCTTTTCCCTTACCTTGCGGGGCGTGCTCAATCGGGACGACCCCTGGAAATCACACCCGGCAGCGCAAGTCCCTCCTTTCTCCACCGTGGGTTGCCAAAAATCCTCTTGTCGGTGAACTCGTAGTGGTCCCAGGGAGACTGGCCCTTCATCCGTGGATCACCGGTCGCACGAAGATAGTCTTCCATCTTTCTCCGAAGAGATAACTTCACCCCCGCAAATTTCTCCTCTGCTGCGAGATTGTTCAACTGATGTGGATCCTGCTCCATATCATATAACTCCTCAATAGGACGCCGCCCAAAAGAGAGGCGATAGTAGGGTGCTATCGTGGCTTCATTACAGTTTTTCATGAGAAACTCCTTGGTTGCTCCTCGATCGCAGTCCCCGATGAAGCCCTGATGAGAAGACACAAAATCAGGATCACCTGCCGGCCAGCGATCCGGCTCGTAATTCCGGATGTAGGCAAAGGAATTGGTTCGAATACATCGGGCAGGGTAACCCACTCCGTCACGGCGACAGATAATATGACGCTCAAATCCGGTTACCACGAAATCACGGGGCTTGGTGGAGCCTTCTTCATCTAACGACTGGAGAGGCTGCCCTTTCATATCCCCCGGGACCTCTACTCCTGCGGCAACCAAAAAGGTCGGAGCAAGGTCAACAAGATTGACCAGATCTCCCCGAGTCTCGGCTCTCTTTGCTGGCCCCGGGAATCGAATAGCCAGAGGCACCCGGGTTCCGGAATCATAAAGATTGCACTTGGACCTTGGCATTGGATTTCCATGGTCACTGGTTACCACGATGAGAGTGCTCTCAAGTAGATTCTCCCTTGCGAGCAACTCTATCATCCTTCCGAGATGCCTGTCGAAGTGCTCGATCTCGAGGGCGTAATCGAGAAATTCTCCCCGCACAACCGGGTCATCGGGAAGGCTTCCGGGAACGAGCGCATCCGCAAGGTTCTTTCCCGCTTTTTTCCATGCGCCTTCTTCAAACCCCTGATGGGGTTCATTCGAACCATACCAAAAAAAGAAGGGCTTCTCCTTGTCCCTTGCGGCGAGGAAGTCCTCAAAGTTGGCGGCATAGTCCAGATTGCTCATTCCTGGGCGTCGCTGCTTCAATGTCCTGCGGTGGAAAGATTCACCAAGAATCGCCTCAGTCTGGATCGAGGAATACGAACGTAGCGGCAACTTTTTCCCCTCGGCTGGAGTAAACCCCTCCAACTGTCCCGGACCCCAGGTCTTCCCAGTTGCCGCCAGCTGATATCCGGACTGCTGGAGAAGTAGCGAGAAAATAGCATACTCAGCTTTGAGGGTGCCCATCAGGTTTCCGCCGGGTCCAGTCTCCCACATGTTCCTCCCAGTGAGAATCGAAGTTCGGGATGGCATACAAGAGGGGCAGGAAGCAAACGCGTGTGTGAAGAGGACTCCCTCCCCCGCAAGCCGGTCGAATGCCGGCGTGCGCGTGCCCCTGTCCCCATAGGCACCCGTATGCATCCACGACTGATCATCTGAAATGGCAAAGAGGATATTTGGACGATCGGCGCCCTCACCCACTCCCAAGGAGCAAAGGACTAGCCCTACAGCGATACGAAACATCTGGGTGTCTTCCCAGATCTACTGGGCCTTGACAAGCGGCCATCATGACCCGCCATGCTTAGCGACTCCTCCAGAACGTTTGTAATTCCAGAATTCCCAGTCCTTCGAGGCTTTCAAGCTCCCCCACAGCCCCCGGAAACACATCACCTTTTGCTAGCTCACTGGGTGTCACAAGACAGCGCATTCCGGCATTGTGAGCAGCCTCCATTCCGTGCCTTGTATCCTCAATCACGAGGCAATTTTCAGGCAGCACTCCGCAACGTTTTGCCACCAGAAGATATACTGCCGGATCAGGCTTTTTAGCCGCCACATCATCACCCGCACACACTGTTGCCAGCGATGAAATCAGCTCCTCACCAAGCGAGGCCTGAAGGACTCTCTCCGCCGCCCACTTGACACACGCCGACCCTACAGCCAGTCCAACTCCGGACCCGATAACCTCCTTGAAGAGAGATTTTACTCCAGAGCGAAGAGAGAGCGCTCCGCTTTGCAGATCATGCACCACAAGGTCCACATAAATCTCCGTCTTTCGCGCATATAGCTTCCTGCGGGTCTCTCCAAGATTTTCCACGGGCTGAGGGAACCACGTGAGAACCTCATCGAACTTTGCGCCTCCCATTGTGCCAAGGCGCGTCCTGTAGTCTTCCTCGCTCCACTCCCGCGCGAGTTCTAACTCGCGAAAAAGAGCATTGTATGCCCTACGATGGTAGTCCTCGGTCTCCACCACCGTTCCATCGAGATCTGATATAACAAGCTCCATTGGCATAGCGCTATGTGAGGGATTGATGACAGCGCTCCTTGAATTCAAGAAAGCGATCCCGGTAGTAGTTCTCTCTACCGCCCCTGGGCTCTACCACCCAAGCCATTTTTACCATCTTGCGAGACCAGTTCCCAACAGGATCATGATGGAATCCAGCTGCCGCTAGGATTGCGGCTCCCATTGCCGAGTGGGGGTGCGCTGGTATCTTGATGGACTTGGATAGTAAATCAGCGCGCACCTGAAGGCTCTGTCGACTTCGAGCTCCTCCCCCGGTCGCATAGACGCTTCCTCCGACAATTCCCCCAAGAGATTCAATCAGCTCGAATACCATGGCCTCAAGGCATGCCATTCCCTCCAGGCATCCCAAGAAAAACCCTACTTCATCATCTTCCTCACCACAGGAAAAGGGCTTGAAGGAAGAACTGGCGAACGGGAGGCGCTCACCCTGCCTGACTGAAGGGTAGATAAGATGGCTAGTCTCTTCCTGTTCCAGTGCACGCATTTCTATTTCCTCGATCCGATTCCCGAAACGCCGGCGCACTATTTCTCCACCGGCATTCGATGCCCCACCGGGCAACCACGAACCATCCGGATGCCGGTGGCAATAGATTCTCCCGTGGGGATCTTCGATTTTTTTCGCGCTTAGTCCCTTGAAGGCCATCGTTGTCCCAACGGTTGTTGACCAGTCCCCCGGACTGGCAGCTCCAGAGGCGTAAAATGCTGCATTCGAATCGGTCGCCCCACTCACAAGTGCTACCTCACGAGGCAATCGCCATCGCCTGCGGTGCTTTTCACTCAGGAATCCGAACCTCTCGCCCGGAGCCACCACCTCGGGCAGATTGAGATCTTCCAGACTCCCGGGCCACTTTCCAAGAGCAGGATCAAAGCCCGTCTTCATTGCATTAGTAAAATCCGTTGGAATCCCCGGAGTATCTGCCAGCCAGCTGTTGACGAAGTCAGCCGCATGAAGAAACAGCACGTCTTCCGGTAGATCCAGGTTGTTATGCATCCATCGAATTTTAGGCAGGGAGAAAGTCGGAGAGCACATTCCTCCAAACACTTCACCGCAGCCGGCCGCTTCCTCCGTGGCACGCATATCATCATACAACAGAGCCATCCCGAGTGGATTGCCCTCCGGGCACACCGGGAGAACCGTCCCCGAGGTGCTGTCCACTGCGATCGCGTGCAGATCACGATTAGCAGGATCAGAAAACAAGTGATCCATGGCGCCCTCCAGTGCGAGAACCCATTCTCTGGGGTTTTGCTCCGAGCGACCGGCCTCCCGTGCTAAATTGCGATTCCCCAGTTCCTGAGAACTTTCCGACCGGATAGTGCCATCGTCCTCCACGAGAAGACAACGCACTCCACCAGTGCCCAGATCAATTCCAAGAAAACCCATCGATGCGCGGTGGCATTGACACCTTTAAAGATTCAACTGCTTCTGCCGGTAGACTTCGTCAGGTCTCCCAGCGATACGCTCGATCTGGTCCCGCGGCAGGAATACCGGACCGCCGAGAGATGCTGCGCCCTCAAAGATATTCGCAGCCTTGTCCGCCATAAATGTACAAGCGAGCACAGCATCAGCTGTTTTTCCGAGACCGATGATCCCATGATTTTCTAACAAAATTAACCGCGGAGCCTCTCCATGCTCCTGGATATATTCCCGCGTCTCTCTCTGAATCCCACGCGCAAGCGGAAGGCCTGGGTCACAATTCTCCACAAATACTGAGGCCCGCCCACAACATACAATCTCATCGGGAAACATACGATTCTCTGCGAAGTCACGCGCCCTTTTACTGCATAGAATCTTGTTGGCCGCCTCTGAGTGACAATGGCCCACGAAATCTACCCCATCGAGGGATAGAAGCCATGCATGAAACATGGTCTCGATACTCGGCTTTTTCGCGCCTGGATCGCATCTGCTCGCCTGGAGGATCTCATCAACCTCCTCATTTGAAAACAGCCTCTCACTGTCCTCCATGAGCGTGAGCACCTTGCTCGAGAGACAGCGAGTTACCTGATCGCTCCGCAGATTCTCTAGACATGAGCCGCTGGCCTTGACCAGGAATTCATCCTCAGAAATGCGAGCTGAGGTGTTGCCCTCACCGAGGATGGCGAGTCGACGATCTTCTCTCCCAATCTCATGCGAGAGCCTCAACAACTCTTCCAATGGCATATTATTCATGATCTCTCTGACCGAGGATGGGCCGGTGAGCGAAGAACCCAACCATAAATCTTCCTGAAGTCTCCGCGGGATTTCCCACGCAGATTTCTGAACCAACGGAGGTTTTCCGGTCCAGACGATACTAGTCCTCATAGTTCGATCCAAATGCACCAATGCCTTTTGTCCGGTCTTTTGCGACACCAATCCCAGCTGCTGCCATCTGAACAGGGGTAAAGCTTAGCATGCCAGACGGGATTCCATGAGTAGCAGGCACGTCCTCCTTCGAATTCAACAGTAGCGCTGCAAGGGAAAGCGCCGACGTTGTCAGAACTACGTAACGATCCTTTTTCCCAATAACAATGGATCCCTACTGGGATGAACTTCCGCTGCTTAGGTGGGGCTCTATCAGAGCGCACATCTCTAGAGGAATTTTTCTGGGCCTTCCGGTCTCAATGTCTACGAGCACCCACTCCGTTTCACCCTCAGCGACCTGAAGATCTCCGGCCTCAAATTGATAGCCCCTGTGGGAGCGCGCGCCCCTCAATGAGGAAATCCATGTCTTCAGGGTCAGGCGGTCCCTCTCAAGGACAGGCCGAAGATATTCAATCCGATGCGACCGCGCCACCCAGGTCGCGCCCAGTAACGCTGTGATATCAGGCCCTCCGAGGGCTTCGAAATGCAACAGGGCGATTTCATTCATCCATTGCAGATAGGCGACGTTGTTTACATGACCGTTCCCGTCTATGGCCTCAGCGGGCACCTCGATGGAGCACTGGTATACTTTGCCACGAAGCATACCCGGAAGCGGATCACTCATAAAATTCAGATCCTATGGCCATCTAACCAGAATACCAGACCCTCTCTTACCACAATTCAGGTTGACCGGAAGCCCGAGAGGGCCTATTACCCGCCCCCCCACGGGAATTTCCCTGACCGAACTCCATTCCGATATGCGCACGAAGAGAAAGTTCATGAAGACGCATCTTACCCGCCCTCGTAAGGGTGGGGCTGCGAGGCGTCGCCGTCAGGCAGATCATCGCAAGCGCCTCGTCGCTCTCGGAGTCGATCAGGCAGCCGTGGATGGAATGAACCAAAAAGAGGTTCGTACCATGCTCAAGTATCCCGCGAAGATCGGGAAAAGCTGAGCCACCCTACCTTTGACTCAGTCAGCTCTCAGAGGGTCTCACTATTTTCAATTGTCCGCATCTTAAGATGCGGACTTTTTTTGGGCTGAATCACTCATGATCTACAAACAGGCGTGGCCCATCATCTGACTTCTGCAAGCCTCGGTTTCCTCACCACAAAACAGGCGAGGAAAAGCCCCATCATGAATCCGCCAAGGTGTGCCCCATACGCAATATTGACTTCAGCGCGCTCCATGAGGCGATAGTAATCAAATGAGATCCCGACTACGGTCAGGATCCCAAGATTGGCCGGGGGAACAGGGCGGGCCAGCGGGAAGACACATGGATCGGGCAAACGCCAGCGCACCGCCATTCCGAGATATAGTCCCTCGAAACCCATAACCACTCCAGAGGCTCCAAGTAAGTAGTGCCTCTCAAACGGATTAAGAAAAACATGCCCCAACGATCCTGCAACCGCTGTCAGGAGGCACACTACCACCATCCAGCGGGACCCTAGAAGCTCCACCGCCAATGCCGCAAAGATCCAGAGGAACAATAGATTGAATACTAAATGCCCGACATCTCCATGCATCATGGCATTGGTGACCAAGGTGGAGAAGGTTGATACGTCGCTGATTGTTGCCTCTCCGGAGCGAACTGCCTGCCAGCTGGTAGTGATCTCCTTCGGGACAACCATGAAGCGCTCATCAGATCCATCTGGACCGAAAGTCTGAAGGCCCAGGATCAGACACATTACGAGGATCAGAAGCAAAAGCAGCCACTGCTCCCGAACTACCTTGTGCTGATACCATTTCATCCTGAGGAACCTTAACCCAAACACCTCGATTTGACGAGCGGGCAAGGAAGCATTTCATCTCCCCTCCCTCTATCCAGAGAGCCTCATTTCCTTTCGGTAAGTGCTTCAATCCGTACCCATGAAATGCGGATCGGAACGTTCAAAGAGCATGAAAGCCTTTCATTGAGGCCCTAACTGACTTGTTCTCCCCCAGCTAAGATCTGCCTTACTCAAAAGGCCGAGTCTGACGCAGGGAGAGACAACATTTCAGGCTTTAGCCCCCGCAGCAGAATTTCGGAAAGGGACTCAACCCTCCTCATTCCAGAGTGAACAGCGAACGACCTCCGACTGGAATGGTACCATTCCAGCGCAGAATCAGTGTGTCATGACGCTCCCAGCATAGATTATAGGATGAAGAATTTGCGATCCTGCCATCGATTCTTACATCGGGCAGGCCCACAAACCCGGGTAACACGAACTTTATCACGGGGTCAACACGATCGTAGGCCCCAGCACGAAACTCTACCGCTCTTGTGCCCCTTACTACATGGCACCCCTCACCTTCGTTATAACCATCAGAATTGAGGTCTCCCGGCTCATCGGTGACTAGATTTCCACCCTGAGCAATCAGCTCCGCCGGATCCTGATAAGCACCTCGATATTTCTCCGCGAGATCTGGTTTCTCGAGAAAGGATGGCGTGATCCGGAGCTGCACAGCCACCCTGCCACCCTTCCCGCATTGTTCACAGGAAACTTTCCTGCGCATAGAGAGTCTCGGATCGAGAGGCACATGGGTAATAAGACGCGCTCCTGCCTGACCTGGCAACAGGAGCAAGTCATCTGGAACCAACCAGTAACTCGCGGGAAGAGGCACCCTCGATAACAGTAGGTGCCGCCCCTCGAAAGCGGCCCCGGCTTTCACTGGCAGATTCCCCTCGGGACTTATGACCTGCCAACCATTGGGATTGCCAAAGAAGGGAGTGGTGAGCAGGAGCGCCATTCCAGGTTCAGGCGGCCCTGTCTCCTCTGCCCTGATGAAAACGAAAATCTGGCCACTCGGGTAAATCGTGTATTCCTCAAGCCTTGGGGAAGGGAGAGACAAATTGCGCCGCTGAAAACGAACCCGCGCAGACGAACTCTCAAGAAGCTCAATCATTGCCGGGACAGGCACAGGAATTCTGGAGGAATCAATGACCTCCAGAAGAGACCCGCCTTGCAGTAAGTTCACAGTCCTGAAAGGATCCTTTTGGAGATTAAACCAATGGGTCACTACCTGCCCCTTCTCCGCAAGGCGCAGTTTATCCTCACCCTTGCTCGCAGAGATTCGGAATTCGAAGCACCCGGGCGATTCCACGGAGAGGCAACTCGGCTCATCCCGGATAATTAGGCCCGTCACACTACTCTGGCTCAGGACCCGGCCCTCTATGAAAGCCTCCGCCACTTTAAAATGCCGGGAATCTAGCTGAGGGTCGTGCCGGATCTCCTCCAGCAGGCTCACCGCCCAGTCCCGCTCACCAATCCCCATGTATATTTTTGCCAGCTGAGCCTTCTGATAGGCCCGCAGACCTGCCCACTCTGCTGAACGCAATTCTGGCAAGCTCTCAGTGAGAATCTTGATGGCTCGCCGTCCTTGGCCTGCCCCCGACAGTAGCTCAGCCATTGCGAGGCGCACTTCCGCTCGCAGCCGAACATAACCATTTCTGACATCAATAATCTTGAGAACCTCCCTCAGTTGACGAATCGATTCTTCTCTACTTTCCTCCTCGGGCGATATTTTCGCACGTTCTAGAGCAATAGCAGCCAACCAGAACTCGCGGTCACGCGCCAAGAGCTCGTTATCGTCCACTAGAGAGACAATGAGACGTAAGGCTGCAGTACCTTCACCGAGACCAGCGGAAGCCCTAAAAAATCCAAGCATCGCATGAGGCCGCAAATAGTCCGGCCCAGTCTCAACAACAATCTTGTAGAGGCTCCGAGCCTTCCCCCACTGGCGCTCCTCCAACTTTTGTTCAGCTGCGAGATATCCTCCCAACTCCTGAGCCTCCCCCAAGCCGCAGCTGAGCAAGACGCATAACCAAACTGCTCCCCCTCTTCTTTTCGCCATCTCAGACATCCTTCTCTCGCGGGAGTATTACGGATTTTTTTCCACGATGATTGACTGAAGAAGTGCCAGCGTCGCCCAACTTCCGGCCGCCATAGAGATAAACTGGTCCTTCCCGTGAGGATAACCGCTCTCATAATATTTCTGGAATGGCTTACTGCGGCTCTTAACACGCCATGATCCGTCATCATGCTGGGTATCGAGGAGGAATCGAACCCCTCGTCGATAGCCTTTATCCATATCCGTGAAAATCCCCTCACGTCGCAGGGCAAAGAGAACAGACCCCGTGGCGTAAGGATCACTTTGCTGGCTCTTCCCGGGCAACTGCGCCCACCCTCCATCACTTCGCTGCAACTGGAGCAAATCTCCCGCCGCCTCGGCCGCCTTCTCACTGGCTCCTAACTGCCCAAGACCAAGGATTTGGAAGACCCGTTCTTCCGTCTCCCTTGGCTTTGTCTGCAACAGCCATTCCCTAGCTTTTTTCTGCCTTTCCGCGATTCGGCGAGCCTGCTCCTCCGTGCCGAACCGGTCAATAGCCTCGAGAGCGAGATAGGTCGCGGTGAACGGGCTGAACTCCGTGGGAGGACGGTTCGTGTTACTCTTCCAATGATCCGCCTTCTCGTCTCGCACAAGATACCCACTCACGATCCCGGTAATCTCATCTGGTTTCCACCCTGCTTCCTTAAGCATCCAAAGCGCATACCCCGCTCTGGTAAATCCACCTCCCTGACCTCTTCCATCAAGATAACGTTCCTTCCCCACTTTCAAATCCGCCAAGGTATGCTCCAGCTGCTCCCGGATGTTATTCTCATCGATAATGAATCCACGTCGGCGAGCCTCAACAAGAGCGACCACCGGCATCGCGTGCCCATGACAGGTAAAGCAACCCCGGTGCTCACTGGTTCCGATTGTGGTTTTTTCAAGAAGCGGGATGGACTTCTTGATCGCAGATCTCACTTCCTCCACAGGCAGCTCGCTTTCTGCACCTGCTAGCCCACTCCCAAGCGAGAGGGCCAGCAGAGACATTCGAAATCGCGCTCTTATTCTCATCTCATTTTCTGTGGAGAGCGGTGACAGCCCAGCCCTCCCCCAAGGACTCCTCCGTATTACCAATCGACATTCTTCCTCCAGATCATATCGCTCAGAAGACCACCTGTCACCACGCAACCTGTCGAATTACAGAACTTCCATCCTTGTCGCACAGGAAGGACCTACTGCGCTTGTCCAAAACGGAATGGTCTGCTCTTCTGAGCACAGTCATGAACAATCCTCTCCTCTGCCTTCTCTCTACTGGGCTTCTCCTGCTGCCATCTGCTGTGACCGGCAAAAGACCCAACATCATCTTCATGTTTTCCGATGATCATGCCTGTAATGCGATCTCGGCCTATCCAGGAGGCCTTTTCGACCAGATCGCTCCCACCCCGAATATCGATCGGATCGCCAAAGAGGGCATGCTTTTTGAGAACTCCTTCTGTGCGAACTCAATCTGCGGCCCCTCCCGGGCCAATATCCTGACCGGGAAACACAGCCATCTTAACGGGTTCCTCGACAACAACTCGTCTCACTTTGACGGCCGGCAGCAGACCTTCCCCCAGCTCCTCCGCGATACCGATTACGAGGTCGCGATGATCGGAAAGTGGCATCTGCACTCCAATCCCATCGGATTCGATTTCTGGCGTATTCTCCCGGGCCAGGGCGCCTACTACAACCCGGACTTCATCGAGATGGATGGAAGCCGCAAGCGCTACGAGGGCCATTGCAACGACCTCGTCACCGACTTCGGGCTGAAATGGATCAAGGAGGATCGAGACAAGGACAAGCCATTCGTAGCCATGATCCAGTTCAAGGCCCCTCATCGCAACTGGTCCGGAGCACTGCGGCATCTCGAACTCTTCAAGGGCGTCACCATGCCGGAACCCGACAGCCTCTTCGACGATTACGCCGACCGCAGCAAGGTGCTTGCCGAACATGCCATGGGCATCGACAAACACATGTACTGGGGCCACGACATGAAATTCAACGGGCCCAACCTCTTTCCCGATCACTTCTCAAGCGGCATAGTCAATCGCCAGTACCAGCGGATGAGCGAATCCCAGAAGAAGGCATGGGACGCCGTCTACGAGCCGGAAAACCAGAAGTTCATCGCGGACATGAAGGCAGGCAAGCTCAGCAAGAAAGACATCGTCCGCTGGAAATACCAACGCTACATCAAGGACTATCTAAAGAGCATCGCCAGCGTGGACGAGGGCGTTGGACGCGTCCTGAAACACCTCGACGAAAGCGGCCTGGCCAAGAACACCATCGTAATCTACTCGAGCGACCAGGGATTCTACCTCGGTGAGCACGGGTGGTATGACAAGCGCTGGATGTTCGAGGAGAGCTTCAAGATGCCCTTCGTCATCCGATGGCCCGGCGTGATCAAGGCCGGCTCCACGACTAAGGCCCTCATCCAGAACATCGACTATGGCCCGACCTTCCTGGACGTCTGCGGCGCCAAAACTCCCGCCGACATGCAGGGCCGCAGTATCGTCCCACTCCTCCGGAACGGCGGAAAAAGGCCCGCGGACTGGCGCGATGCGGTCTACTATACCTACTATGGCGAGAGCACGCACCGGGTGGCCGCCCACGACGGCGTACGCACCGAGCGCTACACCCTCTTCTACGTTCCGAAATATAAGGAATGGCAACTCTTCGACAACGAGAAGGACCCACAGCAGATGAAAAGCGTTCATGAGGATCCCGGCTACGCCGATGTCCTGAAGGGCCTCCAGCAGAAGTATCGCGACCTCAAGAAGAATTACCGCGCCCACAGCGCCATCCTTCCCGACGATCGCCTCGGCCAGGAATGGTGGAAGAACCGCCATCTCGACATGAACAAGAAAGCAAATTCCGGGGCCCACGACCTCCTCTTCATTGGCGACTCCATAACCCAGGGCTGGGAAGGCTCCGGGAAGGAGACCTGGCAGAAATACTACGGAAAGCGCAAGGCACTCAATCTCGGGATTTCAGGCGACCGCACCGAACACGTCATCTGGCGCCTCAAAAACGGCAACCTGCGCAGGCAACAAAAAGCCAAGGTCGCAGTGGTCATGATCGGCACCAACAACACGGGTCACAGTGAGCAGGACCCCAGCGAAACGGCGGACGGGGTGGAGCGAATCCTCTCCATCCTGCGCGCCCGCTGCCCGAATGCCAGGGTCCTCCTCCTCGGGGTCTTTCCCCGCGACGAAATGCCGGATGGAAGGAAGAGAGGTATCAATGACTCCCTTAACGAGAAGCTTGCTGCCTTCCACAACGGCAAACGTGTCCACTATCTCAACATCAATGAGCGGTTCCTGGAGAAGAGCGGTCGACTTCCGAAGGAAATCATGCCCGATTTCCTGCATCCAAGGGAGAAAGGTTACGCAATTTGGGCCGAGGCAATTGAGGAAAAGCTCATCGAACTAGGGCTTTAGACAACCTCAAAAGTCTACCACTGAAAAGCGAGCCGGTATTTGGTTCGATATGAAAAGACACCGTGGGTCGTAGTCTTTGTCGTGATTTCCCCGAATCGAAATAGCCCCTCTTGCTGGACTTTCCACTCACTTCGGTGGTAACACGCCAGCACCATGAGGCGTTTCACCCTGATTGCTCTTTCAGCCACCACCTTTGCTGCGTTGTCCGGTATCGCCCCCGCAGGAAGTCCTCCAGCCGCAACGGGCCATGACGCCTTCATCGAGGGATTAAGAGAAGGAAAGGAACCCGGCACCAAGAGCGTCAGCAGGATACGCACCCTGAGCCCGGTCGTTTCCCGGTTTAAAGGTTGGTTTATCGATGTGACAGACCGTGCTAAAGCAAGCAAAGTGGGTGATATTGAGACCGCGGATGGAATCTCGCTGGCGAGCAAAGCTCTGGACTCCTCGGGATGGCAGTTTGTCGAAACCGAAAACGGATACCTGGTCAGAGCAGCTGGAGGAAAATTCAGAGGATGGGTGATTGCCCGTGATGATCGTGCCAAGACCCGTCCTGAAGGCCCACACCTGACAGTGACACCGGCCCTCCGATTGGCCAAAAGGGTCACAGACAATTGCCATTGGAAGATTATTCTCACTGAGCGAGGTCTTGTTCTGGAGGCCCTCTCGGGGAAATACAAAGGATGGTTCTGGGACTTTGGCGGAGGCGACCCTTCCCATCAGGAGTCCGGTCGGGAGGTCTCGATCAATGTTCTTCTTGCCGAGAAAGTCGTAGCTGGATCTTACTTTGCTGTGCGACCAGCCAAATAACTTGTCTCCTCCCAGGGCACCATGCACGGTGCACGGTGCACCGCTGAAACATTTTCCCTCCAGTGAGAAGCTATTTTCTATACCTCTCCGGAACAGCCCTTCTTCAGGCAGCTCTCACGCTGGCCGGGTTCGGAGCGGAGCAACCCGGCAGCCGCGTTGAAGAAAACGCATCAACGCCACTGCACGGAATAGAGCACGCCACGGTTCAACGACCCCTGCTCAAGACTGCATTCCGTTCGACCATCGGGTCTATTATCCGACATCCTCTCACCACGTATCACCTCGGAATCACCCTATCCCGCCGGCGTGGTGCTACCCTCTTCGAAAGCAATCTCCCAACCCTGCAACCATCCAAATTTCTGTCTGGTCAAACTCCTCGCCCAGGCTCTCCGGAATTCGAACTCCATCTCGACAGGGCGGGGTTGCCAAACCGGATCCCCGGAGAGCTTTCCTATCACATTGGGGGGCGCGAATTTTTCACTGCCTTTGAAAAGGAACTCACTGAGGCCCAACACTCAGTGGACAGCCAGGTCTACATTTTTGATAACGACGATGTCGGTGTTCGCTGCGCGGACCTCCTGCGTGCCCGAGCAGAGAAAATTCCTGTTCGGGTAATTTTTGATGACCTTGGAAGCACGATGGCCCATGGAAAGCAGCCCCCTTCAGGTCTTCCGCAGGGATTTATGCAGCCTGCGGATATCGGCGCGTATCTCATCGAGGAAAACTCCAATATTCTGCTCCGTGAAACACTGAACCCATGGTTGATCACCGACCATACAAAGCTCCATATCTTTGACCGAAAGGTCGCATTCCTCGGTGGTATGAATCTTGGTCGTGAGTCACGCCACGAGTGGCATGATCTCATGGTTAGTGTGAGGGGGCCCGTTGTGGAGGCCTTGAGCAGGGATTATGATCAGACATGGAGGCGGAATGGGCCGCTCGGCGACTTCGCCCTGTTTGTAAGGCAAAAGGATATGAAACCTGATGAAGGTCCGGGGGCTCCCCTTCGGCTGCTCCGCACCGATGTCCTTACCGCTCGCAATGAGATTCTTCTCGCCATGCAGCAGGCCATCCGTGGCGCCCGCACCCGGGTCTGGATCGAAATGCCTTACTTCTCCTCGGACACCATCGAGGGCGAACTCAAGGCCGCGGCGAGCCGTGGAATCGATGTCCGGCTTATCCTGCCAGAAAAGGCAAATCACCAAATCATGGATGCAGGCAACTCTGTCACTGCCCGGAACCTTCTCAAGGCAGGAGTCAGAGTTTATCACTATCCGGGAATGACGCACCTTAAAGCCATGGTGTGTGATGGGTGGGCTACGGTAGGATCCGCCAACCTCGACACTATCAGCCTCCATATCAACCGGGAACTAAACCTCTCGTTTTCTGACTCCACGCTGGTATCCGAGCTGGTTGACCGGGTATTTGAACCAGACTTTCAGAAGTCCGCTCCTCTTACCCT
This sequence comes from Roseibacillus sp., assembly GCA_029242545.1. Classification (GTDB taxonomy): domain Bacteria; phylum Verrucomicrobiota; class Verrucomicrobiia; order Verrucomicrobiales; family Akkermansiaceae; genus Roseibacillus_B. The sequence continues at coordinate 57,834 of JAQWTV010000159.1, forward strand.
CAAGGATATTGACCTGAAGTTTGCACCGCTGATTGAATCCATCACAGACCAGCTTTAGATCGCTCCGGAGCAGGATTGTCCTGCTCACCAGCTAATGAAAAATTTACCATTCTCTTCACTGCTTACCGAATGAAACGCCGTCATTTTCTTAAATCCTCCACCGTAGCCTCAGGGAGTGCCCTTTCCTCAACAGGCGCGGCCAAGGCGCTCTCGAATGATTCTATCCGAAAGCCGAATCTTGTCATCATCCACTGCGATGAGTTGAATTTTCGTACAATCGGCTGCTACCGCGAGACTCTTCCCCCAGAGCAGGCCTACATGTGGGGAAGAGCAAAGGGAGCAGTCTGCGAAACTCCCCATATTGACCGAATTGCCAGAGAAGGAGCAATCTGCACCAAATTCTACGCCGCAACTCCTGTCTGCTCGCCCTCCCGCTCTTCATTTATCAGTGGCCAGTATCCTCAAAACACACCAGTCACCAATAACAGCATACAACTCGGAGACGAGGTGGTTTCGTTCGCTGAAATCCTGGGGAAGGCAGGCTATTCTACGGGCTATGGCGGGAAATGGCATCTCGATGGACAAGGCAAACCCCAGTGGGCTCCGGTGCGCAAATTCGGTTTCGATGATAACCGCTACATGTTTAACCGCGGACACTGGAAGCAGTTCGAGGACACCTCGAAAGGACCACGCGTCAAGGCCCGTCAGAATGGAAAGCCGAGCTACTCAGTTGCCGGAGCCGACGAGAAGTCGTTTGCAACAGACTTCCTCACCTCCAAGGCCATGGATTTCATCACCGCAAACAGGGAGAATCCATTCTGCTACATGCTTAGCATCCCGGATCCACATGGCCCGGACACGGTTCGGGCCCCCTATGATTCAATGTTTGATGACACGGTTGTAACAAAACCGAGGACCTATGATAAAAAAGCGGACATGGCTCCCTCGTGGGCTAAGCCTACGCCCAAGTGCCATTACCGAATGGCCCAGTATCACGGCATGATGAAATGTATCGATGACAATGTTGGACGTCTGTTCCGGCATCTGGAGAAGCTTGGCCTGATTGAAGACACCATCCTCATTTTCACTGCCGATCATGGAGACATGCGCGGTGAACACCATCGTCAGAATAAAGGCGTTCCTCTTGAGGCCTCTGCCAAGGTTCCCTTCGTTGTTCGCTATCCAGGTGCCATTCCCCGGGGAAAGCAGGTGAATCAGGCGATCAACACAGTCGACTTTCTTCCCACGATGCTCAGCCTCATGAAGATTAAATCAGCTGGTAGAGAGGACGGCCGTGACTGCACGAAGATTCTTAAGACCGGAAAAAGCCCAAAGGGTTGGCGCGATATTACATTTCTCCGTTCAACTAGCCGCGCCGACAGCAATCAAGTCGGATGGATCGCGGCAGTCACCCCGAGATACAAACTGGTTCTTTCCAGCTCTGATGAGCCCTGGCTCCTGGACCTGAAAGAAGACCCCGACGAATTAACTAATTTTATTAATGATCCTCGCTGCAAGGATATTGCCATCTCCCTCGCCCGCGAACTGATGACTTACGGAAAAAAGTTCAAAGATCCTTACTGCGCCAATCCAGTAGTTAGGTCCCACCTTAGTGCCCTGTCCGCCTGAGCTGAATCTCCTCCTCGCCAAAAGAACACATCCACAAAAATTGGTGGCAGTGAAAATCTACTTCGCGCCTCCTACGAGATAACCGGTCACTGCACGCCTAAGCTCCACCAATGCTGTATTGCCAGCCGCCTGTGAACCGATTATGAGAAGAAAATCTCACCCTCATCAGGGAATCACAACAGCACCACCCATGAAATTTTTACCAATCATTATTACGAGCGCCTTCTTCATCTCAGCCATTCTTCCCTCACTCGGAGAAGGTCACCGGGAAGTGGACGAGGATCTTGACCGACGAACCAACGCAGAGATCGCCATTTTTCTTGAGGAGCATTTCCCGGAAGCTCTGGACGATATTAACGATGCGTCAGAGGCCGAGGATGAAGAGGCCGAACACGAAAGGTGGCATATGGCGCGGGAGCTGACCGGGGAATTCTTCCTTCTGTTCGAGGACATCGGTCGCGAGGCTGCAGAGGCCTTTATTTCCATTCATCGAAACGAACTGATTGCTGAACGGATCGTCGGGGAACTCCATGATGGAGAAGAGAAAGAAGAGGAAGCCCTTCACCTCGAACTCGAGGAAGCGATCGCGAATCATCTCGAAGGAATTCTTGATCTCGAGAGAATGAAACTGGCCCGGGAAATGGAGGAGATCGAGGAACGGGTAGAAGAGCTGGAGGAGCGGGAGCGAGAGCTTGAGGAGCTCGAACAGAACCGTGAGGAAGCAATCCGCGAGCAAGTTGAAGACCTTCTGAGGGAAGAGGACAAGGAGCACGAGGAGCACCAATAGCTCCCCCTCTGTGGAAGATCGTAAAACCACATTCCGGCCAACGGTCTACCATAGGCACAAGGCCACCATCTCCAGCCCTCTGACTACCTCTACTGCCTTCTTTTTCTGCCAGACTACAAAGCAGCTCGACCCATCGATTAGGGGAAGCTTACATGGTGACAACCCATCCCGGGCGCTCTACCAGCGCCCTCCCCATGTCTAATACCCAGTCCTTCCAGCTACATCCAGACGACAACGTTGTCGTGGCAAGCGGAGTTCTGGAAGCAGGCCAACCCGTGCATGGCTGCAAGGTCGAACCTCGCAGCCGGATCCCCGGGGGACATAAAATGGCGATCTCCAAGATCCCTGCCGGCCAAAACGTCTTTAAGTTTGGACAGATAATTGGTCAGGCAAGCTGCCCAATTCTTCCGGGAGATCACGTCCACGAGCATAATCTCGCGATGGCGGAATATTCCAGTGATTATGCCTTTGCCGAGGATGCCTCCATCACAGAGGTTATCCCAGAGAATCAACGGTCTACCTTCATGGGATACCGCCGTGAAGACGGGAGAGTGGGCACCCGTAACTATGTTGGCATTCTGACCTCCGTTAATTGCTCTGCTACTGTGGCATCACTCATCGCGAAAGAGGTCGAAAAGCGTGCAGTCCTTGATGATTTCCCGAACGTTGATGGCGTGGTAGCTCTGACTCATGGTGCTGGTTGCGCGGTCAGCACGAGGAACGAGGGATTCCGCATGCTGCAACGCACTATCTGGGGGCATGTCCGTCACCCCAATTTCGGATCGGTTCTCATGGTGGGACTGGGTTGTGAAGCCAACCAGATTCCGCTCATGGTGGAGCACTTCGGAAAACCTCCTGAGGGAAGCTTCCACCTTGAAACGATTCAACATCATGGTGGGACCCGCCGGACGATCGACTCATGTCTTGACCGTCTGCATAATGAAATTCTGCCCCATGCTGATAAGGCGCAGCGCGAGCCTGTTCCTGTCAGCGAAATTTGTCTAGCCCTGCAGTGTGGAGGTTCAGATGGGCTCTCGGGAATCACTGCCAACCCAGCTCTGGGTCTGGCAGTAGACCAGCTCATCAAGCAGGGTGGCTCCGCCATCCTCGCCGAAACCCCAGAAGTCTACGGCGCGGAACATCTTCTTACCAGAAGGTCGGCGAGCCCGGAGGTTGGCAAAAAACTGATCTCCCTCATCCGGTGGTGGGAAGATTATGTCGCCAAGCTCGACGGCCATATTAGCAATAATCCTGCTCCAGGCAACAAACTCGGGGGTCTCACTACCATCCTTGAGAAGTCCCTCGGAGCGATCAGCAAGGGTGGAACAACAACTATGCAGTCCGTCCTTCGATACGCTGAACCCGTAGTCGGGCCTGGCCTCCACTTTATGGACAGCCCCGGATACGACCCGATGTCAATCACTGGAGAAGTTGCATCCGGCGCCAACCTGATCTGCTTCACCACGGGCCGCGGCTCAGTCTATGGGAACAAACCCTGCCCCTCGATTAAGATTGCGAGCAACTCTACCATGTTCCGGCGAATGGAGGATGATATGGACCTCAATGCAGGGACCATTGCCGATGGCAATAGAACCCACTCAGAAGTAGCTAGCCAAATCCTCGAGAGAGTCGTTGAGGTAGCAGGAGGATCCCGGACCAAATCTGAAATTCAGGGTTTTGGGGATCATGAATTCGTCCCCTGGAGCACCTCTGCTATCACCTGAAGAGAGATTGCAATGCGGACGGATTGAGCCTTCCCGACCGATCAACTTGGGCTACCCTTCGCCCCATGTCCAACTATTCTCTCTCCGGCCACGTTGCACTTGTCACCGGAAGCAGTAAGGGCCTCGGAGCCTCAATTGTCAGAAACCTCGCCTCGGCGGGAGCATCGGTTGCAGTTAACGCCTTCAATAACATTGATCGCGCCCAGAAACTCGCGGATGAAATTAACGAGGAAGGAGGAAAAGCGATCGCAGTCGCGGCAGATGTTACAAATGCCCGACAAATAGAAGCGCTGGTCGAGGAGGTAGCCACCAGAATTGGCCCCATTGATATCATTGTCCCGAATGCGACCGGCCCACAACCCCACAAGCCGATTGAAGAATACGACGAAGCGTTTTACCAGGAGATGTACGAGTTCTTCATCAAGAGTCCATTCCTTCTTACGCAGGCCACCCTCCCCTTCATGAAGGAGAAGCGATGGGGAAGGATCGTAAACATCATCAGCGAAGTGTTCTCAGCCTCTGTTCCGGAATTTTCGGCATACGTCGCCGCAAAGGGAGGACAGATTGGCTGGTCCCGTTCCATGGCCCGTGAACTGGCACCCTTTGGAATCACCGTAAACATGGTTGGCCCCGGATGGATTCCCGTGGAGCGCCATGCCGATGATCCACAGGACAAGAAAGACGCCTATCTTTCGCAGATTCCTGTCGGCCGGTGGGGCGTTCCCGAGGACGTTGCGCATGCCGTTCGGTTTTTCTGCTTGGAGGAGGCCTCCTTCATCACCGGCCAGACCCTTTATGTGAACGGCGGCATGACGCCTTGGTAGCCCGCCCTGTAGTGCCTCTTTCTCAGATGAGGCCACATTGGGTTTAAGGCTAAAATATACGTTAGCAACAATCTGCAGGGCTGATCCTTTCACGCTGCTGATTTTGCTCGCCAACCCGCCCCGGCCTCTGAAAGATCCTCATTCCAAACAACAAACACCTTATGAGTAAAAAGCTTTGCCTTGGCCTTCTCGGACTAATTCCAGTCATCATTCTGACCAGCCTCTTCAATAGTTGTGGAGAGAAAGGCAGCAGCGGAAAAGTCCGCCTTGCTTTCGTTACCAACGCTTCTGCGGATTTCTGGGCCTACGCTCAGGCAGGGGTTCAGAAAGCAGAGAGCGAGTTCGACGATATTGAAGTCGAGTTCAAGGTGGGCGACGGCACACCCGCCAAGCAGCGTGAACTCATTGAGGCTCTTCTAGTGCGTGGTGTAAAAGGAATCGCCATAAGCCCCACCAACCCTAGTGGCCAAAAGGAAATGCTCAACGAGTGGGCCGAAAAAGCTTCGCTCATCACGGTCGATAGTGACGCCGCTGACTCCGACCGCAAATTTTACCTTGGAACTGACAACGTTGCAGCTGGCCGAAAAGCTGGTGAACTCCTCAAGGAAGCCCTTCCGAATGGCGGCAAAGTCATGGCATTTGTCGGGCTCGGTGATCAGGCTAATGCCGCAGAGCGTTATCAGGGATTACGTGAGGCCGTGGAGGGAACCGAGATTGAAATCCTTGACCTCCGGACCGATGAAGTTGACTTCGGAAAAGCTCGCCGTAACGCAGAGGATACCCTCACCAAGCACCCCGATATTGCCGGCATGGTCGGCCTCTGGTCCTACAATGCGCCCCTTATTCTGGAAGCCGTGAGGGACAAGGGCGTTCTCGATAAGGTCAAGATCATCGGCTTCGACGAGGACCCTCGCACCCTCAAGGCTATTGATGCTGGTGAAATCCATGGGACCGTTGTCCAGAAGCCCTACGAGTTCGGCTATCAGGCAGTGGTCGCTTTACGCGCCATGATTGTGGGAAATCAAACGCCCAAGGACCTGGAAGTTCCTGACACCAATCAGAAATTTATTGAGACTCTTACCATTCGCAAGGGAGAGGGCCTTGAGTATTTGAAGAAGTGCAACGCTTGGAAGAACGCTATCAGTAAATAGCACGTCCGCTCTACCTCGAGCTGCAATGCAAGACCCCGCCAAGCGCGTGAAGGTTCTCCACATGGAGAATATTACGAAGCGCTTTCCCGGGGTGACCGCACTCAATCAGGTCAACTTTGACGTCATGGAGGGCGAAGTTGTCGCCCTCATAGGGGAAAATGGTGCTGGCAAGTCGACGTTAATGAAAGTTCTCGGAGGCGTCCATCACCCGGATGAGGGCACGATTACAGCTTCTGGTTCGCCTGCCGTCATCCGCTCCGTTGCAGATGCTGATTCGCTGGGTGTAGGGTTCGTGCACCAGGAACTCAACGTTCTGGACAACCTCGACGTCGGGGCAAACGTCTTCCTCGGCCGGGAACCGCACCGCTTCGGCCTGATTAACCGCCGCAAGATAAAGGCAGACACGCAACCGTTTCTCGACACTCTTGGCCTCGACGTTTCTCCCGACACCCCGCTTTCCAAGCTTTCCATCGGCCAACAACAAATGGTCGAAATCGCCAAGGCCCTTTCAAAGGAGGCGAAGATCATCATAATGGATGAGCCTACCTCAAGTCTCACCCTCTCGGAAACCGAAAGACTCTTGAAGGTAATAGGCGACCTATCCGAGCAGGGCATCGCAGTTATCTACATCTCCCACCGTCTTGGTGAGGTAACCCAGTGCGCCCACCGAGTTGTTGCTCTGCGTGACGGAAAAAATGCAGGCGAGCTTAAGAGCGGCGAAATCAATCACGACGCCATGGTCAGCCTGATGGTCGGTCGAGACCTTAAGCGCACTCCCCTTACCTCAAGCGATCATGAGACGGTTCCACGGCGCCTTGTCGTCTCTAATCTTCGCACTGCGCTCTATCCGGAATGTCAATCCAGCTTTGAAATCTCGGGAGGCGAAATCCTGGGGATGGCAGGGCTCGTCGGGGCGGGACGATCTGAACTTGCCCAAGCTACTTTCGGAGTCGACCCTGCTCTCAGTGGATCAGTATCTGTCGACGGCATCACGATAAAAAGAGGAGCAGCCAGGCAATCTATCAAAGCTGGCATTTATCTGGCCCCCGAGGATCGGAAACTCACCGGACTCGTTCTGGAATTTGATATCACGCAAAATGTCTCTCTCGCCGATCTTTGGAACCACTCTTCCCGTATCGGCCTGATTGATCGCTATGCGGAACGCAAGGTTGCTGAGCAGCAGATTGAGCGCCTGAAAATCAAGACTCCATCTGCATCAACTGCGGCTATCACCTTGAGTGGAGGGAACCAGCAGAAGGTCGTCCTGGGAAAATGGCTCTCGATGAAACCCAAGGTCATTATCTTTGATGAACCCACCCGCGGAATCGATGTAGGGGCTAAGGCGGAAATCTATAAACTGATGCGGGAACTAGCCCGGAATGGAGTCGCCATCTGGATGATATCCAGCGATATGGAAGAGGTTCTGGGTATCAGTGACCGCATTGTCGTAATGCACGAAGGACAAATTACTGGAGAACTCCAACGCGACGAATTTGGTGAGGAACCAATTATGCATCTCGCCGTAGGGAATTCCAAAACCGAAGCCAACTAATACAAAACTTCTATGGCCAATCCCCTCTTACGCTACGCCGGCCGACACCGCCGTGAAACAGGCATGCTCGGCCTCTTGTTCATTCTCGTCGTCATAACCAGCCTTGGCACTATAGAAGAGGGCATCGATGGCCTCTTCGGCAGCAAGTTCCTTACCCCGGATAATCTTAAGAATGTAGCCCGAACGATCGGCATCTATGGCATTTTCAGCATAGGCGTTGGCATCGTTATCATCACTGCCGGTATCGACCTGTCAGTAGGTTCTCTCATGGCGCTTCTTGGTGTCTTTTTCCTCTTTCTTGTCACCCCGCCCGGCATGAGGCCTGACTCTGCCCTCGCGCGAGGTATTCCCGAGGTTAGCTGGCCTATGGCCGTATTATGGGTCCTCCTCCTTGGAACCCTGCTGGGGTTACTCCACGGCGTCCTTGTTGGAAAACTCAAGCTCCAGCCTTTCGTTGTCACCCTCTGCGGACTTCTCTCCTACAGGGGTCTCGCTCGGTTCTACGCAAACGATACCACCGTCAACGTTGGGGATGCCTCTCAGGATTTGAGCTTTGCACGCAAACTTGGAGACGGAACCCTCGGAGATGTCCTCATCGGCCACGGGGAAAAAGGCATCCTGCATAGCGTTCCGATGACGTTTGTCTATCTGATCATCCTTGCCGTGATCACAACCATAATTCTTCACCGGTCCGTCCTGGGACGCTATATTTTCGCAGCGGGGCGCAACGAACTTGCTACCAAATACTCAGGCATCAACACAGGGCTGGTTATTGCGATTGCCTACCTCATCGCTGGTTTCTGCACTGCCTTCTCAGCCATTCCCTTCTGTATTTATACAGGCTCTGTTCAACCCACCAGTCACGGAGCTTTTTTTGAACTTTACGCCATTGCTGCTGCGGTTCTCGGGGGATGTAGCCTGCGTGGAGGTGAAGGCTCGATACCAGGCATCCTCATCGGCACCGCTATTCTGATTGTCCTCCGAAATATGGTAAATCTTCTCGGCTATCCTACACCCCTCAGTGATGCAATTACAGGCGGGGTGATCTTTGTGGGTGTAATTATAGACCAACACGGAGCCACCGGCTTGAAGAAGATCTTCAAACGCAAGGCAAGAACAACGTAGGCAGGGCCCTTTCGAGCAGGGTCATCGATATTGTCATGAGAGGGTAATTTCTCCTCCGTTCTCCTACCCAAATGGAGACACTGCTCTTTCCGGCAACCACCCTGACCTGCTACGATCCGGAAGCTACCCTATTGGGCTCCATCAGCTTCTCGATAAGAAAAACGGGCGGGAAGCCCTGATCAGCCAGCGGAGCTTACCCATCCCTCCTGACCTAGGCGTGGCGCTGTCCCAGCCAGATTCCACCCAAGAGCCCCACAAGGTGAGCCTCCCAAGAAATATGATCCCCTTCGGGGAAAACTCCCCCAATCATCCCTCCATAAACTACGGCTACCACAACACCCACCACGGCCCATACAAGACGGCGTCCCCAAATTGCCCGCGCGAGAATATACCCAAAGTATGCGTAAACTAAACCGCTTGCCCCGATATGAACTGATTTTACATGCCCTAGGTCAGCGATACCCCAGGTTCCAATTCCACTGATCAGGACAAGGATGAGTGTGGTCGTAGCAAATCTTCTTCCCTCCGCCAGAATCACAATCACTCCCAACCCGAGTATGGCAATGGTGTTATCCAGAAGGTGGTCCCAGTCCGCGTGGAGCCACGGCATGCAGATGATCCCTCTCAATCCTGTCACGCTCCTCGGAACAACCCCATACTGCTCCAGATTCAGCTTAAAATACCAATCGATGAGCTCAACGAGCCAGGCAATGACAATGAGGACAGCAAGAAACCCCAGGCCTGGATGACCTTTTTTTCCTCTACCCCCGGTTCGGGCTTCCAATTTTTGTATGCTCATCGGGCGATCTGAATATCATATTGAGCCTGACAAATAGGCTTTCACGGTTCCCTGAGTATGCCTCGACCACAGGCAACTTGAAACCTTCAACTTGAAACCTGAGACTTTTGCCATGCGAACCCGCTTCGCCCCAAGCCCTACCGGGCCTATGCACCTCGGCCACGCCTATGCCGCTCTTGTGGCGCGGGAGATTGCAGACCGTAGCAATGGAATCTTTCTCCTGCGATTTGAGGACATCGACGGGTCCCGAGTAAGGCCCGGATATTATCGGTTGATCGAAGAAGATCTTCGATGGCTGGGAATCGAGTGGAAAGAGGAGCCCGTTCGACAATCCGATCGTCTCGAGATCTACTCGAACGCTCTCGCTAACTTGCTGGAACAAGGCCTCATCTACCCGTGTTTCTGTACCCGCCGGGCAATCGCTGATGAGGCCTCGCGGATGACGAATGCTCCCCATGGCCTCGAGGGACCTGTTTACCCAGGAACCTGTCGTAAAATCAGTGCCGATGAGCGATCCGAAAGGATCGCGCTGAAAAAACCACATTCATGGCGTCTTAATTCTGCCATGGCCGCTCAAGCCTGCGGTAAACTTACCTTTCGAGACCTCCTCCATGGCACCATTCCTGTCCGCACGGAAAGCCTGGGTGATGTT
>JAQWTV010000013.1 GCA_029242545.1 Roseibacillus sp.
CAACAGCTCTGGCGCTCATGGCTTAGCCGCCGCATCCCGGACAGACCTCCATACAACCTTCGATTTTCCTGAACGCCTCAAAAAATCATCCCGGCTTCCTGATCGTCCTAGAAGGGATTGATGGCACCGGCAAATCTACCCAGGTCCGCCTCTTGACCGAAACTCTCCGGAAACAGGGAGCTCGTGTTACACAGTCACGCGAGCCTACGGACGGTCCCTCCGGACGGAAGCTTCGAGACTCTGCCACTACCGGTCGCCTATCCGCAGAGGAGGAGCTCGACCTGTTTCACAAGGATCGCCAGGAGCATGTAGAGACCCTCATTAATCCTGCGCTCAAGGCGGGAGAAATTGTCATTCTCGACCGCTACTACTTCTCGACCATGGCCTATCAGGGAACCCGAGGCTTCGATCCCCAGGAGATCCGACAAACCAATGAACAATTTGCGCCTCGTCCGGACCTCCTCCTCCTTCTTGAGCTATCTCTTGATACCGCGATAGCCCGCATTGGGGTCCGCGATGGGCAAGGGAATGAATTCGAGCGACGGGAATCCCTCCAACTTTGCCGTGAGATATTTCACTCGGTAACAGATGACTTCGTCCACATTATCGATGCGGACCAGCCTGCAGAGCAAGCCCACAAGGCTATCATGGCCGTAGTCCAACCGGCCCTCGTGCCATTACTGGATCAGGACAATCCCTGAAGCCTAGTCAACGACTACGGGCTCTCCCTTCAGAAATACTTCACGGGCGCGAGACCCATCAGCCGGGCCTACCACTCCACGCTGCTCAAGAATATCAACCATCCGGGCAGCACGGGTATATCCAAGTCGGAGCCTCCGCTGGAGAAGCGATGTACTGGCTTTCTGCTCCTGCACGATGACCTCGATACACTTCTGAAGAATTTCTTCGTCTGCGTTTGACACCTCATCCTCATCGCCATCTTCACCAGCTCCCCCTCCATCAATACTGGCCTGCACACTCTCTTCAAAACGCTGTTCGCTCTGCACCGAACAGAACTCCACAAGGGATTCTACTTCCTCGTCCGAAATCCATGCTCCCTGTGCCCGATCAAGCTTTGCTGATCCCGGGGGTAAAAACAGCATATCACCTTTGCCCACCAACTTCTCCGCTCCCTTACCATCCAGAATGACTCGGCTATCCAATGCTGAGGAGACCTGAAACGCGATCCGACTCGGTATATTTGCCTTGATGATTCCAGTCACCACATCCGCTCTGGGTGTCTGCGTCGCTACGATCAAATGGATTCCTGCCGCCCTCGCTTTCTGCGCGATCCGGGCAATACACATTTCTACATCCGCAGGCGCAGTTTGCATGAGATCTGCGAGCTCATCGATAATTACCACGATGTAGGGGAACCTCTCCGGGGTCTCTTCCTCTTCTTCTTTCCAGTCACCGCCCGTCGGGCCCAGCTCGCCATCCTCAAGGGCGGCGGCAATCGACTCGACATGCTCCTCGTCGATCACTTCCTCCTCCTCTTCAATCTCCTCTTCCTCCTCAACAACTACCGGATCACCCTTATCACTTACCCGATTATTGAAGGAATCGAAGTTTCGGACCCCTTCCTTGGCAAACACCTTGTAGCGCCGCTCCATCTCGTTAACGCACCACTTGAGCGCTCCAACTACTTTTCTTGGGTCTGTCACAACGGGCACAACGAGATGGGGCAGATCCGAGTAGACCTGCATCTCCACCACCTTAGGGTCAATCATGATGAAGCGAAGTTCATCTGGGCCAAACTTGAAAAGGATACTCGAAATGATCGAGTTGATACAGACCGACTTGCCGGATCCAGTAGCGCCGGCAACCAGGAGATGGGGCATCGCGGCAAGATCACCAATGACGGCCTTGCCATAGACATCCTTGCCAAGAGCCAAGGGGATTTTCCTCTTAGAGCTCCGAAACTCGTCATCCTGTAGGAGTTCCCGGAGGGCAACCGGCATTCTGGAATCATTGGCAATCTCAATACCCACTGTGTCCTTTCCCGGGATCGGAGCAAGAATGTTGATCCGCTCCGCCTTTGTGGCCCGGGCCAGATCAGGCTCCAACTGGGCAATCCGGCTCACCCTTAAGCCAATACTCGGATACACCTCATACCTGGTAATCGTTGGGCCGCGTGTGATGTCTCCCGCCGTCACATCAACTCCGAAGGCCTTAAGGGTCTCAACGATCTTAGTCTGCTGAGCGATGAGAATATCCGTATTATCCTCCGTTGGAGCTTCTTCCTCCTCGTATTCGAGCAAATCGAAGCCAGGAAGCTCATAATCCTCGAATCCTTCAGTGCTGAGGGCCGCATGCTGCGGGGGCCTCTTCCGTTCGAAAGGCTTGGCTCCAGCCGCCATTGTGGGTGTGATCCTCTGGGTCGCGTCGATAATCTGCGGCTCCGGGATTTCCTGTAAGGGAAGATGGGATTGACCCTTCTCGTCCTGCTCATAACTCACCAGATCCTCTGCGCCCTCCTGCTCTCCTGCCTCTTCCTCACCCCGATTCTGGCGCCTGCTCTTTCTCGATTTGCCCTTGGCCGAGGAGGACTTCTTCTCCCCTTTCGTTCCCACGGCTGCCCTCTCCTTCTCAGCCACTCTGCTACCCCAATCTTCCCGGGCCTGCCGGATCTTTTCGATACTCCAAAGCGCCAACGCCTTGACAAACTTGACCGGGTGAACCCCAAGGAGAGTAAAAAAGCTCAGCCAGTAGACAACACCAAGAAGAATAAGCGCCCCGGTAGTGCTGAGCATACCCTTGAGGACAACAACACCTAAGCCCTGTCCTAACACGCCACCCGGACCCGCAATAAGGTAAGTTTCCTTCCACGTTGTGAAAAAGCTCTCCTGCACCGCCATAAGGCTCGCGCCGCTCAGAAGGCATACGCAAAACCCCGTAGTAGTTCGCATGCTATAGGATGCTCGCATGAAAAGCCGACCAATCCCCAGCCACAGCATCCCCAGCGGAAGAATGAAGGCAGCCACTCCAAAGATTTGAATTTGAATAAACCCGAGCAATGTTCCGATTGGACCAATCCAGTTTTGACGAGGGTCATTCGCCTCAAGATCGAGAGCAAATCCGCTGAGCAAGGCCCAATCCGTGAAGGGAAACTTGATCGGCAAATCTCCGGGCGTGTAGGATACGAGCGACAAGAGCAAAAGGATCCCGACTCCCGAAAGCGTGACACCCATCGCTTCACGGGACCAACGAGAATCGGTGCTACCCTTTCGCTTTGACCTGTTCCTCGACCTCGCCATAAATTTTTGCGCAGAGCTTTACTGAGTTCTGCCCTCCATATAATCCCCTAAAATCAAGGGCCAAACAAGATCGAATACCGCTTTTTTTGACTATCAACAAAAATTAATCTTTTGGGCAAATCTCCCTCCAGCCTTCCTTATTGCTCCCACATGCGCCTCCTCGTTGTTTTTCTGGAAGAACCCCGACCCGGTCGACTAGAGCCCTCCGCCGCCGACATTCTGGCTACCGACAAGGCGGAAGTCGTCTACCGGGCCAAAATTCGGACTTTGCTCTCGCAGTTAAGCGGGCTGGAGAAGTGCGCCCTGAGATTCTGCTACCGCCCTGCAGACGCCCATGACTCCATCCGCTTTTGGCTCCTCTCGGAGATTATGGATCATCCCAGCATCCAGCTGAATACTGAGGCAACGGACTTTAAACCTCAATCAGATGGCGATCTCGGAACGCGGATATCTAACGCCGCGAAGAACGCCTTTGACGAGGGATACCAACAAGTCGCCCTCATTGGTAGCAATTGCATCGAGATTTCGAGCCGCTGGATCCACGCCGCCTTCGCCCAGCTCAACAAAAACAACCAAGTCGTTATCGGAGCAGGCCATGAAGGTGGATGCTATCTTCTCGCAATGCAGGATTACCTGCCCTCTCTCTGCCGCCATGTTACTTGGACCGGATCGAATTCCAATCCGAGCGTTCTCCAGCAGGCTGCTAATCAATCTCATCCTGTCTTCCAGCTCCCAGAACTGCGTATCATTGAGACCTGTGCTGACTACCAATCCACTCTTTCAGGTCTCTTGGGCCGAAAGTTCCGGAACGCGCTTGAGGATATCCTCGAATCTTATTGAGAGTATTCCGTATCACTCGCCAAGCGGGGTGCGCTCTACCCCTCTCACTGCTTGACTCTTCCAGCCGGTCACGTCCATTCTCCGCCCACTCATTGTGTCACCGATCCACTTCCAGCCGCTCTACATGCCCCGCGTCTGGGGCGGAAGGAGCCTGGAAACCCTCCTGGGCCGAAAGTTACCCGGACCGGGCCCCTGGGGCGAATCGTGGGAAGTGTCCGATCGGCCCACGGAGCAGTCCGTAGTGAGCTCTGGCGAATGGGCAGGAAACAGCCTCCATGACCTGTGGGCCATGAGACGTGAGGAGATTTTCGGGGGCAACCTGAAAAGTGAGCGCTTTCCGCTTCTCATGAAGATTCTGGACTCTCGGGACCACCTGTCCATTCAAGTTCACCCTCCCACACAGATCGCCTCTCTCCTTGGGGGCTCTCCAAAGACCGAGATGTGGTATATTGCGAGGGCCCTACCCGGATCCAAGCTCTACGTAGGCCTCAAGGAGGGAGTTACCCGCGGGCAATTTGAGCAAGCGATTCGTAGCGGTTCCGTCGAGACGATGGTCCACTCCGTGGAGCCAAGGGCAGGCCAGTCCATTTTCGTTCCCTCAGGGCGCCTGCATGGCATTGGGGCAGGAATGCTGATTTACGAAATCCAGCAGAACGCGGACACAACCTACAGGGTCTTCGACTGGAATAGAGTTGGCCTCGACGGACAAGCCCGCGATTTACATGTTCGCGAATCGCTGGCCAGTATCGATTTCACGGATTACGAGCCCGCAATGGACCAGCCAGAAGGACAGAATCTGGCAACCTGCCAGCACTTCAAGGTGGACTACGTGGAACTTCAGGCGGGCGCTGAAATAGGAAATCCTGAGCCTGATCGCTTTTCGATCATCACCATCACCAGCGGAACAATCCGGGATAACAACGGCACCATCTATTCATCTGGGGACTTTCTCCTTCTTCCGAAGGGACCGGTAAGGGTGGAGGCGGAGAAGAGCACCACTCTCCTGCAAACCACCCTTCCACATTAAATTCTGCCTATCAGTCGGGAAAAACGAGCGCCCGGTGATTATCGAGAATAATCCGTTCGTGCACATGATACCGGATTCCCTTTGCAAGCGCAGAACGCTCACAATCACGTCCCAGACGGATAAGGTCGTGAACTGAGTGGTAATGCTGCACTCGCTCAACCTCCTGATCAATAATAGGTCCGGCATCAAGGTCTTCTGTTACGTAATGGCATGTCGCTCCGATAAGCTTAACGCCTCTCTCGAAGGCCTTCCGGTAGGGGTTCGCCCCGACAAAGGCCGGCAGAAAACTATGATGGATATTAATCATCCGCCCCTTGTAAGCCGCGCAAAGCCACCCCGGAACAACTTGCATGAAGCGGGCCAGCACTACGAGCTCCACCGCCTGCTTCGTTAACAATCTATCGATGGTTCGAAAGCCCTTCTCCTTGTCCTCTCCAATCTCTACATGATGAAAGGGTATACCGGCCTGCTCCGCGATCAGACGGCAGTCATCCCTGTTCCCTATGATAGAGGTGATTTCCACCGGCAGTTCGCCAAGCTGCGCCCGCCACAGGATCTCGTTGAGACAATGGTCGGTTTTCGTGACAAGCACTGCAGTTCGCATGCGATATGGGAGACGACGAAAGTGCCATTGAGCCTCCAGAAGACGACCCAATGCCCCAAACCCTCTCACAAAATGATCGGTCTCCACCTTGAGCCCGGAGGTATCGATTTCCAGCCGGGCAAAGAACCTGCTTCTGACCGCATCGGTAAACTGATTGAACTCAACGAGGTTGCCCTCGTGCTCGGAAACATATCCAGCAATCTTGGCTACCAACCCAGCACGGTCAGGGCAGTCAATTTTTAAAATCAGGCCTTCTCTGATCATGGGTTAACTCGGCTTCGCTAAATTTTTAGCACGCTCACGAGCCAATTCCAGAAAATCCCTCGCGATGGGCTTCAGGTTCTCCTGGTGGATTGCCCCCACAACAACCGGAGAAAATCCTTTCAGGCGGATTGCCCGCAGTCCACCCGGAGGCTCCTTACCAGGGATCTCCACTCCCATTCCCATGCCAAATCCCCATGAGACGTAATCTCCGACGAGGTCCAGGGAATCCACCTCCATATTTGGAACAAGATCGACGCCTCGCTCCTCAAAGGAATCGAGAAAAATCCTTCCAAGGACATTTCCCGTGGGCAGACCGACGAGGGGATACCTTGGAGCCTTCCGGCCCGTATCCTCATTCTTAACCAGCAGGTCACTCAGTCCTCGCACTTTCCATTGCTCCGGCACCAACAGCACGAGAGGTATTTTCAATAGTTCTACCGTCTGTAAGCCCTCGGTGATCCGTTCGCCGATAATACTTATGGCAAGATCAACCTGCTGGGTCTTAAGAAGACCCTGCAGCTCCGCCGGCTCCACCTCACGCAGAGAAAAGCGGGCTGACGGACGCTGCGCACGCACTTCAGCGAGAATATCGGGAAGGTGAATACGCAGAGCAGAGCCGGAAGCCGCGATGCGTAGATGAGATCCTTCTTCCCCCTTCAAGCGAGCCTCCACCTCTCCAACTTGAGAAAAGAAGGGATACACAAAGTCATACAATTCATCTCCAGCAGGTGTCAGCGCGAAGGGCCTCCGGTTGAAGAGCTTCACCCCTAGCTCTTTTTCGAGCTGAAGAATCTGCCCACTCACTGCCGGCTGCTGAATCCCATAGGGCATCCGTCGAACTGCAGCCGTGATGCCTTCGTATTTGGCGACAAAGTAGAAGAGTTCAAGATGGTGAATATTCATTTTACACCCATGAAGGTAGCAGCCATTAGATCAGTATAATCAATCTCTTGCCTTTTTTTATCGAGAACAAAGATCCTCCCAAGAGGCTCTCGGACTGCTGACAGCGAGCCCAGAACCTA
Source organism: Roseibacillus sp. (assembly GCA_029242545.1). Taxonomy (GTDB): domain Bacteria; phylum Verrucomicrobiota; class Verrucomicrobiia; order Verrucomicrobiales; family Akkermansiaceae; genus Roseibacillus_B. Next base: position 7,015 of record JAQWTV010000013.1, read on the forward strand.
ACATGGACACCTCTGCGGCATCTTGCCTTACCCCTTGTCAGGTAAGCTTTCATAGCTCACATCGCCAGCAGATTGCTTGAATCATTGCCGCTGAGAATCATAATCTGGGCATGCGGGCGGTCATACAGCGGGTCTCAAGTGCTTCCGTCACTGTCGAAGAAGCGGTCATCTCCTCTATTAAATCCGGACTTCTTATCTTTCTGGGCGTTGAAGCCGCTGACGATCCCACCGATATTGAATGGCTCACAAAAAAGATCACCAGCCTTCGTATTTTTGAAGATCCTGAAGGCCGCATGAACCGCTCTCTGCTCGATACCGGCGGAAGCGCGCTTGTCGTCAGCCAGTTCACTCTCCACGCAAGCACCCGGAAGGGGAATCGCCCCTCCTTTATCCGGGCTGCACCTCCCGAACACTCCAAACCACTTTACGAGCAGTTCTGCGCGGTCCTCTCCGCTCACCTCGAACGAGAGGTCGAGCGAGGGCGCTTCGGAGCGATGATGGACGTCTCTCTTGTGAACGACGGACCTGTCACTATCCTGATCGATTCACGAAATCGCGAGTAACCTCCCTGCCCAAGGATGCCTCAACTCTTCAATCGGGTTTTCGAGCCGCAATACATGCAGCGAAAACTTGTAAATAAAAGAGCGTCTCGTGCCGCGGCAAAACCGAATCCCAGAATTGATCGGACCGCGTGTTCATGCTTTTGGCAATTTTTACTAACGAAACACCTCTGCCCACAGAACTGGCATCTCGCCCGAATACCCAGAAGCAGGTAGAGCATCAGAGCAAGTGGGAATGGCACAAACGCGAAAGCGATACGTGGGGGGGGCTGGAATCCAAATCCAAAGGCCATGATTCCAACTGTGATCAGGCCAATCAACGACAACATCCCCAGCAAGGTTACCGCTACCGTGAGCGCTGCAGCCCAACGAACAAACCCTGCCTGAGGGTGAGGCACACCCCGGTTCCGGCGCTCCCTCCATGGTTCTACCTTTTGATTGCCACTTAGGCTGCGGAAAGCCTCACCAGCCTTCTGTCTAACTCTGGGAGCAGGCTCACCCACAAGATCATCATCCTCAATCTTGCGCTTCCAACCCTTCGAGTGCTCGAATGGCGCCACCGGCTCTATCGATGATTCTATTTCGAAGACCCTGCCAACAGGCAGGGAGCTGATCGCGACTCCAGCTTTCTCCAAGCTTTCGGGCGAAACCTCGACCGCCTCTCTGCCTGACAATCTCACCTCCTTTTCAAGCAACTCACGGCCGGTCGTCTGCCAAGCCTCGATAAGATTCTGAGACGGGGGCCTTATCTCTTCTTCAAGGCGCATCCCAACCGCCTTCAGTCGCTCAAGAATTTCAACCGCATCGCTGGCAATAAATTTTTCGACCGTCTCCAGCCCCGCCCCATGGAGAAGGGCGATGGCCTTTTCTTCAAGGCCCGGAAGTTCCTCTATATCCCTCATCCTGATCGTTACATTCTGAATTTCGCAGAAAGGAGGACTCGCCCCCTTACGAGAGAGCCTCCAGGAGCTCCTCCAACTGGACCATTTTCTCTCGCCACTCCTCCAGTCGATCCTGCTCCTTCTTCACAACCTCAGGCTTTGCGTTCTCCACGAACTTTGGATTTCCCAGCATTCCCTCACTTCGAGAAAGCTCCTTTTGCACCTTAGCAATTTCCGCACCAATTCTTTTCCTCTCTGCATTCAGATCAATCAGACCCTCCAAAGGAAGGTAAACCTCTCCTATTACCGTCACTGCGACCGGGGTTCCCTTGGGCGCTTCGTAAACCTCGGAAAACTCTACTACCCTCGCGCCGCAAAGCAGCGCCAGGGTAGCCGCTTCCTTTTCAGCCCAGCCACTGCCCGCTTTCACAATGAGGTTAACGTTCCGATTGGCCGCCAGATTGTATTCCGCCTTCAGGTTTCTAATCCGCGATACGGACTCATATACCTCTGCCACCTTTTGCTCCGCCGCGTGAGACTCCTCCTCCGATAAACCGAACTTTTCCAACGGAGAGTTTTCTGGAAGCTCTTGCTCCATGAGCAGCGATTCACCCGCGAACTCAAGTTGCTCCCATAATTCCTCGGTGAGATGAGGCATGTAGGGGTGTATCAACTGAAGGTAGCGATCGAGAATAATATCTATAACTTCAAGAGTCGAAGCCTTACGCCCCGGGTCAGCCTCTTCTCCAAAGTCTCCTTTAACCGATTCAAGGTACCAGTCGCAGAACTCAGACCAGAAGAACTGATACAGCTGCTGCGCGGCGTCATTAAAGGCGTAGTTCTCCAACGCCCGCCTCACGCCTTCTTCAAGAGCTTTTAATTTCGCAAGAATAGAAATCGCGTAGATGTTTGGCTTAGCAGAAACCCCTTTCACGGGACCCTGCATCTGCCGGTAGCGGCATGCATTCCAAAGCTTGTTGGCGAAGTTTCGCCCCTCCTCAATCTGCTTTTCATCATACTTCACGTCCAACCCCGTCGGAGCAATTCTCATCAGACCGTAACGCAGAGCGTCAGCCCCGTAATCAGACATGAGGTCGAGAGGGTCCGGCGAATTGCCGAGGGTTTTCGACATTTTCCTTCCCTCAATATCCCGGACGATGCTGTTAAAGTATACGTTACTGAACGGGATCTCGTCTTTGAATTCCAACCCCGCCATGATCATGCGCGCAACCCAGAAGAAGATGATGTCTGGACCCGTGCAGAGATCCACCGTCGGATAGAATTTAGACTGCGTGGCCTCGTCCATTGTCGCGTATGGCCATAGCCATGAACTGAACCAAGTATCCATTACGTCATGGTCTTGCACCCATTCCGCATCACTCTCACTGGGAGGGTCTACCCCCACATGAATATCCCCATTTTCAAGATGAGACAGATCCAGGCTCTCTGCCTCCTGTAGCAAATTGACCTTGTCGCTCCGATACCACACCGGCACACGGTGGCCCCACCATAGCTGGCGACTGATACACCAGTCCTGAATGTTCTCCAGCCAGTGGAGGTAGGTCTTTTTCCAGCGCTCGGGACGGAATACGATTTCTCCCTCTGCTACTACCCTCGTTGCTCGCTCGACCTCTGGATACTTGAGGAACCACTGCATCGAGATACGCGGCTCAACTGGAACTCCTGCGCGCTGGGAGAACCCCACATTATTTTCATAGTCCTCCACCTTCTCGAGAAGACCAAGTTCTGCCAACTTGGCGGCCACGAGCTCTCTCACCTCGAAACGATCTCGCCCGTCCAGATCGGGGCAGCCGGGACAATTGATACTCCCGTCCGGGTTAAGCACATCAATAATTTCAAGATCATGACGGAGCCCGATCTCGAAGTCCGCCTTGTCATGAGCCGGGGTTACCTTGAGAACTCCCGTGCCAAACTCTATGTCGATATGCTCGTCCGCTACTATTGGAATTTCAGCTGAGGGGAAAGGCCTTCGCACCCTCTTTCCAACAAGATGCCCATAGCGTGGGTCTTTTGGATTCACTGCGACACCTGTATCTCCCATCAACGTCTCCGGGCGGGTAGTAGCAATCTGAAGGTAGCTTCCCAGTTCATCAACCAACTCATACCTCATGTAGTAGAGCTTCGAACTCTGCGGCCTCATTTCCACCTCTTCATCAGAAAGGGCCGTGAGCGAGACAGGACACCAATTGACCATTCTCTTGCCACGGTAGATCAGCCCCTTTTCAAATAGGTGAACGAAGACCTGCTGAACCTCCCGGGAGTAACCTTCATCCATCGTGAAGCGCTCCCGGCTCCAGTCACACGAACACCCAAGGCGCTTCAACTGCTCGATGATAATCCCTCCGTGGTGCTCCTTCCACTCCCATACCATCTGAAGAAATTTCTCACGCCCAACATCATGCTTTGTTTGCCCCTCGGCCCTGAGCTTCTGCTCAACCTTCGTCTGAGTGGCAATTCCTGCATGGTCCGTGCCCGGCAACCAGAGCACTTCCTTCCCTTCCTGCCGGGCCCTGCGACAGAGGATATCCTGCAGAGTATTGTTGAGGACATGCCCCATATGCAGAATTCCAGTCACATTCGGAGGTGGAATCACAATGGAGTAAGCGGGTTTTTCCGAGGTCTCGTCCGCACGAAAACAATCAGACTCCAGCCACCTCCGGTGCCATTTCTCCTCTACCTCGCGAGGTTCGTATGCCTTGCTGAGCTCTGCCATTGCCGGCGGAGGAAAACCCACGAGCATCCTGATTTCAAGACATTCAGGCTCTCAGAAGGCTGGTCGGCCCGGAAAAGGGGGAGAGCGGGGAATGATCCCAGGCCCTCTCGTCTTCAGACAAGCAGGAATCGAAGGGCTAATCCGGCGTCTCGGCAACCCGAAGGCCCTCCGGATCGCATAAAGTGAGCAGTTCCTCAGGTGTTTCCACTTTCAGTTCTCCATTCTCACCGAAACCCCGAATTTGTCCTCTTCTACCAGAGGCCGTCACAACCACTTTGTCTTTCCAAGCCAGCATCTCCCATGCCCTCTCTGCGATCAGAAAAGGCTCCAATCCCAGCAGTTCCATCAGATTTTCGCGTATCGTTCCTGCCAGCTGCTCCCGGTCTACCTCCCGCCCAAGAAGCTGAAATAGTGAACTTGCACCAAGCTCCCGAGGAAGCGCGTGCTCATTCACATTCAGCCCAATACCCACCACTGCACAGGGACCACGGGTTTCAATCAGAATGCCACAAATCTTAAGATCCTCGACGAGCACATCGTTTGGCCATTTGATCTTGGGACTCAGACCGAGGAGCTCCGGCCCTCCGGCACATACTGCCAGAGCCGCGGTCAGACTGAGCCATCCCCAGCGCCTACGTTCCCAACCGGGACAAAGGATCACAGAAAAAGCCAATCCTTTCCCTGGCTCACAGATCCACTGCGCTCCCTTCCGTCCTCGCCCTGCCGTTTGCTCCTCTGCCCCAACAATCCATCCCTCGGCTTCCCGGCCGTGGTCCATGACAATCTCCAAGGCGCGATCGTTAGTTGAGCCCACGCTTTCATGCCACTCTACGCGGTTCCCCAGTCCCGCAAATTTCTGGATCGCAGTCATAACCCGGCTCTACCGACTCTCATTCTCTCTCTGAGAAAGGAACGAATTCCAGCGCGAGATCCAGAGCCCCCGCCGAGTGCGTGAGCTCTCCAACCGAAATGCAATCGACGCCAGTTTCTGCGATTCCTCTCACCGTCTCAAGACTCACACCTCCGCTGGCCTCTAGAATAGGCCGCTTCCGCTCACCCCGCATCGCCACCGCCTTTCTCATGGTATTGTTGTCCATATTATCGAGGAGCACATAATCAACTTCAGCAATACCGAGGAAAGCCTCCACCTGTTCGAGCGTGTCTGCCTCCAGCTCGACGGCCACATCGGGAAGCTCTTTCTTCATCGAATGAATAGAGCTACGCAAATCTTCCACCGTCCCCTTCACCAGAAGATGATTATCCTTCACCATCGCGCGGTCATACAACCCCATGCGATGATTGCGCCCACCACCCGCAACCACGGCTTCTTTTTCAAGAAGTCTCCATCCGGGCGTTGTCTTGCGGGTATCCATGATAGTCACCCCCGTATCCTTCACGGCCTCAACAAATAAAGCCGTCCTGGTTGCCACTCCGGAAAGCCGTTGAACGAAATTGATAGCGACTCTCTCCGCAGTCAGTAACGATCGAGCTTTCCCAGACACTTCAAGAATCTGGACCCCGGGAGCAACTCTGAAGCCATCCGAACGCATCACTCTAACTTCGCACTTCGGGTCAACTCTGCGGAAAACCTCAGCCCCGATCTGGGTCCCCGAAATCACCCCCTCCGACCTCGCTACAAGAAAGGCCTGACCTTCGCGTTCCTCCGGAACGAAATATTGTGAGGTCACATCTCCCGGCCCTATATCCTCCATAAGGGCCAATTCGATCAATTGTGACACCTTCTCGTCCACGCCAGAGCCTAGTGCGCCGGTCACAACCCGCGCAACCAGCAAAGTTGAAACTACAAAGGATCTCGAGCTTGAGGGACAAATCGAACCCACTAGCAGATTGAAAACCTCGCCTAGGCTCCCACCACACTGACCACGATCTCCCTCTTGTGGCTCGCCCTTCTGTGCTCAAAAAGGAAGATACCTTGCCATGTCCCAAGCGCCATCCGCCCCCGGGCAACAGGAATCACCTCGCTGGTCCGGGTCAGGGCCATCCTGATGTGAGAAGGCATATCATCAGGGCCCTCCATGGTATGGATAAAGTAATCTGAATCCTCCGGCACCAGCCGTTCAAAGAATTCCTCAAGATCCCTTCGCGCACTAGGATCCGCATTCTCCATGATCACCAGGCTGGCGCTGGTATGCCTGACAAAGACCGTCACGCTACCCTCTGAAACGCCCGATCCACTTACGATCTCTGCCACCTCATGGGTGATTTCGTAGGTCCCCTTCCCCTGAGTAACGACCTCGAATGCTCCTGTCTCCGCAATCACCTTCCAAACATGATTCAAGGCCTTGATTTTTCAAGACCCAAGCTCTCATCCCGGCCTTCATTGGAGGGTCGGGACCGACAAACTATTTCTTTTCCTCCTCACTCTTCTTTTTCTCCTCTCTCAATCGCTGCATCAGATTTTTCTTCTCATCCTTCTCCAAGGTGAACCTGAGCTCCTCAGGCTGAGCCGGCCACTCATTGTTAGTGCGATCCGAGTCAGCAATTTCAAGATTTGGATCAAGTTCAATACTGACCACCTTCTTATTCGAAACAAGGAGCTTGGATGTCTCTCGCGAGTTCCTCTTCCATAGCTCCGCCGGCAAGCGCATTATTTTGGCTTCTCCATCGTCGTAGAGAACCTTCAACACAACAGGCATGACCAGACCACCTTCGTTAGTCAGGTCGACCTGATAAAAATATCGGTTTTCCTCCAGAATCTCCCTCTCGTGCTCCTCCAGCTTCTTGAGAAAATCCTGAAAGTCATCTCGATCCTTCTTCGTGACATCGTATTCACCGTTCACATTATAGAAGTCCAGCAGGTCCGGATACCGGTCCGTATATCGCTTGATTCCGATGTTGCGCTGGTTGGTCAGCAACTTGGCATCCTCCTCTTCCCTCTCCGCCTTTTCCCGGGTCTTTTCTATATCCGGGTCCTTTGTGTCCATCTGGTAGAGCTTCACCCCCTTAATGGCGAGATCGACATGCTCCGTGGTGTAAAACCAACCCGTCCAGAACCAATCGAGATCAACCCCCGAGGCATCCTCCATCGTTCGAAAAAAATCGGCAGGAGTCGGACGTTTGAATTTCCACCTGTTCGCATACTCCTTGAACGCATAGTCAAAATTTTCCCGACCAAGAACCGACTCTCGGAGAATATTAAGGGCAACCGCTGGCTTGGCGTAGGCATTACTGCCAAAGTAGCGAAGGGACTCCGAGTTTGTCATAATGGGCATTTCATCGTCGCGATTCATGTAGCTGGCAATGCTCGGGGGCATACCTCTCCGTGAAGGATACTTTTCTTCCCACTCCCGCTCTGCAAGAAACTGACAGAAGGTAGTCAGCCCCTCGTCCATCCATGTCCACTGCCGCTCATCTGAGTTGACAATCATAGGAAACCAATTGTGCCCCACCTCATGGATAACAACCGAGATCAGCGCATACTTGGTTCGCCGCGAGTATGTTCCATCATCCTCCGGACGGGGCCCGTTGAAACAAATCATGGGGTACTCCATTCCAAACACCGGTCCATGGACCGAAATCGCTACCGGATAGGGATAGTCAAAGGTATGCTTGGAGAATACCTGTAGAGCGTGAATGACAGAATGCGTGGAGTATTTGCTCCAGAGCGGATCACCTTCATTAGGAAAAAAGGACATCGCCCAGACTCGGTCTGCCCGACTCCCCACCTTTACGTGAGCAGCATCCCAGACAAACTTCCTTGAAGAAGCCCAGGCAAAATCACGAACATTTTCTGCCCGGAAAACCCACGTCTTACTTCCCTCAGCCTTACTCTTCTCATTTTCCTTTGCCTCCGCTGGTGTCACAACATACGTGGGCTCGTCGCTGCCCTCCGCCTGCTTCAATCTCTCCTGCTGCACATTGCTGAGCACTTCTCCGGGATTCGCAAGCGTGCCCGTAGCCGCGACGATATGATCAGCTGGAACGGTAAGTGAGACCTCATAATCCCCGAACTCGAGAGCAAACTCTCCCCGACCAAGAAACTGTTTATTCTGCCATCCGTTGACGTCAGTGAATGCCGCTATCCGGGGATACCACTGGGCGATAGTATATATGTAATTATCATCATCCTTGAAATACTCGTAGCCACCTCTCGCCCTGATCGCTTTTGCGTTCACGATATTGTGCTCCCAGTCGATTCCGAAGGTCGTGGTAGCTCCTGGTTTCACGGACACCTCTACCCGCATCATGGTGTCAATAATGGAGTAGATGAGCGGCTGCCTGCTGCCGTCATGGACGGACTTGATTTGATATCCTCCCTCGAAGTCTTCGCGCGATAATTCGCCGCGAAGCGTCCTAAATCCAATGCTATCGAAATCAGGCGCTTCCATGGCCTGATGCCCCAGGGCCTGCTGCTCAAATCGATTCTGATCAAGTTGGACCCACAGATAAGTGAGCGCGATGGACGAATTGTTGGTATAGGTAATAGTCTCCGAACCGCTGATCCGCTGTTCCTCATCATCGAGAACTACCTTGATCTTGTAGTCCGCTCTCTGCTGCCAGTATTCAGGTCCGGGAGCTCCATTTGCAGCTCGAATCTCATTGGGATCAGGAAGGACCTCGTCGATTTGCCTAAAAGGATCCTTGGCGTAGTGCCCTCCAGGATGAGCTGCTCCCATCAGGCTCAGAAGGGCTGTCAGTGCGCAGGCCAGAAGTAATTTCATCTGCCTGCAGTCATCGACCAGCATGAGTGAATTTGCAACCGCTTAACAGCAGACCTGCATTGCCTCGGGACGGATCCTCCTCAATTTCAGCCTTCGAAGACCACCCGATCGGCGCCCGCATATACGTTATAGCAAGGAGCTCGCAAGAACCCCACCAGGGTCTGGTTAGACTCGCGCGAGAATTCAACTGCCAGAGAAGAAGGCGCAGAGATGCCAGCTACAAGAGGCAGGCGCCCGGCGAGCGCTTTCTGCATGAGCTCAAAGGAGAGACGACCCGACATCAGCACAAAGTTCTCAGAGAGATCCCGTCCATTTAGAAGCGCCCATCCAAGCAACTTGTCCAGAGCATTATGACGCCCCACGTCTTCTCGCAGGGCGAGGAGACGACCCTCCCTGCTAAAGACCCCCGAGGCATGAAGCCCTCCCGTTTTCTCGAAAGTGGCCTGAGCGGACCGCAACGCTGACGGAGCTCCAAGGAGGCTGGATTCTGGGAACCCGGGCCCATCCGGCAGCGGATCATGCAGAGAGGTGATCGCATCGATACTCGCTTTACCACATAGCCCACACGAAGAGGCACTGAAGAGATGCCTCGTAAGCCTGTTTAGATCCAACTCTACTCCCTCCTCCAAAAATACAAGTGCGTGATTTTCCTTCGTGCCAAGGTCCACCTTTAACACTTGGTCTCCTCTGTTAATAATTCCCTCCGTCCAGAGAAAGCCGACGGCCAATTCCTCGTCGTTCCCCGGTGTCCGCATCAGCACTGCAACCGCATGCCCATTAACAACCAGCTGCAATGGCTCCTCCAGAGCCACCCGGTCAACATCCTCAATCCCCGGCTGACCAGCACGCACAACTCCCACCTCCTTATCTCCTCGATCCGGCACCTCGAAACCCTCGCTTCAGAGCGCCCGCTTGGCAAGTCTCGCCGCACTCACCCGGGCTACCCACTCATGATAACGCTCGGCTTCGCAGCTTTTCCCATGCTTTTTTCATCTCGCCCATGGCCACGACACAGTCGCTCCAGATCGAGGGCCACGTGCTGATCCCGTAGCCGCTGGAGACCGGCCCAAGCTCCGGAACAACCCAAAGGACATTCTTAGGGCGCGGGCCCTCAAGCCAGCAGGAAAACGCACTGGCTACAAACGGCAGATAGTCATTGAACTCCGGGGTCAAACCTCCCTTCCCATCTGTCACCGGGATCTGGCAATGGTGTCCGTTAAAGGGGCGACAATGGAGAAGGTTCCCGTTCTGCAGCAACTCAGGCCGGTCCAGCAATCGTGACTCGAAATCAGCAGGTCGCAGATGTTTGACGATCGCAGGATGAGAGTGATCGATATTCATCCGAAGTATTTTTCCAGTGGCCTCACGATAACCGTCCGCAATCGCATAGGCCTTCTCCGGCGTCTCTGTACAGGTGTCGCGGTGAACCTCGAGATGAATGTTCGCATCCTGACGCTCGTCCTCCTCCATAAGAAGACACGTTTTCTCAATAGCCTCGGGCAAGGGGGTGTCATGGTCGCATAACTGAACATTGATCGTTGAGGACCCACAGTCCACCTGGGCCCGAATGAGATCGCCGTACTCTGCCGGATCATCAGCGTCGAAAAGCCCCGAAAATCCCAGCTCGTACTTCTCGAGAAGACCCCGCAACGGATCCCTGCCCCTGTCATTCACTCCATCGAAACCAGCATCCTTAATCGCCGATACTTTTTCCTCCAAGGTCCACTCAGCACCGGAAGACGGGTGATCAGTAAGAGTCCAGAGATTAGCGACAAACCGGATCTCGGGAAAGCTACGGTGCATTCATGCAATAAAGCTGGGCAGAGCCAGGATAGCGAACAAATCCTTTCTCATCCGCCAGCCTTGAGATGACCCTGACCCTGCGCTATCTTACGTCATGAGCCTGAGGTTTCACGGAACCAGACCTGGGACGACCTTAATGATATCGCTCTCGAGCAAAGCGCAGGCAATGACGAGTAGGCTTTACCTATTCCGGAGCCAAGAGCGTTTCATCTCTAGGAAGGTAATCTTCTCACAATAGTCTTTCTCTCCATTTTCGTAAAGAGCTAAGATATGTCCGTTTCGACCGACAGCGAGGTCCGAATACCCTGAGAGCCCCTCGTTGACGATCCGGCTCGTGACCCAGCTTTTCCCGTCATCTCTGCTGACCCGCAAAGTCAACCGCTTACGGCTCCAAATCGAAAATCCACCTCGGTGATTTACCGCTGGATTAAGAAACAGGATCTCGTCCCCACTAAATCTCAACATGCTGCCCTGACAGGCTGGACAGGGAAGATTCTTGTCCACTACCGGCTCGGACCAGGTCATGCCCTCGTCGAGACTCACCGATGTCAAACGGTAGCCATAGGAATACAATCCAGGGGCCGCTGTCCTCATATTCATGAGCAAGGACCCATCGCTTCGCTCGACAACAGTACATTCTCCATGGCGAAATTCGGGATTCCAGGGAATCACTCCCCCAGCGTGCCAGCTCTTTCCCCGGTCGTCAGAGTAGATAATGCATGATTGCCCTCGGCCTTCTCCATTGAGCTTCCGACCAATATAGGAGGGGGCAATCAGCCGCCCCCTCCTGGTATGGATACCATGCACTGGTCCAGCCCCGATCCCAACACGGGATCCTTCGAAATCCGATAGAAAGTTGGATTTCTCATACTCCGGGGCTGAGGGGTCATCGGTCGTCCTGATAAACGGAGTCCAGCTTTTACCGTCATCCGTGCTTTTGGTATAGAACAGACAATCAGGACCGTTCCGGGTGAAGAGCAGGTGTACCGTCTTGCCATCCTTCTCCACGATCGGACATGGATTTCCTACCCGAATAAGGGCATCTCCGCCCTCCTCGTGAATCAGCCTTTGCGGCGACCATGTTCGCCCTCCATCCTCGCTCCGCTTCATGAGCAGGTCGACATCACCGTGGTCCCTGCGATGAGTCTTGCGCCCCTCCACAAAGACGAGAACAGCGCCACTTGCTGTCACTACCATGGTGGGAATTCTGTAGGTATGATACCCGTCCGTGTTCCGAGTGAAGATATCCTTTCGGAAAACCTCTTTTTCGCCCTCTGCTCCGGCAATCATAGATGCCGCAAGGAATAGCCCCGTCCCCATCAATAACGATCTTAGCCTCATTTCCGTAAGGTTACTATCGGAAGCACTGCCCACGTGCAACCACCCTGGGGCACTCTCTTTGAAACAACCTTCATTTCCCCATCCCCACTCGCCACCATAATAATAGATCTCAGGACCACACAGAGCAGAAACTCCCAACCTTGAATGGTCTCTTACCCAAGAATCTCACTGATGATCTTGCCTCCAAACTGGCTCAACTGCTTGTAGCGTCCGGCGTGAAAATACGTGAGCTTGTTATCGTTTAGCCCGAGAAGGTGCAGCAGCGTAACGTGAAGGTCCCGAATGGGATGAACACACTCAACCGCCTTGGCTCCCAGCTCATCGGTTCCCCCAACCACAGAGCCCTTTTTCACCCCGCCTCCTGCCATCAGCATGGACATCGCATCGATATTATGGCCCCTCCCCAGTGAATACACTCCTCCACGCTTATTGTTGTCCGGGGTCCGTCCAAACTCTCCCGTCCATACAACCAGCGTCTCATCCAGCATCCCCCTGGATTTGAGATCCCGGATGAGAGCAGCCATTGGCTTATCAACACTTTGAATCCGGGCACTATGTCCCCGCTCAAGATAATCATGGCTATCCCATCCCCCACTGAAGATCTGAACGAAACGCACTCCCTGCTCTACCAATCTCCTCGCCATCAGGCACTGCCTTCCAAAGGAGGACGTCTCCTTGTTATTCAGCCCGTACATTTCCCTCACAGAATCGGACTCCCCTTTGAGGTCCATCGCCCCGGGGACTGTCATTTGCATCCTGAATGCCAATTCGTAACTTTCCATTCGCGCTGACAGATCCTCGTGATCCGGATGGCTCGCGGAGTGCTTTCGATTAAGGATTGCCAATTCGTCGAGGCTTCGACGCAAATGATCCCGATCCTTGAATGAAGGCGAGTTGAGGTCGAGGATTGGGGTGCCTTCAGGGCGCAAACGAGTGCCCTGGTAGTGCGCAGGCAAGAAACCATTACTCCAATTACCGGGACCACCCTGGGGCATTGCCAACTCAGTCATCACAACATACCCCGGAAGGTTTTCATTCATAGTTCCAAGACCATGGGTCACCCACGAACCCAGGGCAGGATCTGCGCCCAGTCGACTTCCGGTGTTCATGTGAAACAGCGCCTCTGGATGATTTAATGATTCTGCCTGGCATCCCCGGTAGTTACAAAGCTCATCAGCAACATAGGGATCTGCAAGATGCTTCCATTGATCGCACATCTCAATTCCCGACTGACCCACCTGACGAAACTGAAATGGACTCCCCACGAAAAACTTGAACCCGTTGGCAAGCCCCTGCGTGAGCTTTGACTCTTCCTTATGGAGCTGATTGAGTTTGGGCTTGGGATCAAAGGTATCCATATGACCCGGACCTCCCTCCATGAACAACATGATGCAGGCCTTGGCCTTCGGCTCATGCATGGCCGGCCTCGGAGCCAGCGGACCCGCCCCGGCATTCTCCTTCGCAAGGAGATCGCTCATTGCTACTGCACCAAGCGACGCCCCAAGACCATAGAGAAACTCACGACGAGTTCCTGGCGTGGATGTGGGCCTGGCGCAGAGCGGTCGATGCATGTCAGCTTAGTAAATATACAGAAACTCGTTACTGTTGAACAGCAGAAGAGCCAAGTCAGCCAACGCCCGTGTGAGAGGCGGGACATCTCCGGGTTTCTGGTCGGGCGTGTAATCCTCGTAGACAGGGAGGATTTCCTCATAGCTGAAAATCTTCCCCGAAAGTTCTTCGACGAGCGAACGGGTTATACTGGTGGGATAACTACTCTCTGGGATCGGCTGTTTGCCATGGTAGGTCCTCATATCCTGCACGTAACGCTGCAACCGCTTGTGTTCTGCAGCATCTGGTGACCGCCCAAGAACCAGCTGAAAGGCCAGCTCGACCTGCCTCGCAAGGTCAGCTGCCTCATTTCTAAGACGTAGAGCAAGCGCGATTGAACGGTCAGTCATGACGTCGCTGTTCAACAACGCGAAGGCCTGAGGGGTAACCGCAGCTGAATGCCTCTCTTCACAGGATTCGTTCGGACTAGGCCGATTAAAGAGGTCGAGGAAGGGATCAGGCAACCCTCTCACCCGGTAAGTGTATATGGTCCGCCGGTTTCTTTCAAAAGGCCTGCGGGACGGCTGCCATGCCGGAGCGATCGAGAACTGAATCATCCGTGGAGCCAAAGCGACTTCCTGATTGATCTCCGGCATGACGGGTACTCCACCACGGCCAGACCTCAGCTCACCGCTTGCAAAAAGGAGGGTGTCCCTGAGCTCTTCCGCGGTAAGTCGGCGTGGGACAAAACGAGCAAGCAGGTGATTGTCTGGATCCTTCTTCCGTAGCACCTCCATATCTGGATGCCTGTCCGATTGCCGGTAGACCCTTGAGTTCATGATAAGCCGGTGCAGACGCTTGAAGGTCCACCCGTGCTCCATGAACTCTGCGGTTAGCCAATCAAGAAGCAGGGGGTGGGTTGGCTTTTTCCCCTTGGCTCCAAAATTATTAGGATTTCCCGCGAGCCCTTTCCCGAAATGGTGCTGCCAGACCCGATTGACAATCACCCTTGCGGTAAGCGGATTCCTTGGGTCGACAATCCAGCGCGCAAGAGCAAGTCGCCGGCCCTCTAGATCTTCCTCAATCCGGTAGGGATCCTCAGCGCCACTCCCCTTCACGGGCACTCCACAGCCGCTCAGAACTCCCGGGCTCACCTTCTCGCCAGGCGCCTCCAGAGAACCACCTGAGTAAATGACACTTTCAGGCAACCAAACCCTATCCACCTTTTCTGCGATGCGCATCTTCAGTGCCCGATTCATCTTCTCAGGGGGATCCGGCCCATCATAAACTCCCTGGATCAGGGGCTCATAGCGCTCCATTCGACGGGTCCAGATTCTCTCGTCCTGCTCCCTGACCTTCAGCCTTCCCTGGTCTACATGGTCGAGACCCACATAGCGGGGTGGCTTCTCCTCGTCAGGAAGACGCCTGCGCTTCTGAGAACCGAGGTAGGGAAGGTCTCTCTCCTCAAACCACTTCCTCGCCGCATCCTCCTGCTTCCTGAGCATGAGCTCTTTCTTTTCTGTGGCAAACGAGAGGAGACGTCTGACCAGTGCCTGCCCATCCTTGAATCCTCCCAAATTCTCAGACTTCAGAAATGGCACCTTACGCTCTGCCATCTGAGTGCCCGCGAAGGCGGCATAGATCCGGTAATAGTCGCGAGTTGGAATGGGATCAAACTTGTGATCATGACACTTAGCGCATCTAAGATTTGTCGCGAGGAACGTCTGCCCTACCGAATTAACGACGTCATCAAGGTAGATCTGCCGCGCTTCTGGCGCCTTCACCATCGCACTATCCCACGGGCCCATCCTCAGGAAACCAGTTGCCACCAGCCACTCGCTTTCCTGTTCTGTGTATTCTCCATTGAACCTCACCTCGTGCAGTGCTTTACCTTCTTTTCCCAGTCTCTTGCGGACCGATTGATCCGCAAGCTGGTCACCCGCAAGTTGCTCAACAACGAATTGATGGTAGGGCTTATCCCGATTGAAGGAGCGGATCACGTAATCGCGATAACGCCACGCGTTGGAGCGCTCGTAGTCATTCGAATAACCACCGGTGTCGGCATAGCGCGCCACATCGAGCCAATGCTGCGCCCAGCGCTCTCCATAATGAGGGCTGTCAAGCAGGCGATCGATCAGCGTCATCCACGCCTTTCCGGAATCGCTCTCCCAGTCCTCCAAGAATCTCACCACCTCAGCAGGCTCAGGCGGCAACCCAAGAAGGTCATAGGTCGCCCTTCGAATCAGGACATGCGGGTCGGCCTCTGGGGCTGCGTCATATCCAGCATTTCCCCTGCGGGCATCAATGAAGAAATCCACCGGATGGTTCTTCTCCGGAACATCGCTCCGGACCACCGGACGAAGGCTCCAGAGATCTTCAGGTAAATACCGGCGGTAGGTCCATTCGTCGCTCTGGCCTCCACTGGTATTCAGGATCTCTCCGTCTGCGGTTACTGCAATAGCCCGTTCCGCATCGGTGTATTGACGACGCCTTGCCTCATCGGGCCATGGAGCTCCGGCCTCGATCCAGTTCCGGAAATCCTCGATCTGGCCCGGACTCAATCGATCGTTTTCCTTCGGAGGCATCTCCAAGGCCTCTTCTTCCCAGGTGATCGCGCGATAAAGGTCGCTCTCCTCCGGCTTCCCCTCGACCAAGACCTCCCTTGAGGTCTCCCCTCCCTTCAACATGCCCTCACGACTGAGCAGATTCAAATCACCCTCAATATTCTCAGGATCCTCCCCATGACACGCGAAGCACTTGGCCTTGAGTAGAGGGTAGACCTTGAGGGAAAACAGTTGAGCCCCCTCGCTTTCCCCACGAGCAGACGGAATCAAAAGACCCATCAGGGATCCGACCAGAACCGAAGCCAAGCCTACTCGTGGAAATCTACTCACAACTCAAACTATGATCCCGATTCGTTCAGCGTAAGGAATATCAAAACGGCCCGCTAGTATTGTTTCTGATCCGCTCTCAGCACAAGTATCGATCCCCGTCTGAGGTGTCGTAAAATAAAAAGCATTATCATTCTTAAAATTCTTCAGAGTATCGCTGAATGTTACTGGTCCCACTTTTTCGACTACCCGTTGGGGCCTTCAATCTGAGCCCAGGATGAAGCCTGCAGCTCATGCTTGTGACCAGCCCTATTCCCGGTAGGATATCCGGGATGCGAATTTGCCTCCTCAGCGCCTGCTGCGCCCTCGCCCTGACGAGCTCTGGCCAAGCCGAGCCCTCCCCTGATCTTACGAAACAGATTGCCATCATTCAGGCGGTCGGAGCGGAAGGCGTCGGCAATAGCGATGCCGCCAAGGCTTTTGGGCAACTCTCCCGTTCGGGGCCCTCATCGCTTCTCCCCCTGTTAAGAGCGGTTGAACCCAGTAATTCAATTGCCCGGAACTGGCTCAGGTCCGCAATTGAGGTCATTGCAGAAAAAGCAGCTACCTCGGGGCACCCTCTGCCTCTCGACGCTCTACGTGGCTTCCTCAAGGACCGCCGGCAATCACCTGAGGCTCGGCGCCTCGCCTTTGAACTTATGCTCGAGATCGATCTCGAAGGAACCGAAAGGATGATTCCCTCCTTCATCGATGACCCCAGTAACGAACTGCGCCGCGATGCTGTTGCGCAAATTCTGGACCGGGGCAAAAAGCAACTGGCAGATAGCGATGAAGCTGCTGCCAAGACCTACCGAATTGCTCTCGATGCGGCTCGGGACGTCGATCAGATTCAGGACATTGCGAAAGCGTTTGCTGAGATGGGAATAGAAATCGATCTCCCAAGACATTTCGGTTTTCTCACCAACTGGCAAGTGGTTGGACCATTTCATAACCTCGAGCGGAAAGGATTCGCTGAAAAATTTGCGCCTGAGGAAAAAGTCAACCTCGACGCAGCCTATGAGGGCAAGGAGGCCAAGGTCAAATGGCAGTCCCTTTCAACCCCGGACCCCTACGGCAAGGTAGACCTGAACAAACCATACGGGAAACTCAAGGAAGTGACTGCATACGCCTATCATGAGTTCACCTCTGGGGAAGCTCGGGAAGCTGAGTTACGACTCGGCTGCAAGAACGCCTGGAAAATCTGGCTCAATGGAGAGCTCGTTTTTGGGCGTGATGAATATCACCGGGGCCAGCGAATCGATCAATATAAGATGCCCATCAAACTCCGGAAGGGATCCAATACCATCCTGCTGAAACTTTGCCAGAACGAGCAGAAGCAGGACTGGACCGTTCAGTGGGAGTTTCAATTACGGGTCTGTGATGCAACCGGAACTGCCATCCTCGCCACCAATCGCCCGGAGCCGAGCACGACCCGGCAATAACCTCCGAGATATCATCTGAAACCAGGAGCAGAACATGAAACAACTTCTCACTTCCACCACGATTGGAATCATATCGATTCTCGCCAGTGCGGCTGCCGCAGCTGAATGGCACCGCTTCCGCGGGCCAGAAGGAAATGGCTATATCCCCGGCAACGTTGAGCTTGTGACCGAGCTCGGAAAAAAGACCACCGCTTGGACTGCCGCCCTCCCCGGGCGCGGACTGGGCAGTGCTATCATCGTGGGAGACAAGGTCTTTGTGTCTGCCGCGAGCGGCCCCCAACAGGACAAGCTCCTCATTCTCTGCTTCTCCGATCGGGATGGATCTGAGCTCTGGCGACGGAGCTTCTGGGCCACGGGACGCACCATGTGCCACAAGAAAACCTGCGTTGCCGCACCTACTCCGACCACGGATGGAAAGCATGTTTACGTTCTCTGGTCCTCGAACGACCTTGTTGCCGTTGACCTCGAGGGAAACCTGAAGTGGATGCGGGGTCTGACTCTTGACTACCCGAATGCCTCTAACAGCCTGGGGATGTCCTCCTCTCCGATCGTTGCAGGAAACACCCTCATTGCGCAGGTCGAGAATGACTCTGAGTCCTTCGCCGCAGGGTTCGATCTCCTCACGGGAGTAAACAGGTGGAAAATTGACCGCCCCAAGATGGCGAACTGGACCTCACCCGTCACGATGCAGATGGATGGCAAGGTCATTGTCGCCCTGCAATCGGGAAAAGGTGTCATGGGCATTTCCCCCTCCACCGGATCTGAGCTCTGGAATTTCTCGAGTGGAGCCTCGACCATCCCTTCTGGAGCAGCCGCTGGAGACACCCTGATCGTCCCTTCACGGGGAATGACCGCTCTCAAGCCCAACTCACTGGGAGGCGAACCAGTCTCCCTCTGGAACCAGAAAACCCAGAAGCCTGCAACAGCCAGCCCGCTGATCATCGAAGATCGAATCTATTTCACGAATAGCGCCGGCGTCCTCACTGCGGCAGATCGAAAGACCGGAAAACGCCTTTGGCGCATCAGAATGAAAGGGCCCTTTTCCGGTTCTCCGGTGGCATGCCAGAACGGCCATCTCTACTTTTTTAACGAAGAGGGTCTTGGCCAGGTGGTGGACATCTCCGGAGATACCGGTGAGGTCGTAAGCGAGTTTGCGCTGGGAGAAACGATTCTCGCCACGCCCAGCATATCCCAGAACTCTCTCTATATCCGAAGCGACCAAACGCTGTGGAAGTTTTCTGCACCAAAGCAATAGACATTCTCGATCCGGATAAGCCGCAATGGTGAACCTCAGGGCATCACGAACTGGCTCGTCGCTGTGAAGATACGACTTGCCCCACCGCCCCCGCGGAAGACAACCTCGACAGGGTAGCTCTGACCCGAAATCAGCCCTGAGTTCGCGATGTCGAACTCCGCAACAACAGAGGCAGGGTCTGGAGTTCCTGCTTCATCGACGCGAGCTGCGGACGTCGTTACTCCGTTGCGGCTCATATCCCCATTATCCCAACTTGCCGACTCACCTCCAACCGTAATGGCAATAGGGCGCACAACATTTCCATTCATAGCATTAACCAGAGCAGGCAGGTTGGCCGTCTGCCCATTCGTACTTATCCCGGTCGGCGGAAGGTCAATCTGCAGGGTAATGGTCGCAACCGGCGCAGGCTCCAACTCCAAGTCAATGGCTACCAGAGCATTATAAGCTGCCTGATGCGGATCACCATCATCCGGGGGGGTTGTCAGGGTCTCAATCTCAACCCCGGCATCTCCAATTAGATACATCTGGTAGGTCGCCACATCCGCCGGATCAGTAACATCCTGCAGGGAGACCAGTTTGTATTGAGGCCAGTTGTCCGAAATCAAAGACCGTCCGTCCCTTGCATTCAGACCCCATTTCTCAGCGATGATCAGTCGTTCGGCCGTATCGGTGCCATTGAAAATGGGAACCAGTGAGTTTGAATGAAGGTCGAGGCTTGCAGTCTCGTCCACAGCATCGACACCTGTGAGGTCGAGGATGGTTGTAAACAGATCCGAGACTTGGACGAGCGCATCCGAAACTCCCGTCTGACGAACATCCGGACCAGCAGCAAAAAAGGGAACATGAATTCCACCCTCATTCAGAGAGCCCTTCGCACCAGCCAGCCCTCCCAAGGGTGGCTGATCAACCTGATTCGGCGTTCCGTTGTCTCCTAACACGAGGATGTTCGTTCGTTCACGGTCAACTGCAGAGAGGAGGCGGCCGATTTCACGATCGAGCGCCTCCAGCATCCGAACATAGGAGTCTCTGTTACTGACGCCAGTAG
>JAQWTV010000020.1 GCA_029242545.1 Roseibacillus sp.
CAAAGACGAGTCCTGCTGCGCCGGAATTTTCACTGAGTTTCGCTTCGACAGATATCTCGTATGGGAGCTCGGGGGTCGCGCGCTGTGAGAGGCAGAGGCTGCGCCCCCCGAATCCATCACCCGGGCTACTCACAGTAATTCTTCCGGCACGCTGCTTCCAATTTGCGCCCATCAGGATCCTCCACCGCTTGGGGTCCAGGCTGCCAATGGTGAGCCACCTCTCCATGGGCACGGAATTGGGATTGACCAATAATCGGTGGAGGGCTCCGACGGGAACAGCAAAGCCAAGGTTGTCGGTTACCGCCGACTTCATGGTTAAAAGACCATGAACCTTGCCTTGCCGGTCAAGGAGGGGGCCCCCGCTATTGCCAGGTTCGACGGGTATGGCGACTTGGAGCAGGGCGCGTCCATTAAAGTCACGGAGGGCTGAGATAACGCCTTTGACCACGCTGAATTCAAGGCCGTGAGGAGCGCCAATGGCAACAATCTCGGCGCCCTGAGAGATGGAGTCTGCTGAGGCAAGCTTGAGGGGCTCCACGGTCTTGCCATCAAGGTCGATCTGTAGAATCGCCAGATCCAGTTTTGCGTCCCAAGCGTGGATACTGGTGACGTTATGCTCTGAACCGTCGTCGAAATGAACTGTGAGAGATCTGGATTCACCGATGACGTGTGCACATGTCGCAATCAGTCCGCTCTTCGAAATCACAAAGCCGCTTCCTGTGCCGCCTTCGCCTCCGGCCCGGCCCCCATGGCGGATAACCACTGCGGAGCGGCGGGAGAGTTTGGTAATCTGCTCTACTGACTGAGGCCTGGTCTCTGGCCTGGTGGTTTGCTGCCCTTGGTCCGCTGGAACTTCAATAGGGGCCTTCCTGCTGGGTGCTGGATCCTGGTCCGCGGTTACGACAACAGCCGACACGAGCCAGGATAGAAAGAGAAGCGGTCGGTGCATCCCGGAATCTAGCGTGGCCGATCGGCGAGGGCTATCGGGAAAATCCTAAAAGGGATGAGCTTTTCACAGGTAATAGGTTGAGGCGAACCCTCTGGTGCATTTTCCGAGGTATTCAGTGGCCGCATACGGATCCGGCTCATGCTTGTTGAATTATCTCAGCGCTTTGAGATTCTCCTAGTAGGAGATTAATGAGGAGATTGGCCTGGCGCCGAGTTTGCTGCGACCTTCGAGGAAGGTCAGCTCGATAAGAAATGACACGTTGATGATGTTTGCTCCCAAGCCATCGAGGAGGTGGAGGGCGGCCGCTGCAGTCCCGCCAGTAGCAAGGAGGTCGTCGATAAGAAGAATGCTTTCTCCCTCCTTTACTGCATCCTCATGAATTTCCACGATCGCCTCGCCGTATTCCAGCTCGTATGCAGCTTCGCGAGTTTTTGAAGGAAGCTTTCCCTTTTTGCGAATGGGGACGAATCCTGCGTTCAGGCGGTCAGCCACGGCTGCCGCGAAAATGAATCCTCGGGCATCAATGCCAACTACCTTTTCTATCGTGGTATCACCTGCAGTTTCTGCCAGCAACTTTATGGAATCCTTGAAGAGTTCACTATTGCCGAGGATTGGGGTAATATCCTTGAAGACGATACCGGGCTTGGGGAAGTCATTGACATCGCGGACAGCTTCGCGGAGGTGGATTGTCTCGGCCATAGGATTGCCTAGCTGCTCGCAGGCGGCTGGAACAGAATAATTAGCTGCCTCGTGGAGTGCCCTGAAGGGATGATTCGAATGGATGCTGGTCGCCTGGGATAAGCTGGTCGTAGCGCTTCTCATGGCTGGTGGTGGGGGGATCAGATTGTCGGCCAGAAGGGGGCTGAAGGCCTCTTGAACGAATATAAATAGCCTGCAAAACATTAACTTTCCCTTGCATCAGGGGGTGGCGGGGAGCATGGAAAGGCAATGGCACAATGGCTTTTATTTGTGGCAACCATACTTGTCCTGCTTGGAGGGGTATGGGGTATGACTGCTTTTCGACCCGGAGGGCGGAATATTGGGACGCTTTCCTGCATGATTCTCGCATTTATCTGCCAAATGGGAGTTCTTGGGATCCGGGGCGAATTGCGGGGGAAGTGCCCGCTGGGGGATTATGGTGAAATTCTGGCCTTTCTAGCCTGGGCGCTTGTTCTGTTCTATCTCGTAGTTGGCCCCGTTTACCGGGTTTCACTCCTTGGGTTTTTCACTGCGCCGGTTGTTGCGGTGTTCCAACTGGTCGCGCTCGTTCCGGGAGTGATGGACAGTGATCCAGTTGCAGTGACCAAGGTTGATCCTTGGGGAGAAGCTCACGCGGCATTCTCTGTGCTTTCCTATGGAGCCTTCGCGCTGGCCGCAATCGCTGGCCTCATGTTTTTGGTTCTGAACAAGAAGCTCAAAGCGCAGCAACTGGGATCGGCGCTCTTTCGGAGGCTGCCGCCGGTTCGCTCGTTGCTGGATTCTGTAGTGCGACTCACCTCGATTGGAGCAGGAATCCTCACTATTGGGATTATCTCTGCCTTTCTGATGGACCGTGATAATGCTCTTGGCTCACACCTTGTCGCAGCGATTGCCACATGGCTGGCCTATCTTGGCGTGGTCTTCATGTATTTCTGGCGTGGAATAACTCCTCGGCGGCTGTCGAGTAGCGTTATCATCGTATTTATCCTCTCCCTCCTCGTTTTTGCTTTCGTATAGAGTAATGGGCATTCTGTGTCTCGGTCTTAATCACCAGACTGCTCCCGTGGAAATACGGGAGCTTTTCGCGGTTGCAGAGGGACAGCTTGGGGAGCACGCGGGACAGCTGTGTGAAGTAGAAGGGATCGAAGAAAGCGTGGTTCTCTCCACCTGCAACCGAACTGAGTATTACGCAGCGGCGGTAGATTGTGGTTTTGCGAGTGATCAACTCCGAGCTTTTTTGCAATCGCAGGCTGGCAGTCGGCTTAGCGTGGAGCATCTCTACGAAAAGCAGCAGGGAGAGGCTGCTCGTCACCTCTGCCGGGTCGTTTCAGGGATTGACTCGATGGTTCTTGGTGAGACTGAGATTTTTGGACAGGTCAAGAAGGCCTACCAGGCTGCCTTGGAGAAGGGGAGCACCTCGAGAAGTCTTAATCAGCTTTTTCAGAAAGCTTTCGGCATTGGTAAAAAGGTAAGAACAGATACTGGTATCCAGCAGGGGCAAACCTCGGTCGGGAGTGTAGCGGTTGATCTTGCGGAAAAGATATTCGGGCATCTACGAGATAGTAAGGTGATGGTGATCGGTGCTGGAGAAATAGCTCGCTCGACTGCTCAAAGCCTGCTTTCCCGGGGGGCCCGCAGCATTTTCGTTACCAATCGGTCCTACGAAAGAGCTGAAGAACTGGCCAGCGAGCTCGACGGAGAGTCGGTTCGTTTCGATCAATGGCATGAGGCTCTGCAGAAGGTGGATGTGGTGATATCCTCAACCGGGGCTCCTCATGCGGTGATGAAGCGTGAACAAGTTGAGGCAATCCGTCGCAAGCGCCGCTACCGGCCCCTCTTCGTGATCGATATAGCGGTGCCCCGAGATATCGAAGTAGAAGTTGGTGAGATTGAAGAAGTCTACTTATATGATATCGATGCTTTGAAGGAAATCGCGATGGAGGGTAAGGGGCAACGTGTCGATCAGATCAAGTTGTGCGATAGGATTATTGATCGGGAACTGATCGAGAGTGGATTGTTTGGATTGTGAAAAATTTCTCTGAAGAAAAATCGATCATTCTTGGAACGAGGGGTAGCGCACTGGCGCTGGCCCAAGCAGAGATGGCTGAGCATGCTCTGAGGGGAGCCTTTCCGGGCCTTGAGATTGAGCGGAAGATCATCAAGACTACTGGAGATCGTCGCACTGACATTCCCCTCAGCGAAGTGGCCCGGGCAGCTGACCTCGACAAGGGCGTGTTCACCAAGGAGTTGGAAGTAGCCTTGCATGATGGTGAGATTGATATTGCAGTGCACAGCTTAAAAGACATGCCGAGTCTTTTGGACGAAGAATTCTTGATCGCCGCGGTTCTCCCTCGTGCCTCCAGGAAGGACGTGCTTATTGGAAAAAAGCCGGGAGGCCTGGCGGGTTTACGGCAGGGAGCGAGGGTGGCGACTAGTTCCGTTCGACGCCGGCGACTGCTGGAATGGATGCGGCCAGATCTCGAGGTGGTTGATATTCGGGGAAACGTGCCCACGAGGATTCGAAAGCTACATGAATCAGGAGAGCTCGAGGGTATTCTTCTGGCTAAGGCAGGCTTGTGCAGGTTGGGGCTTCTGCGCGATGGGCTGGTCGAGAGTGACGGGGAGATGGGTTATGCGGAGGAGCTGGATGAAACAGCTTTTGTGCCGGCCGCGGGCCAAGGTGCGGTTGCGCTGGAGATCCGCGCCGGGGACCCTGATCCCCTGATTGTATGCGAGGCGGTGAACGATATTAATACCATGCGTATCGTCGCTGCAGAGCGGAGCTTTCTCGCGCTTCTCGGTGCCGGGTGTGAGACCCCCGTTGGGGTCGCGGGAGAAGTAGATAATGAAGCTAAGGAGAAAGAGGAGCCGGGAGCAATTCTGCTCAGAGCGGTCGTATTTGAAGATGGGGAGGATGTTCCGCTTCGGGGAGAGTCCTCGGGTGCGGGAGACGATCCGGAAGGTCTGGCCAAACGGCTTCTTGCCGCAATGAAAAATTCAGAGCCATCGTGAACATGGAGAGAGTGAAGGGAAAATGTTATCTAGTAGGAGCGGGTCCGGGGGATCCCGGATTGCTGACGATCAAAGGGCAGAAATGCCTCTTAAGTGCAGACGTGCTTGTTTATGACGCGTTAAGCAGTATCGAATTCCTACGATTGGTGCCCAAGGACTGCGAGAAGATTTACGCGGGTAAGCGGGCCTCGGACCACGCCATTCCCCAGGGGGGAATCAACGCTCTGATTGTTGCGAAAGCAAAGGACGGAAAGACTGTTGTCCGATTGAAAGGGGGTGACCCCATGATTTTTGGCCGGGGGGGAGAAGAGGCAGCAGAACTTGCAGAGGCGGGAGTGCCATTTGAAATCGTTCCCGGGATCTCTTCGGCAATCGGAGGAGCTGCCTATGCCGGTATTCCGGTGACGCACCGCGATCACTGTTCCCAATTAACGTTATTTACCGGTCATGAGGATCCCTCAAAGGAAAACACCAGCCTAGATTATGCAAAACTGGCCGAGGCCGAGGGGACAAGAGTCTTCCTGATGGGAGTCTCACGGCTCCGTGAGATCACCTCGGCTCTCATTGAGCATGGTGCTGATCCGGATATTCCCATGGCGTTGACCCGGTGGGCTACTACGGGTCGCCAGCGAACTATTGAAGGGACTCTGGGGAGTATGGCGGATATCGCAGAGAAGGAGCGCTTTAAGTCTCCGGCGGTGGCAGTCCTTGGAGACGTGGTGAGAGAGCGGTCCAAAATCAACTGGTTCGAAACCCGTCCTCTTTTTGGCCAGCGGATCGTGGTTACCCGCACGCGGGAACAGGCCGGGGAGTTGAGTTCTGAACTTTTTGAGGCAGGCGCGGATGTTGTTGAGCTGCCAACCATTCGGATTGAGCCGCCGGCCCAACGCGAGGAGTTTTCCCGTCTTGTTACCGATGTTCACACCTACGATTGGGTGATTTTCACCAGTCCTAACGGAGTAGAGCGTTTCTTTGACGCCTTTTTCGCCGCCTATGAGGATGCGCGTAGTTTTGGAAAGCCAAAGATCGCCGCAATCGGACCGGCAACTGCCAAGAAAATCGCGGAATACCGTTTCGCAACTGATCTTCTGCCGGAGAAATTTGTCGCGGAAGGATTAGTGGAGGCATTGAAAAAAGAGCACGTGGAGAGCCAGACGGTTCTCTGGGTGAAGGCGGAGGATACGCGGGAAATAATCTACGATGAATTAATGGCGCAGGGAGCGATCGTAGATCGCTGTATCGCTTACCGTAATGTTCCGGAATCGGGGGACCCTACTGGAGCACTGGAGAGCCTGACGAAGGATGGCGCCGATGTGATTACGTTCACAAGTGGGTCTACGGTGGAGAGCTTTTTTGCGCTAGGGGTTCCCTGGCCGGAGGGGTGTAAGGCCGCGAGTATTGGCCCCGTCACTAGTGGGAAACTTCGTGAGCACGGAATCGAGCCCGAGATTGAGGCCGCGGAAAGCAATATTCAGGGGCTGGTGACGGCCATTCTGGAGCACTATCAATCCTGAAGAAGGGGAGGAAACAGGTGTTCTTCTCGCCGGTTTTAGTGGGGAGGGTCGGGTGCGATGAGAGGAGTCACTGTGGCTGAGAGTGTGGAAAGAAAAGGCCACCCCGGAATTGATTTTCCCGGGATGGCCATGAGTGTTTCTTGATGGGCGAGCGGTGGGTTAGAAAACTCGCAATCCGTCCACCACTTATTAGGAGTCGGTTGGCTCTCCCGCGGGATTCTGGTCCGTTTCGGGGGGGTCAACGACTGCGACTTCGACAGGGGCGACAGGGGTTGCCTGCTTGGCCTGCTTCAGTAGTTGAGCAGCTTCCTCGGGGTTATCGCTGAGCTTGCCGAGAAACTCAGGTAATTCGATCCCGACATTTTTAGTGAGCTGATGTAGCGGAGGCAACGCTCCTACCAGACCGGAGACGAATTCGGCGGTGTCATTCTTGCCGCTTTTGCCCTTGCCGCCCGAGTCCCAGACAGTCACTGAGTCAATCTGGAGGTTGGAGATGGCCTTCACCTGTTCCTCAACAAGAGCTGGCAGTTGCTCGGTTATAAGGAGCAGGGTTGCGTCGTCAGCTTCGCCGCCGGAGGCTTGGACAATATCTCCAAAACCTTGAGCCTTGCTCTGCAAGGTAGCAAGGGTTCCGCGGGCCTCTGCCTCCATAATAGACTGAATACCATCAGCCTTACCTTTCTCGATTCGGCGGATTTTTTCCGCGTCCGCTTCAGCGAGAGTCTCAATCTTGGATTTCTCGATTTCGGCCGGGACCACGACGTTAGCATACTGGGTCGCTTTTTCACGTGTCGCACGTGCCGCCTCAGCCTTCTGCTCGGACGCGTAGGCTTCCTCGAGAGCTTGTGCGCTCTTGACCTTTTCGGCCGCGGTGGCGAGGCGCTCCGCCTCAGCTTCCTGCACTTGCCGGGCCGCATCCGACTGGGCGACCTTGATCTTGGCAACGTTCTCCCCCTCGACGGCGGTGGCCTGTGCGGCTGCCACTTCCACACGCTGGTCCCTCTCGGCGTTGTTCTTTCCGATCTCACCAGCACGCTCCTGCTCGGCCACACTGATCTTAGCCTCATTGATGGCCCGGGCGGCGGCTTCCTTTCCGAGAGCTTCGATATAGCCGGATTCATCGGTAATATCCTGAATGTTCACGTTAATCAGTCGAAGACCAACCTTCGTCAACTCGACCTCAACACCTGCTGTGATCTTCTCGATGAGAAGATCCCGGTCAGCGTTGATGGACTCAATATCCATGGTGGCGATGACCACGCGCATCTGACCAAAAATGATATCCTGCCCGAGGAGTCGGATCTGATTGAGATCGAGCCCAAGCAGGCGCTCCGCAGCATTCTCCATCACTCCGGATTCTGTAGAGATTCCGACCGTGAAGGTGGAGGGCGTATTGACCCGGATGTTCTGCTTAGAGAGGGCTCCCTCGAGTTTAATATCGATGGGAATCGGGGTCAGATCGAGGAACTGGAAGTCCTGGAAGATCGGTAATACGAAGGACGCGCCTCCGTGGATGCAACGCGAGGATCCGTCCTTGCCGGTTTTACCATAGATTACCAGGATTCGATCGGAAGGGCAGCGCTTAAAGCGCGAGAAAAAGAACATCAGTGTTCCCAATCCCACGATGATCAGGGATGCAATCCCGACGAGACCGTATGGCGAGCCGTCGGATTGCGCTAGCAAGGTGAAGTGTTCGAGTATCTTCATTAGTATTTATTATTTTTATCTAGTTAAGGGGAATCAGGAGTTGGGGGGGGCTTCTACTGATTCGGTTTCATTTCCTGGTGAATTGTCCTCGGGCCCATCACTGTCCCCGGGACTTAGTCTTTCCACCAGAAGAGTTCGCTCATCGACCAGTTCCACTACCTTCACGGCGGTGAGGTTTTCCAGTCGCTCCTCGGCGTCGCTGAGAGCCTTGACTGTGGTCATTCGTCCATGGACAAGGACCTCGATCTGTCCGAGACCTTCGCGGCGGGGGGGGATGGGCACATAGACGCTGCCGATCTGGTTCAGAGCTTTCTTGTAGTCCATGGTGCCGTCTGCCCGCAGGCTGTACATCCATCGCATTAGAAGAACAAAAACGGTCAGTGTAGCTCCGCCGACGAGGGTAGCCGCAATCAGGGCCACGGGAAGGCTCTGGCCACTGTCGAGGACGGTGGCCCCGGTCCAGCCAAACCCTGTAAAGAACGCCCCAATTCCACGAACAGAAAACATGCCGGCGGCACCGCCAGATCCCACATCCAGGTCAAAGTCGGGAATGTCGAAGGCGCCACCGAAGAGTAAGACGATCATCTGAATAAACAGGACCCCGCTGGAGACCATTCCGATCGTTACGAAGGTCCGCATGCCTTCCGGTTCCAAATTCTGCCACCATTCAACTATTTGCGTCATAATCGGAGAGGATCGTATTGGATCTATTCCAGATGACAATCCAAGTTGCATAAGGTCATATAAATAGGTTTCAGGGGGCAGATCTATTACACACGGAGCCTTTTTTTGTAATGGCACAGGCTCTTGGGTTCTCCGAAGCCTCCAGAAAGGTTCTCCTGAAGGGGCGAGCGCTGCTCCTAGGCAGCGTTACAGGCTTGCGGAGAGGTCTGCGCGGCGTTACATCGCGGCGGTCCGAGAGTGTTATCCCCAGAGTGCGGCTCACCCGGCCCAGTTCAACTGGGGAGGTAAGAAGTAAAGGGGCTTCCTCAGCGCCAGCAAAAGCCAATGTAGCTCAGGGGTAGAGCAGGTCATTCGTAATGATCAGGTCGCCGGTTCAATTCCGGCCATTGGCTCCACTGGCGGAGGAGAGTTGCAATTAGGACGGCGTAGTTTTGCTACGGCCGCACCTCAGAATTGATCACAGACTGACTCAGGTTTCCGTTTACGTCGAAGAGGTTGACGATGTATATCAGCGGTTGCCCCGCTACGAGAGGCCGGGGCGCGGTCACGGTAAGGATCCCTGCTCTTTCGCGGGCGCTTTTCAGGGAGAGATCTCTCACAAGAGCGTCGATTTGTCCGCCGCCTCGCTGGAGGATGACAAGGGGTCCCAGTCCTTTGTCATCGCTCATTTTGAGGGAGAGTTTCACGGTTTTCTCTCCTGCCTTGGGAGGGCTGGCGACCTTGAATTCCTCGATAAGAGGGGCCTTGGTGTCGCTCTTGTCGAAGGACTCGTTAAAGAAGCGGCTGACGGCGGCCATTCGGGCATGAGCGGGAGAGAAACGCACGGGGCGTCCGGGAGCGGTCTCACGATCGAACACCTGCCCGAGGTGGTCGTATCCCCGCATCATGATGTTCCGGGGATCCCGGGTGTCATGGAGCATGCCAAAGATGTGACCCAGTTCGTGGATGAGGACGCCGTTGCTGGTCTGGGATTCCCGGTTGCGGGGCCGTTCGTCCTCTCCGGCAACCTTGCGCACCGGGGTCTGGTCCATGAAGTAGCGGATCTGCTCCTCGATGGTTGAGGCGGTCACGTCGTCCCGGAAAATGTCACCTGAGACGCAGGCGAGACCGGAGTAGACATGGGGAATGGGACGGGCCTCGGCCACGGCGCCGGCTTCGGAGAAGACGAGAGTTGGCCGGTTGCGGGAGTAGCCGGTGGTTTCCCAGATTTCCTGTTGCTGAGTATTCAGGAGGCGGTCCACGTCGAAGGGTTCTCCCGTATAGAAGGTGGATGGTTGCTTGGCTTTAACGAGGTGGACCTGGAGCCGGCCATCCTCGGCGAACTCGAAGTCGAGGCCCCTTGTCTGGTGTCGGTTGGCCTTCATTTCCCTCCGGTAGACATCGGCTACCACCCGCATGAGGACCTCGCATTTTTCTCGATAGCCCGGCTTGACCTCGCGGTCGGTGGGGACGAAGTAGACCAGCCTGACTTTGTAATCTTTCCCCAGGCCCTCGAGCGGGGGAGGAGTCATGAAGGTCTGAGGATCATTAGGATCAGATCCTTTTTTACGGTCGAGCTGAGCCATAAGTCCTAGTCCGAGGACGAGGGAGAGGACCACGATGGCGGAGAGCAGCGAGCCGGGCAGGAACCTCATGAGCGCCGCAGTTAAACACCATTTCCCCGGGGTTTACAAGCGCCCGGGTCCGGAGGAGGCCAGGGTGGCGGGAGAATGAAGAGGTGGTTCCCGAGCCAGTTTGATCTTTCGGGCGGTCTTCCGGCAGCTAGATTACAGGTATGACGGAGGAAGGGGCCGCCTCATCGCGACCGGTCACGCTGGGGCCGGCGATCGCAGTGGTGGTGGGCAACATGGTGGGGACGGGGGTCTTCACCAGTCTGGGCTACCAGCTGGTGGATATTCAATCGGGCTTTGTTCTCATGCTTCTCTGGGCGTTGGGAGGTGGTTGTGCCCTGTGTGGGGCGGTATGTTACGGGGAGTTGGCCGCGGCCTTTCCTCGTTCCGGGGGCGAGTATCATTTGCTTTCCCGGGTTTACCATCCTGCGCTGGGGTTCCTCGCCGGTTGGATTTCGGTGACAGTGGGTTTCGCGGCACCCATCGCCCTGGGGGCGATGGCGTTCGGAACCTATTTTTCCGGCGCGCTGTCTCTCGAGGGAGAGGGGTGGACCTTGCTTCTTTCGGTTGCGGTAGTGCTGGGAGTAGCCGGAATTCATCTGAGGCCGATTCGGCTGGGCTCCCGTTTCCAGCTTGTTTTTACCGCCCTTAAGGTGCTTTGCATCGTTGCTCTTATTGTGGCCTGCTTTTTCTTGGGAGGAGGGCATCAGGTGAGCTTCCTTCCTCGGGAGGGGGACTTCGGCCTGCTCTTTAGTGCGGAGTTCGCGATCGCACTGGTGTTCGTAATGTATGCCTACACGGGTTGGAATGCGGCGACTTACATTGTTGATGAAGTGCGGGATCCCCAGCGGACGGTTCCACGCGCGCTGCTGGTTGGAACAACTCTGGTGACCTTGCTCTACATCGGGCTGAACGGAGGATTTCTTTACAGTGCACCTATGGGAAGCATGGAGGGAGAGATCGAAGTGGCCAAGGTAGCTGCGGATCATGTTCTGGGGGAGACAGGTGGCCGGGTGATGGCGGGCTTGATCAGCTTCGGGCTGGTTTCCATGCTGAGTGCCAGTATCTGGGTAGGGCCGCGGGTGGCCCAGCGGATGGGAGAGGATTTTCGCGGGCTACGGGTGCTGGCCCGGAAGTCGCGTTCGGGAATTCCTGCCAATGCGGTTCTGCTTCAGACCGGGATGGCGATAGCCCTGATCCTGACCAGCAGCTTCGAGAAGGTCCTCGTCTATATAGAGCTGCTTCTCGTACTCTTTGCTCTGGTCACGGTGGCGGGGGTGTTCTGGCTGAGGATTCGCCATCCCGACCGGGCTCGACCGGTTAAGGCGTGGGGCTATCCATTCACCCCGGTCTTCTTCGTGGCAATCAATGTATGGATGGTGGTCTACATTATCCGGGATAAGCCGGAAGAGGCGCTTTGGGGTCTGGGAACTCTGGTGGTTGGCGGAGGGGTGTATTTTCTGGCCCAGAGGGGGAGAGTTGTTGCTGGCCGA
Source organism: Roseibacillus sp. (assembly GCA_029242545.1). Classification (GTDB taxonomy): domain Bacteria; phylum Verrucomicrobiota; class Verrucomicrobiia; order Verrucomicrobiales; family Akkermansiaceae; genus Roseibacillus_B. Next base: position 11,669 of record JAQWTV010000020.1, read on the forward strand.
ACATGAGAATGAAGTTGGGGGTCGAGTTTACTTGTCTGTTGCCCTAGAAAGCTAGTGATGCCGCATCTGGAGCTGGAACGAGAATTGGTCGAGCGCGGTAGAGATCCGGTTGCCGGAATCGACGAGGCGGGACGGGGGCCGTTGGCTGGGCCGGTGACCGCGGCAGCCGTTATCTTACCCCGTGGCTATTCGCATGATTTCCTGGATGATTCAAAGAGGGTCAGCCCCCGGCGACGCGATCTCCTCTATGAGGAGTTGACCAGTGATTCCCGGATCTGCTGGGGTATCGCCTTTGCCGAGGTGGGTGAAATTGATGAGCTGAATATTCTACGCGCCACTCATGCTGCGATGGAACGAGCGGCTCTGGCGCTTCCCGTTCGCCCGGTCTTCTGTCTCATTGATGGACTGGATGTCCCCGGCTTTCCCATCGATGCAAAGGGGGTAGTAAAGGGTGACGGAATCAGTCTCTCGATTGCGGCTGCCAGCATCATTGCAAAAGTAAAGCGGGATCGTAGGATGCAAGAGCTGGCGGAGGAGTTTCCGCTCTATGGATTTGAGAGGCACAAGGGTTACGGTACGAAAGCTCACCTGGAGGCTCTAAGGGAGTATGGGCCCTGCAGGGAGCATCGCCGCTCGTTTGCTCCGGTGGCAAAGCTAATCCAGTGAAGGGGAATGCGCTTGTAGGCTCCTCTGCGCCAGTGGATTGGTGACGTGCAGGGTCCCGTTTCCACCCGTTTCTGGGAGTATTTGCAGAATCTCCCCAATGCAGGTGCCTGGATGAGATGTAGACCGTTTTGTTGTTCAGCTGTAAGAGTTCGTCGCGTCATGGGTCTCTTCCTGCCAGTGGGTCATTTCTGCGACGACTAATCGCTGGTGACCTTGCTGCAGTTGTTCTAAAGTGATTTTGTAACCATGAATTGGATTAAACTATTTCCGGTTGGGATTGCAGGCGTGGTGCTCTGCGGGTGCACCTCAATTCTGAATGAGCAAGCGAGTCTGAATGAGGAAACGCCAGCCTCCAGTCAGTCTGAGCCGTCGGTAATTAATGACCGGCAGATCGTCCAGCAAATGACGTCCAAGGTGACGGAGATGATGGACTCAGACTCGGTCGTGGAGATGAAGGATTTGATTGAGAAGTTAAAAAAAGAACCGAAGGCTAAACTGCAGTTGCCTGACGTCAGTCAGTCAAGCGCGGACGAAGCGCAAAAGGCGGTAGCCGTGGTTGGTGGGGTTTACAAGTGCAACAGATGCCCGGATTGGCATATTGCTCCGGCCAGCGGATTTCTTATTGCGGAGGACTTGGTGGTGACAAACTATCATGTTGTCGACAATCCAGAGCGATCTGGTTTGGCCGTCAGGCTTTTCGATGGGCGTATGTTCATGGTCGAAGATGTGGTGGCATCGAGCGAGCGATATGACCTTGCGGTGTTGCGTTTGCCAAAAACGGGCGTCAAGCCGGTTGCGCTCGGCCCGTCAGCGCCAGTTGGAGCTAAAGTGAATCTTATCAGTCACCCGAACCGGAAGTTCTATACACTTAGCGAGGGCAGGGTGGCTCGGTATTTTGTGACACAGCGAAATCGCAAGCCCGTGCCGGCCATGGCAATTACGGCTGATTTTGGGAAGGGCTCAAGCGGCGCGCCGGTCCTAAATGAGGAAGGCCAAGTAGTCGGCATTGCCGCTAGTACGGAGTCCCTCTACTACACCGAAAAGGAGGGAGTTCAAAATAACCTGCAGATGGTTTTTAAGAACTGCGTTCCTGTCAGTCAGTTGCTGGAGCTAATTGGGGGTTGAGAGTGATTCTGGGTGCGCGTCCTCGTCGCCTTACCCTGTCACATTTTCCACCATGGTGACGCGGGGCTTCTTCCCCTCGAGGAGGATGATCTCCACCACGTCGAAACGCCATCTGAGATCACGGGTTCCCAGTAGCTGGAGCCAACCGTTGGCTCCCCGCTGCATGAGCTTCTTTTTCTTGTTGTCGACAGAGTCTAGAGGGCGGCCGAATCGCTCGCTGGTGCGGGTTTTCACTTCCACGAATACGAGGGTGTTGCCCTCGCGGGCCACGATGTCGATTTCTCCTCCTTTTGGGGCGCGAAAATTCCGGTAGAGGATGCGGCGACCCTCGGATCGGAGGTAGGCGCAGGCGATTCGCTCTCCCAGTGAGCCGATCGCGAGATGGTCGTCGGCTGGTGGTGGGCAGACCCGGTTGAGGAGGGGGCTATACCTTTTCCGGAGTTGGAGACGGAGCGCTCTGAGCACGGATAAGAGGGCGATGAATTAGCCAGGTAGAATAGGTAGAAGGCCGAGAAGTTCCTGGTATCGGACGATGTCGAAATCGCGCTCCTTTTCGATCATGGCCTCGGATTCATCAGCGAGGCAGAGGGCGATCATGAGTTTGGCCTCATGCTCATCGATATCTGGCTCTTCAAGGAGGCGTCGGTAGGTTTCCGCAACGTAGGGAGTCTCCTGGGAGGAAAGCTGCTGTTCGACCGCGGGAATTAGTTGAGCGATGCTGTCATCCATAGCTATTAGGCCACCCGATTGGAGGGGGTTCCAGCAATCCAGTTTTTCAGGTTGTCTGCCACGCCCGCGAGAAGCCGGCGGCGCGACTCGAGGGAAAGCCAGGCGGTGTGGGGAGTCATTATGAGATTCTTGTCCTCGAGGTCTGGCGCGAACAGTGGGTGGTCGGGGCGGGGAGGTTCTTCAGAAAGAACGTCGAGCCCTGCTCCGGAGAGGTGACCGCTTCGAAGAGCCTCGGCGAGATCGATCTCATTGACCAAGGGGCCCCGGCTGACGTTAAGAAGAAGGGAGCCCGGTTTCATGGCCGAGAGAGTAGTCTGATTAATCAAATGCTCATTATTACTGGTGAGAGGACAATGCAGCGAGACAACATCGGAAGTGGCAAAGAATTCCTCAGATTGGATGCGAGGGAGATCGGGGCGACGTGAGTTAGATGATCCCTCGCGTGCGAGAACCTGCACCTTCATTTCGAGAGCTTCTGCGATTCCAGCGAAGGCTGATCCGATTTCCCCAAGGCCGATGATGCCGCAGGATCGCCCTGTAAGCTCGCTGATCGGGTGGGTTAAGCGGGTGAAAATCGGGGATCGAGGCCATTCCTCATGTTCGTTTGCAAATCGGTGGACCTTGGTGACAAGGGAGAGGAGAAGCGCCGCCGTATGTTGAGCGACACTAGGAGTGGAGTAACCGGCGACATTACAGACCGGTATGCCTCTTGCAGTTGCGGTATCGAGATCCACGACATTGACTCCTGTGGCGCACACGAGGATTAATTTAAGATTGGGAAGTGATTGGATGATCCCAGCGTCAAGAACGACCTTGTTGGTGAGGATTACTTCGGCATCCTGAGACCGTTCGATAACCTGAGACGGGTCGGTCCGGTCAAAGTGCGAAAAATCCCCAAGTTCCTCCAGCGGAGCAAAGTCAATATCGCCCCTGGTCAGGGTGGAGGCATCGAGGCAGGTGATCTTCATTTTTTTTACGTAGTTACGGTTTCGTCTCGTTTTCTCTACGTGCTGGGAGAGAGAACCTCTTGCAGGGCGTCCGGACTAGTGTTTCGGATAGTATCGAGACATTCCTCGTTTGGAAAGAATGCTTCAAATTCGGATGGGGGTGGAGCCTCATAGGTTCTGAACTCACCCGTTTCGGGATGGCTAAATCCGAGGCGCCAGGCGTGAAGCATGAGGCGTTCAGCTTGAGGTAGCTGCCGTTTTGGGTTGGCATAGAGAGGGTCTCCAAGCAGCGGGCAGCCGATGTGCTTCATATGCACCCTGATCTGGTGGGTGCGACCAGTGTGAAGGTGGCAGAGGACCAAGGCCCACTTGGGCGATTCAGAACGGTGTAGGACATAGTAATCCGTGATGGCAGGACGGCTCGATCCCTCTCCTGGATTAAGAACGGCCTGCATCTGCCGTCTTGCCGGATGGCGTCCGATATGGGTGAAGATTGATCCTGAGGGCTGTATAGGAGATCGCTCCGTAACTGCCAGGTAGAGCTTGGTAGTTTTTCTCTCCGCAAACTGGCTGAGCAGGGACTGAAGGCCCTTATCTGTCCTCGCCGTAACAATGCAACCACTGGTGTCCTTGTCCAGCCGGTGGACAATGCCGGGGCGCTCGATTCCGCCAATGCCGGGAAGGTTGCCCTCGCAGTGGTGGAGAAGAGCATTCACAAGAGTGCCATCGGGATTTCCTGGTGCAGGGTGAACTACCAGCCCCGGGGGCTTGTTGATAACAATTAGATCCCGGTCATCGTGAATAATGTCGAGGAGGATATCCTGGGGAATAATCTCGGCGGGCTTAGGCTCTGGAAGGTTGATTGTGATGCTGTCCCCCGAGTTGACGGAGGTCTTAGGCCTGGCCTTAGCCCCGTTGACCAAGATGTGCCCCTGCTTGAGTAGATTCTGAATACGTGAACGCGAGAGATCTGGAAGTTCCCGAACAAGAAACAGGTCGAGCCGTTCGCCACTGGATGTCTCGACCGTGATCTTCACCCTGGGAGGGTGAGGCAGGAGGCGGCATGGGGCAAGTAGCGAGGCATTGATTCCGGAACGCTCCTTGCCACCGGGTCCGGGTTGGATCTACCATGAGGGAGTGAAGGATCATCTGGCCAGCTGCCCGGAATGTATGGGCGAGATGGATGTTGCCGAGGTGGAGCCATTTACCCGAGTGGCTTGCCCGGCGTGTGGCCAGGAGGTGCGGGTAAAGACGGAAATGGGGGCTTATCTTCTCGTTCGCCGTATTGCTCATGGGGGTATGAGTGTTATCTACGCGGCGCACGACACGGCTCTCGATCGAGAAATCGCGGTCAAGGTCCTCAACGAGGAATACTCGGCAGATGAAAAAAGGGAGGCCGCATTTAAGAAGGAAGCGCGCCTGACCGCGACAGTCAGTCATCCAAACATTGTTGATGTTTACACGGTGGGAAGAGCCTATGGGCGCTACTTCATTGCCATGGAGTTGGTTCCTGGAGAAAGTCTGGAGGAGCGCATGTCTGAGTTTGGGGCTCTTCCCGAGGATGCGGTGGTGCGCCTTGCCCTTCAGGTGGTCGACGGGTTGCGTTCGGCTCATACTGCGGGCCTTCTTCACCGGGATATCAAACCGGGAAACATCCTTATCGCCGAGGACGGCACTGCCAAGCTGGTAGACTTCGGATTGTCCCTTCTAACTGAGAGCGGGATGGTCCATGCAGACGAAATATGGGCTACTCCCACCTACGTGGCTCCGGAGGTGCTTGAGCAGGCAGGGGAAGATCACCGGGCAGATATATACGCGCTTGGCTCAACCCTCTACCATGCTCTTTCAGGATGCCGTCCGATTGAATTAAACGAGGTAACCAACAAGGCTGCCCGGAAGGCCAAGCAGGAGATAGTCCCGCTGAAACGACTGGCACCATGGCTCTCGAACGAGACCGTGCAGATTGTGGAAAGGGCAATGGCGGATGACCCTGATGAGCGTTTTAATGACTATGAAGATTTCAGGGGTGAGCTTGAGGCCGCGCGGATGATCTTGAAGGAAAAGGGAACGAAGGCTCCAGTGCGGGGAGGGACTCGTAGCAAGCGGAGGAAAAGATACGATGCCCGGCGAAAGCTTCTTGTTGGATTATCTGCTTTGGTCGTATGCGCTCTTCTTGCTGCTGCAGGATTCTACTTTTCTTCCATAAATTCTGAGGAGAAGGAGGGAGATGGCTTTGGAGATGCCTCCCTGATGGTCGACCTAGAGAAGAACCCTAATTTGGGGCTCGAGGCTGCGATGCAGATTAATGAGACCTACCAGACTGCCCGAAAGTTTCTTGAGGAGGATGACTATGTGGGGGCAGAAGAGCAGTTCTGTGCGGTCTGGCGGAATGAGCAGGCCCCAGCTGAGACTGCAATCTGGGCTGGATTTGAAGCAGTCGTAGTTTCCTTTCTGGATGGAAGGAGCGCTGATGCGCGGCAGCACCTGGCCGATCTCTTTGACTTTGTGAATAGGCGCAAGGCGTCTGATTCCGTGATGGGAAGAAGAGTCCAGTCGGCAGCGGAACTCCTGACCAGTCTGCAACTCATCCCTGTTGACCGCATACCGGAAGTTCTAGACAAGCCCTTTCGTGCGACTGTTTTCCTCGCCATGGCCTTGAAGACCTGGGAGCAGGGCTATCTGGAGCGGGCTCGAGATATGTTTGAAAAGTTCCTTCGTAGTGGCCCCTGGCCAGAAGCTGATTGGATGCAGTCGTATGTTAGGATCGGGAAACGCTATTTGGCTGACTATAGCCTTCTTGCGATGGCCGATTTTGAGACTGATGGAAAGACCAGGTCCGAGATGGAATCGGGTGTTCTCGCATTGGAGGATTTATACGGTTCTCTCATGACGACGGGGAGAGCTCGTTTTAATGTGAAGGTCTGGCAAAGCGTATTACGCGAACGATTACGATACCTTCGGAACAGAAAGGTGGATGACGGATGGGAGTTTCTCTGTGGCGAGGTCTCTAAGAGATACTTCTCGGATGGAAAATTTGCGGTCGGTGCCAACGCTCTCCGGGAGATTGAGCTGGCGGGAGATCTCGAACGTAGTCAGCGGGCAGCGCTTCTTTTTTTCTCTGCTGAGGCAGAGATATTTCTTGATGATCTTGTCCGGGTTCTTGGTCCCGGAGCAGCCGGCATTGAGCTCCGAACCCGGAGCGGGCTGCTTCATTCCCAGGTGATTGGGTCCCAGGAGAGTGGTCTCATGGTAGAGGATGCTGGTGCGGCGCGGTCCCTCGATTGGAAGGAAATAGACCCACGGTCGTTGCTGGATCTTCACCGCGCTCTTCTTGATGATGCCACGGAGAAATCGATTAGATCAAGACTGCTGGTCAATGCTATCGGCTTTGGATGGCTGAACGGCCTGACGGATGAATGCCGGGAAATGGCAGAGGAATTGGTTAAGGTTCGACCTGATTTCTCCGTGCAATGGGAGCAGATTCTTGAGGATTTCGGAAAGTAGCAGGAGGAAGAGCCCGTGATTCCATGCCAATCATTGACAAGGTAGATTTTACGTCGATCTTCCGCACTGATGGCTGATGACGATAAACAGGCCCCCGGGACAAGCCCGACTCCGGACGAGTTGCAGCAGAGTCTGCAGGATTTTTTCGGTAAAATGGGCAACGTGCAGTGGGGGGGTATGGCCGGGATGAATAGCGAGGTTGAAGAATCGGTTCCGGAGATGCCACAAGGTCCGGGGGCTGATAGTGTTTTCGAGTTCGATTATATTCCCCGTGATATTAAGGCGCATCTTGACCGATTTGTGATCAGGCAGGATGAGGCAAAGAAGGCGCTCTCGATCGCGGTCTGTGATCACTACAACCACGCGAAATATTTGCGCAGTCTTGAGAATGAGAATGGGAAACTTCCTGAGGGAGTGGAGCTGCAGAAGCAGAACGTCATCGTGGTGGGTCCGACTGGGGTGGGTAAAACCTATCTTGTTAAACATATTGCGGAGCTCATCGGGGTTCCATTCGTAAAGGCAGATGCAACAAAGTTCTCAGAAACCGGCTACGTGGGAGGCGATGTTGATGACCTTGTTCGCGACCTTGTGCAGAAAGCCGAGGGAGATCTCGACCTGGCTGAATTCGGAATAATCTACATTGATGAAATAGACAAGATTGCCACTCGGAGTGAAATGATCGGGAGGGATGTTAGTGGCCGGGGGGTGCAGACCACTCTTCTCAAGTTAATGGAGGAAACCGAGGTCCCCCTTACCAACCCAATGGATATCCGGAGCCAGATGAAGTCAATGATGAGCATGCAGCAGGGGGGAGGAGGAGCCACGAAAGATACCGTTAATACCCGGCATATTCTTTTCATCGTGAGTGGTGCGTTTTCCGGTTTGGAAAAAGTGGTGCGAAAGCGCCTCAGCGAGGGGCAAATTGGATTTGGCGCGGATCCGACCGAGAGGCCCATGGATGGCGAGTTGTTCAATCAGGTTGAGACCCAGGACTTCATAGATTTTGGATTCGAAGCAGAATTTATCGGGCGTCTGCCGGTTCGGGTCGTCTGCGAAAAGCTCAGCGCTGCCGATCTCGAGAATATCCTGAAGTTCTCAGAAGGCAGTCTCCTCAGGCAGTATGAGAGGGAATTCGAAGCCTATGGAATCATGGCCCGTTTCGAGGACAGTGCGATTGGGAGAATCGCGTCTCTGGCGGAAAAGGAAAACACGGGAGCGCGTGCGCTGATGACCGTATGTGAGCGGTTGCTGAGAGACTTTAAGTTTGAGCTCCCGGGAACCTCCGTATCGGAGCTGTCTATCACCGACGAGCTCATTGACAGGCGCGAGGAGCTCTTAGAAGAGTATCGTGAGCTGGGGAGAAAGGTGGATGTGGAAAAAGCATCCCGGGAGCTTGACGCCTTCTGTCGTGATTTCCAGGAGGAGCACGGTGTAGAGCTTGTGTTCAAGCCCGAAGCTCTTTCCAAGCTGGCCGAGGAGGCCGCTGCCCAGGGTAGGAGTTTGCTCCAGTTGTGTCGGCAGCGTTTCCGGGACGTTCAGTTCGGCTTAAAGCTGATCCAGAAAAATACCGGCCGGATGACCTTTGAGATTGGTCCAGAGGCCGTGAAAGACCCTGATAAATACTTGAGTGATCTCGTGGTTAAAAGCTACCGCAGCGGTGCTTCTGAAGAGGAGAATTCATCCGCTGGGTAATACAGTGTATTTCCATGCCTGAAGAGTCCGGTAAGTATTCCAACGCGCATCATCCCCTGACGGTGGCAGCGGTGGTTGGGAGTTTCGCTATGGCGGTTGGCTTGGTAGTGCGGGTCTCGGGAATATCGCTGGTGCTCGAGCGCAAGATTCTTGAGGGTTATCTGGAGCTTGGCTTTCCGGTCAGTGGATCAGGACAGCCATGGTGGGCGGTCCTGGTGCTCTTGGCTCTTACCTACGGAATTGCCCTGATGCTGCTTGGAGTGCCCGGCTTTCTTAAGCGCCTTCTCCTATTTCTCAGTTGCCTTGTCCTTATTGCCTCGGCTTCTCCGGTGGTGGCTTTATGGGGCCTTTTCTGGAGTCCTGTGGTGGCGATTCTCTGTTTTAGCTGGAGTGCGGCATGCGCGGTCCTGTGGGCACGGTATTATCCAATGTCATCTGAGATCGAGGGGTCTTAGGTTTTTGGGAGGCAGGGAGGCAAGATCTTCCGGAAGATTAAATATCCCAGAGGTAAAGGGGCAAACTAGGCTGGTAGGGGAGCTGGCAAAAGCGGATTCGGGCGTTATAGTTCCGCCGTGGCTCGTGCAGAATATCCGCAACCGGTAGGCGACCTGATTGAGCAGCTGAAGCGCCTTCCGGGTGTTGGTCCACGAAGTGCGGAGAGAATGGCACTCTGGCTGTTGCAGAGCAGTAAAGCTCAGCCGAATGGTCTGGCTGAGTCGATCCAGCATGCGGCCGTTTCGGTCACCTCGTGTCCGAAATGTGGATTTTTTGCCACAATGGAAGGGTGTCCGGTTTGCTCTGATCAGGCGCGCGACACGGGGAAACTGTGCCTCGTTGAGCAGGCAACAGATGTTCTTCCGATTGAGCGCTCAGGTGCATTTAAGGGGTTGTATCACTGCCTTGGCGGAAAACTTTCCCCTCTGGACAACGTGGGGCCTGACGATCTTCGTATCGCGCAGTTGATCAAGCGTTTGGAGGGTCTTGCGGGTGTGGAGATCATCCTTGCCCTGAGCTCTGACGTGGAGGGAGAAGCCACCGCAAATTACCTGACGGATCTTCTTGTAGGTCATGATTGCGAGGTAAGCCGACTCGCTCAGGGTCTTCCTGCCGGGGGCATTCTGGAACATGCGGACGCTCTTACTGTCTCCCGTGCTTTTGAAGGAAGACGTTAAATATTTTGCGGCGAAAGCAAGTTCTTGAATGCCCCGCTAGACAACTGATGGGGGTGTGGGATATAAGAAAGGGCACTCGGAATGACAGATCAAAGGCGACAGGAGCTTTTTAGGGATGCAGAACCAGCGGCTGACGGCGGAACATTCCGGGTAGTTGTGGCGATGTGTGGTTTTGCGATTCTGGTAGCGGTTGGATGGATCGCGATCTCACTCAATGAGGTTCGGGAAGACCTGCGGAGACTACAAAAGGATGAGACCCGGAGAGTAGTCGTCTTGAATGCTGACGTTGAATCCCTCAGGAGGGAAACGCAGGAAGAGTTCAACAGCGTGAAGAACGCGCTCAGTGGGGTCTGGCATCAGCATAAACCGGCGGAGTTGGAGGTGATGGGGTTTCTGGCATCTCTCGACCCTGTAGAGCGTAAGTCGATCCTTTCCGGGCTAGAGTCGTTGGATTCGGGGAAGAA
>JAQWTV010000029.1 GCA_029242545.1 Roseibacillus sp.
TCCGTTGGAAGACCAGTCTACCGTTACTCCGTTGTTAACCAGGGTCCCCGTTGCTCCCCCGGCGGCATCACCTCCTCCGTCGGTGTTGACCCATCCAGTGGAGGGTACTACCCCGGCGACTGTGGTTGAGGTCATTACCGCGGTGGCATTGTCACGGTTACTGTTGAAGCTGAAGCCAATCGATGCGGCAGAGAGAGAGGCAGCTGCACCCAAAAATACAACGAGCGCGAGGAAGGTTTGTGCAACTTTCATACTGACAGGGTTGATGTGCAAAGGATTACACATGCATTGGGCCTGAAGTGAAAGATTTTTTCGTTCGCAGGAGTAGGAGTGTGAATAAGTGCATATTCCCCTGTAAAGGAGGTGTTTATGGCCACGAAGCTGGGCATAATTCACCCAGTCCCCTCGACCGGGGACTTTGATACCTGAGAAAGGCTAACTCTCTGCCGGCCTCTTATCGAGGCTCTGTGATCACTGTTTCTCTGCTCCCCTTTTCAAGATCAAGCGCTGAGGTCCTCTTTCCTGATCCCGGCCACGTTACCTCCACGCGGGTAACATCGGGACCCAGGAATATCACCGGTGTAGACTGGGAAAGATATCCACTCCCCTGGTAGACTTCCGTCACCCGTTGACCAGTCCCAGTGAAAAGGATGATTCGGGCCCCAGCAGCATGGGAATTCCCTCCTGTGCCCTCCAGTCGCAAAAACCGTCCAGCGAGCCCGGGACGATTCGCAAAGGCCCTCAATTCACCGTCATTAATACCGATCAGGAAATCCGGGCGCCCATCCCGGTTGAAATCCGTGCAGGCCAGGCCTCGCCCGTCACCAGGCACCACCAATCCACTTTCAGAATGCGGAACCGCGTCGAACCCTCCTTGTCCATCCCCCAGCAGAAGCACACTCAGTCCGCCTCGGAATGGAGGGGTCTCAAACTGAGGATTAGAGAAATTCTGGACCGCATACAGATCCAACCTTCCATCAGAGTTCACGTCGACCAGTGATAGTCCAAAGATCGCAGACGACTGGGCAATGTTAGGCAAGGGCTGGAAGGAGAATCTTCCCTTTCCATCATTAATGAACACTCCGGATTCCAAGGTATTCGCTTCAAGCTTGAGGGATTCAGTAAGACACTCCTGAGTATATATCTGGGGAAGAGTTGCTTTGGCAAACTGATGGAAGGTCCCGAACTTCTTGCCAAGATGTGGCATGGCCTTGGTGGAGCAACTCTTCCCACGAGCCGGCACTATGATGTCATCCTCATACTTAGCCTCTACAAGACGTTTTTTGCCCTCATCTCCATACTCTCCATAATACAGCATTACTGGATGACCGGCATCTGCATGGTACTTCGTATTGAGACCTGCGTTACCAACCACATAGTCGATGTCCCCGTCATGGTCGATATCTCCACCGGTTATACTGTTCCACCATCCCGTATACTTCTGCAGACCACTCAGGCTGGTTACGTCGACCAGCTTGCCGCTCTCATTGCGAAAGAGCTTCACTGGACCCCACTCCTGGGAAAGAAGAAGGTCAATCCAGCCATCTCCATCAGCGTCAGACCACAGGGCCCCTGTCACCATTCCTGTCTGGTCCAACCCCGGAGCGACAGCTGCCGGAGCCTTCACAAATCGGACCTCTCCGTCACTGGATTCATTCAGGAGCAGATGACTCGTTGCCGCAACGGGGTAATCACCCGAAATAACCCTCCCTCCGACAAATAGATCAAGATCTCCATCACGATCGAAATCGGCCGCCACCACACAACTACTGTTGTCCCGCGATTCCGGCAGGCTACCCGGAGGCGCTTTCATGAAATTACCGGACCCGTCGTTAAGGTAGAGCCGGTCACGGGTAAGCAGGCTCCCAGGATCATATTCATAGCTGCCACTTGCGACATAAAGATCTTGGTCTCCATCAGAGTCCGCATCGAAGAACAGAACTCCCATTCCCTCCGTCTCCTCATCCAGATCGAAAGGAGAGGTGGTCCCCAGTCGAAAATTTCCCTTCCCGTCATTAAGGAAGATCGCACCAGACTGGCCACGCGCCGTAGCAATGTAAAAATCCTCACTGCCATCACCATTGACATCCGCCACGGCCACACCTGGTCCGAGCTGCGAAAGCTTGTTTGGAAGAAGCGGTTGCCGCGAGAAGTCCTCGAAAACCTTCTCCTTGTGTACTATTCCGCTGAGCCGCTCTTCCGTGAGGAAGAGCGGGTCTTCCTCACGGCGCTTGTAGCCCGGCAGCTCCCCGCCTGCTTCCGTAATCTCGTGGTGATAATTGGCCTCGAGTCCACTGTATTCCTGCTCGCCGCCATCTGGCCAGCGCACGTTGATCCGATCCACACGTTCTGCCTCGCCCAGCCCGAAATGGATGATCGGCTCGTTACTGGAGAGGTAACCGCTCACGGGAACGAGCTGGCGGACGTGCTTAACACCCCCCGCTTCAACCGTTACCAGTGCTCCGATCCCGGAACTGTTCGAGCGGACCCCCTTCAGGGATACGGTGATACAATTACCCCTCTGGGAACCGTTTCGATAAATACCTGCCGGTTCCTCCAGATTAACCGTCACGAGGTCGAGGTCTCCATCTCCATCAAGATCTCCGTAGGCACTGCCATAGCTCATGCCCACGTGATCAAGGCCCCACGCCTTGCTTGTATCCTCAAATTTATAATCCCCCTTATTTCTGAAAGAAAGGTTCTGCTCCGGCTTCGTGGGAGTATTCTCATAGTGATCCCATTCACTCTTCCCGATCTGATCCGCTGGGGTAAAGGTGATGTCCGAATTGTTGAAATCCCTCGCCATTCCATTCGAGATGAAAAGGTCCACCTTCCCGTCATTGTCAAAATCAGCCAACTTGGCCGCCCAGGACCAGTCCGAACTCGATACCCCCGAGAGGCTTGCACACTCGATATAGCGGCCCATTCCAACACTCACATAGAGGCAATTCCTCATGACCTGCCGGGGCATGGCTTTCTCAATCACATACCGCATCGCTCCCATCTCGCCCATGGCCATCTTGGATTTATAGTGCGTGGTTGCAGCCATATCGAGGGCCACGAAATCTAGCTGGCCGTCGTTGTTAATATCCCCCGCATCAGCTCCCATGGAAAACCACGGCGTGTAATTTACTACCGAGGTAATCGTATCTGTAAAAGTTCCGTCACCATTATTTCGGAACAGATTATCAGGGTCCGCAAAATCGTTGCATACGTAAAGATCCATCAGTCCATCGTGGTCGTAATCCCACCATGTTGCTGACAAACCGTGGCCATCCACCCTGATCCCGGATTCGTCGCTGACATCCGTGAATTTCCCGCCATCATTTCGCAGAAGCAGATCTGGTCGTCCTACCTCATCCATACCGTATGAACCCGGACCCTTTTCCTTCAGTCCGTAATATTTACTGAACTCTGGTTTCACCCTTGGCCTGCCACCCGCAACCTCTTCGAAAGGCGGCTCAACGGGGCGTCCTCCCTTCCGATAATAGCGGTTGGTGAGCAGAAACACATCCAGGTCCCCATCACGGTCATAATCACAGAAGCTCGGCACGAGACATGCATCCACTTGCGCGAGCCCAAACTCTTCAGCTGCTTCCCTGAATTTTCCGGAGCCATCGTTCAGGTAAAGAGCATTCGGCGAGTCATAATTACAGACGTAGAGGTCGAGATCTCCGTCGTTGTCCACATCAGCCAGAGCCGCCCCCGTTGCCCAGGCCTCTTCCCCATCGACCCCGGAATTCCGTGTAATATCCTCGAATTTAAAGAAATCTCCTGCCTGACGATACAGCCTGTTTTTACCGGGTCCACTAGCAAAGAAAAGATCCGGCAACCCATCTCCAGTCAGATCTCCAATCGCCACTCCACCGCACACGAACCCCGAATGGTAAAGGCGTTTGAGTGGATGTGAGACATCAATTCTATTCTGGAAGGTGACCCCGGTCTCTTCCGGGCCAAGTCGCTGGAAAAGGCTCGCAGCTTTCTGCTCCGAGCGCGCACCAAGAGGTCGGCTCTTGACCATTCCCTCCGGTTTGGAGGAAACCGGCGACCTTTGAGCTTCTTCCGTCTGCCTCGTCAGCTGGCTTCCATCTCCTCTACTCTCTTTTTCATCACAAGAAGCAGACATGATGACACTCAGGACAAGCGCCGGGATTGAAAGACAACGGTTCATGGCTGGGGTTCGGGAAGCCTGACAGTACGAAAAAAATTTGCAACCCGTGCCTGCCCGGACGGCACCTTCACTCACCTCATCTCAACCCTGAGACGGAGGAAAAAACGCTCAAGGGCTTGCGACGCAGATTCAACCCTCACCGTGTCTGTCACAGAGCCATCCCCATTGTTACTCGAATCGACCAGCACCGTGCTCTCTTCCGGGACCCAGTTGATCAAATCCCTCGAGGACTCGATACTATATGCGAGGTCACCGCTCCCGGGACGCCGCCGGTAGCGGAGCGCAGGATGAACTACGGAACCATCCGGCACCATGATGAGATCGGGAAGGTTCCCGGGGTCGGGAACCTTTGGATCGGAGACGAGGGCATATTCAAGCAGGTTACTCATTCCATCCGAGTCGAGGTCCACGGCATCTCCCGAGATTTCAGGATCAGCCAGTTCACTCGTTGTAAAAATATCATTTTTCCACCCAGCAAAAGTTGCAACCTGCTCAGCCGCCCCGGGACTGCCTCCCACGTTCACACTGGTGGTCCAACTAGCAGGATCAGTGTGGTCAGGGGAGCTGTCTGGAGCCACGAGGACGAGTGAAAACCCACTTCCATCTGCAGCGGAAGGCCAGGGAGCCTCATCCGAATACTGGAACTCCCTGATGGCGGAACCAGCTCCGAAGGAAAGCTTCACGTTCTCCCCCCCGTTGGATAGATTGTCTGGACCATAACTACCAGCCACTGGCAGACCTTCCCCGTAACGCGATGCGAAGGCTTCCGCGTTTCGCACCACGAGCGCGAATCCGCGAGGACTCAGACTGGTGACGCTGCTGTCCCGGAAGTCAAAATCAATGCCCTTGGTAAACCGGATATCACTGAGCTCCAGGGTCTCGGAGGAGCTTCGATTGTATACTTCAATGAATTCAAAATCGGAGGTAACAAAACCAGCGGCAATTTCAGACGCACTGGCCCGGAGAGGGTTGTAATGCACTTCAGTGACCATCAGGTTTTCGATCCAGGGCGCGAGGAGCGGGGTAGCAGCCGTGAATTCGACCGGGTCCGACCAGTTGCTGGCACGGCCCGAGCTGTCAAGATGACGAACACGGGCACGGTAGGTCCGGCCGGGCCTTGCGGTCGTCGCAGGAAAGGTGAAATCCCGCTCAAAGGTTTCGAGCCGCGGGCTCTGATAGAAAGTCTCGATTTCATAAACGTATCGATCCCCCTCGGTATAATTGGGAGAATCGGGATTGAGAACCTCTCCAAGCCGCCACTCCATTGATCCAAAAGTCCCGCGACCCTGCGGGTCGTTGAAGGAAGACGAACGGAAAACGAGTCCGTCAGAACGAAATCCGGGCGGACCCACATGCGTAATAACCGGCTTGCTCGGAATCGCGCTGTCAGCAGACTTGGCAGCTAGGTTACTTCTTCCGTAGCCTCCCACGGTTAGAAAATCTCTCGTATATTCAGTCAACCCCGCGAAGGTCCGGCTGGTGAGCAGAGAAGAGTTGAAATTTGCATACCATATCCCCTTCTTGCTCTTACGGGGATGGTAATCCCAGACGGCCTGCCCGGCCTCCACAATGTTATTTCGTCCACCGCGGGTCAGAAACCCTGCGAACTCATCTACGGCGTGGCTCGATTGGCCATTGTCGAGAAGGAGGTCCAGTATCTCACGCACTCGGTTCTGATAGGACTGGTTGATAACGGGATACTGCAGGCAATGGTAAATTCTCTCCCAGTCCGAAGTGTCCCCACGCCCAAGGTGAGGAGCATCCTCAAACGTCAGATCAAGGTCCCACGGGATGATATGCCATTTTCCGGTTTCCGAATTGTGATAATAGTTAATATTTTCCTGCGGGCGCATATCGGAGTTGTTAATCGCAAGGTTGATTGCGTTGAATGCGAAGTAGTCGTCAAATTCCAGCGTTTCCTCCCACTGTGCCCGGGAAGTCCCACTGCTGTGCAAACTCTGAAAGGCGAAGAGGTCGGACTTATCAGCCGACAGGGTGGAAGCCTGTGCCCTCTTTGTTGACCCGGATCCACCATGGGCGTTGTAGAGATTTCCCTCGGGCATGTTGCGGGCCTCGAGAAACTTCATGTCCGGTTGCTCGATTGCTGTGTAAAGGCCCCAGAAATCTCCATCATACTGGTCAGAAGGGGCCTCTTCCTCCTGGTCGATGATTCGAAAGTGGTAGAAGTGGGTGTTGCTGGCGAGGCCTCCAGCCAGCTGATACAATCGAAACCCTAGGGATTCACAGAAAACTGTCCCATCGGTGGAAGCATTGTTCCTCCACCACGGGTTGGTTGCAGGCAGTCCATTGATTTTATCCCAGCTGACGTCGTATTTAGCTCCATAGTTATCCCGCGCCTCAAAGGGGCGGGCCCTGTTGAAATTAAACTTCCACTTGTTCTTCCCCACCTGCCGGGTGGAGGCACGACCCCTGATACGATAACGCATGTGATCATACACCTTTCCTTCATATACCCATGTTCCAAGATAACGATACTGCCCGTCCGTCGGACCGGTCCACTGGCACTGGATCACATCAGATTCCTTGGTAATCAGATGATACACCGCAATGCTTTCCAGAGCTTCTGAAGGGTAATTCTCATTGCGAAGAACTCCCGGCCTCTTCGATCCTGACCAGTCAGGGACTCCATCGTAACAGAAATAGGCAAAATTGGGAGATTCATCATCCTCGAAAGGAGTGCGTTGGGAAATCCCGAGTTCATCCTCAACCGTGATCCGGTAACGGACAAGGCGACGATGAATCTGCACGGCAGAGGGAATGGTAACCGAGAAGATGGAATCGCCGGAGGCAATGTCGCCACCGGTCCCGTCATTCACCATTTCGAGAGGAATCCACCCATCCTCGTATGCGGAATCCTCCTTGTGCACATATGCCCCCGGCTCAACCAGCTGGTAGGTCAAGATGACCCTTCGCACACCATCCGGATCTGAAACCTTTGCAGTGACCAGCACTTCCTCCCCCGCCGCAGGCTGTAAGGGCGAATGATCAACCTGCCGAATATTTGGCGGGGCGTTGGAGGCATAGACCGTGTTGGCCCCTCCCGGGGTTGGAACCCCGATTGCCGGATTGCCAGGCGGAGGTGTTCTCAGCTCGCAATCGAGTGAGAAGTCGCTACTGGAAAGGGTCCCGTTGAATCCCTGGACTGTCACCGTGTTTGTCCCCGTCCTGAGGGTATTCCGGGCACCAAGGTAAAGAACTTCGGTCCACGCCGCCTCATGGTTGTTTACCGCACTACCGTCGGATCCCCCCTGAGGGTCTGATGCCCGGATCCCACGGTAGGTCAAATCTCCCTGGTCCACGCTCACCCTGGCCACCTCGTCACCATTAATCCAGACGATCGCCCCGTCATCATGGTAGACGCGTATGGAGAGCTGCCTCGGAATCTCTCCCGTAACATTGAAATCCTTCCGCAGAAAGACACTGGAATAACTGCCCTGCATGTCGTTGAGGACAGTAGCGTCGTCGCCATCCCCGTAACCGAATCCTGCCCGTCCGGCCGACCAAGTCGCGTCCTCGACAAAATCCTGCATCCGCCATGCATCCGGGGGATTGGAGGCCTCGCTGGTTCCCCTGCGATAACGCCATGACTCCCCTGCAGGGACATAGGTAACCTGAGGACCTCCGGATATCACGCTTCCCGAAGAACGCCACGAGCTACCGAGCTGGTTATCAAGGTCCTCATTGATCAATTCCATCGAGGAACCTCCTCCCCGGGAAGCCGTCGGCCAGGGAAAGCCGATTCCGTAGGACACTTCATCCACCAGTGATCCATTCTCATCCTCAAGCTCAATGCGTTCTCCATCGTTACTCAGCCTTCCCGAATATGGCCCCAGAGCATTATCGAAACCAAAAATCGATCGCATTGCCCCCGGATCCTCGGCAACGACGAGAAAGCCATTAGCCTCTATCGATGTCCCTTCAGGAAAATCAAAATCAATAGCTCCATTCAGCTGCCACCCCGTGAGAAGCACGGGTGAGTCCCCTGGGTTGAAAATCTCGAGGAATTCTCCCCGCTCTGTTTTGGGTTCATGGTCATAATGAATTTCATTGATCACCAGGGAGCTGCTGAGCAGGTCTGTCGTGGTGAACGATTCACTGGATGAGGCCCATGCCGAACCGGCCACGTTACTTGCGCGACACCGAAAATAGTAGGTGGTGAGCGGTTCGAGATCTGAGACAAAAAGGGAAAATCGCCCTGTTCTCTCTCCGATGCTCACGGACTGCTCCCAGCCTTCCGGATCGGATCCACCATCACTTCTACCATAGTAAAAAGTAATTACAGGTGCGTCGAATCCAGTATCCGTCACTTCGCCCCGTAAATTTGCCGAAGCACCCCGCACACTGTCTGCGTTACGATTGACGACAACCGGGGAAGCGGGCCGCTCGGTAATCAGGCTCTCGCTGACAGGCGCCCAGCTGGTGCCCCCCTCGTTCGTTGCCCTCGCCCTGTAAAAGTAGGTCACTCCAGCTTGCAATCCGGTCAGCACCGTCCGCGCTGATCCTTCCTGAACTCCCAGTTGGACCGAGTTGCTCCAGTTCGCCTCGGAGCTACCCCCATCGCTCACCCCGTAAAAAAGGGTCACCAAGGGAATTCCGCCACCGGTGGCCGTCACCTCGGCACCCACTCGAGCGCTGCCAGTCATGATTTCACTTGGAGGCAGGTTCACAATAGCAGGCGAGCTTACTCCTGTCTGGAAGCTCTCGCTGACGGCTGACCACCCGGACCCAGATGCATTCGACGCATAAGACCGGTAATAATAGGTTTGCCCGGGGAGAAGACCGGCGACATCGGCATAAAAGGCGCCTGTTTGTCTGCCCTGTATATTAACCGCGGAATCCCAGTCCTCAGCGTCAGTAAGGCCATCGCTATCTCCATAATACACTGTCACCGCCGGCGCTCCAGACCCCACGTCGGTGACCGCACCATTAAGACGAGCAGAATCAGAGGAGACCAGAGTGGCCGGATTGGTTACTACCGATGGTGCACCTGGCACGGCAGTTCCCACGATTTGAATTCCATGGAATCCTGAGTTGCTGGAACCACGATTCAATTGCACAGAGAAAGTTCCCGAAGTCTGGTCACGAAACACACAGTAATTCGCTTCGGGATTCCCGGCAGTAGCCTCAGTAAGCAGGTAATTCCCGCCATCGAAACCTCCTCTATTTGAAAACGATGTGAAGAAAAACTCCTGGCCGGCAGTCGGACTGGAAACGGATCCCGTTCTGCCGTTGCCATCACTCCCGAAATACACGTAGACATCGTATTGAGCATAGGGAATACCCGCCAAGTCAATGCTCGCAAGGCCTCCAGCGTTTATCGCATCGATATACCCGTTCATCAGCTTGGCGTTCCCATTGGAACTACCGTTATTGGTATTCCACGTTCCATTAGATGACCAACTCACGGTGACTGCCACTGGGTTACCGCTGTCATCAACCAACAATCCCGCGGACGGGCTCAGAATATTCCCTGTGTTACCGCTGGCTCCGTCCGTAGCTGACGATCCTCCATTAGTATTGTTCCAGTTTACCTGGGCAACGGCAGGAAGACCCGCGGACTCGGATGACCCAATCTCCGCAACAGCAGCATCACGGTTGCTGTTAAAATTGATACCAATGCTGTCAGCTGCTGCTTCGCCAACAAGCAAGACAGCCGCCGTAAGCACACAACAAAAAAACGGGGTGGGGATTCGTATCATGAAAAAAATGGGGAATTAAGCATACGAGTTTAGGACCCTTCCTCCTACAGCGCAGCTGGAGACAAGGCAACTTCGTCTCTGGATTGTAGCAAACCAACTGCAGTCCTTCCAACCCTCTCTCTGATACGCTGACAAAATATACCCTTTTCGAGTTGCTTCTCGCAGAAATAGCAAAGGTTCCTTTTCATATCATATGTGCTGACGCATTGATACCTGTCCACACCGTGCGCATCTTTTCTTCAATTTCCGCCGCGGGGGCTTTCGGCCTCATCGTGCTGTTTTCCGGTTGTGCAGATAAACCACACTCCTCGAACCGGGTCACCAGAGAGTCGGGATTTGCGCTTGTGGTCATGCCGGCGGAAGAACCTTTCACCGGACGCCGGCTTATCGGTCCCGAAGAGAACCACCATAACGGGTGGATCCTGCGCTTTGAAACACCTTACAAGGTCCTGGCCCCTCGCAGGTATCGCGTTCCCGCTGGCACCGTCATTTTCACCCTTAAGCGAGGAAGACGCACGATCCGTGGCGCTGCCCCATTTGGATTCGATTCCAAGGCCAATGAGACCTATGAACTGCGTCTCGACGAAATAGGATCTCCCGTGCAGGTGACTATCGTGGAGCTTAGCAGCGGACGAATCGCAAGCCCTGCATCAATGCCCATAAGACACCTCAAGCGCCAGAATTAACGAGGAAGAAGTTCCCAGACTTATTTCCTGATACAATAGATTCGAGCGGCGGTTCTGATGAGAAGCCGATCTCCGGCTATCGCCGGGCTGGCCATCGCCATGTCGTCCTCCGCGAGCTTGTTGGTATGGAGATACTTAAAATCCTTCCCCGCCTCTACGACCCGGGTCTCACCATCCTCATTCAGACAGAAAACCCTGCCGTTGTAGGCCCAGGGCGAAACCGTGTAGCCAGCCCCGGGAGGAAGGCGTTTACGCTCATAGATAAAGTCACCGCTGGCTGGGTCCAGGGCCCGCAACCATCCGCGATCGAGGAGCGAATAAAGCTGCCCCTGGTAGAGCAGGGTTGATGGATTGTATGGAGCCGCCTCCCAATTACACCACGCGACGTAGTCATTATCAGTCTTCTTGAAGGGCTTGATAGAAATATCTCCTTGGGCGCCGGGCCTGATCGCATAAATCGGCTTTTTCTTGTCTCCTACATATCCCGAACTGACGTAGAGCAGGTCTGACGATGAATAGGGCGTGGCGATCGTAATACTCGACATCCCGCGACGCCACCACCAGAGCTCCTTACCTGCAAGATCATAGGAGACCGTCCGACCACTGCCGGCCACCACGATCTCCGTGCGCTTCTTATTCTCCCATATATGTGGAGCCGACCAGTTACTTTTTTCGTCCCGGGTTACCTTCCATGCCTCCTTTCCCGTCTTGGCGTCAAGAGACAGCAACCAAGAATCTACCTCATTATCGTTCACGATATAGAGCCGCCCCTTATGAAGCACGGGAGAGGCCGCCGTTCCCCAGCTATAGCGGGTTTTCCGAGGGGTGAATCTTTTTGACCACTGCGGGTTACCATCCATATCAAGAACGAAGACTCCGAGGTTCCCAAAGTAACAGTAGACCCGCTCTCCATCCGTGACCGGAGTCTCGGAAGCATAACTATTCTTTACGTGAATGGCAGACTCAGGCTTACCCCGGTGCACTTCCCGCTCCCAGAGCACACTCCCGCTGTGCAGATCCAGGCAATAGACCTTCCAATGATGAACGGTTTCCGGAAATTTGGGGCGCTCTCCTCCAAAATAGAGTCCCTTTTTTGGTTTTTCTGAGACACCCTCGTTAACCACGGTCGTGAGGAAAACGCGCTTACCCCAGACTACCGGACAAGACCATCCCCGCCCTGGCAGGTCACGTTTCCATTCTACGTTCTCGGTAGCAGACCATTTTTCCGGGAGGTTGGGATTACTTGCAACACCCCTCGCCCCAGGGCCACGGAACTGAGACCAGTTTTCGGATCGGTCGTCTGAAAAAGCCAACCCACATGAGAGCACGAGAGAGGCCAGGAGGACTGACAGTTTGGAGCGCTGACAAAAATGTGGCATGCCCGTATTCCTGCTCGCGTATCAACCTGCAGTCAATCCGGAACCTCCCAGCGGCGATTGGCGTTGACTCCTCACCCCTGATAGCGGCACATCTCCGAATCCGCAGGCTCGCGGATCTGAAATAATCAACACCTCGAAGAATGAAAACAAAGAATAGACTATTGGTTGGAGCCCCGACCCGAATTGCATTTACAACCTCTGCCTTACTTACAGTCGCAATGACCGCAATGGCTGATATCGCCGTGAAAGATGGCGAAAAAATCGCTTTCCTCGGAGATTCCATCACGCAGGCGGGAGCCCGACCTAACGGCTATGTCCGACTCGCCATCCGAGGCCTTGAGTCAGCTGGCGTAAAGGCTTCTGCCATCCCAGCCGGAATCAGCGGTCATAAGTCCAATCAGATGCTCGCCAGGCTGGAGCGCGACGTGTTGAGCAAAAAGCCCAACTGGATGACCCTTAGCTGTGGCGTCAATGACGTCTGGCACGGCAAACGCGGCGTCAACCTCGCCGACTACAAGACCAATATCACCAAGATCGTTGACCGGTGTCAGGAGGCCGGGGTTAAAGTGGTTCTTCTTACCTCCACCATGATCGGAGAGGACAAGGATAATGCCAACAACAAGAAGCTTTCGACCTACAACGACTTTCTCCAAGAGCTCGCGAAAGAGAAGAAATGTCTTCTTGCTGACTTAAACGCCGGTATGCAGTCCATCATCGAGGCGAGCAGCGACAAGAAAAACGGGAAGCTTCTTACTTCTGATGGCGTCCACATGAATCCCGATGGCAACAAGATGATGGCTACCGGCGTGTTAGAAGCATTTGGATTAAACGCAGAACAGATCAAGGCTGCGCAAGCAACTTGGTAAGCAGTGGATTCGGCGAGAGGGCAGCACCGCGATTTGCTGCCCTCTACCCACTGACATTTCTAGCGCGCGCCCCCAGCGTTGCCCCTTCGTCGGACCTTTGAGAACAGGTCTCAGTAACAATAGACGAACTTCCCTATTATCCCTTGGCCTTAATCAAGGAGGACCTATCGTCCCCTTGTAACCCATCATATACATGCAAGGAGACCAAGACGTAATCGACGCCCTCAACGCAGGACTCACAATTGAACTAACAGCTATCAACCTCTACTTCATCAGCTCCAAAATGTGTAAGGACTGGGGACTAGAGGCCTTGGCCAAACACTTCTACGATGAGTCGATTGAAGAAATGAAGCACGCTGAAGAAGTCATCGACCGGGTCCTTTATCTGGGGGGAACCCCGGAGATCTCTCGCTACAATGAGATCAAGGTCGGAGCTACCCCTCGCGAACACATCGAGAACAGTTACGCCCTCGAGAAACAGGGAGTAGCGACGTATAACGAAGCTGTATCTCTGGCGATCGAGAAAAAAGACGCAGGCAGCCGCGACCTGATGGAGAGAATGGTTGTCGAGTCCGAAGAAAGTATCGACTGGGCCGAATCGCAATTCGACCTGATCGGGCTGATTGGCCTGGAGCAGTATCTCGCTCAGAAGATGAATGCTGCCTAGCGCATCCGTACACACAACCTATCTGCCGACCGGCAACACTTTTAAGCGTCAGATCCCGACCCGGCAATTATAGTTCGGCACCCAACCATGAGGCGACAGCCCGGAGCTATTACAACGGCTCTTGGCGAAAACACTCTCTACACGTCCCATCGAAACTTATTCCGGATCACGACATCAAGGACTCCACCGGGCCTCGCTGCGGAAGGCCCTCGCGCTCCAATTCGAAATCTGGATCTCCAAAGTGTCCGATAGGGTCCCCGTATGCATTGAGAATTGAAGTGTAGAGATTGCCGATCGTGCGGTGACCTACCTTCCCGTATTCTGGCATCCTGATATAGTGACCGGGAATCGATAGGCGCCCACCGCACCCGCCCACTATCAGGAACGGCCACTCGTGCAGCGCCCCGTGATGAGCTTCGCCAGCGTCACTCATGTAGACAATCATCGTGTTGTCGAGCATGGTTCCATCCCCCTCCGGAATGCTCCGCAACTTTCTGGCCAACCCTGCCATCAGTTTGATGTGGTAGGATCGGATAGTATCGCGGCATTCCTCGGAGGTCTTCCCGTTCGAGCCAGTGCCATGACCAATGGCGTGCACGTTTTGTTCGGTCAACCCGAGCCCGGCGTAGACATGCTCAAGATTGTCCAGACGGATCGTTATGCCGTGACTGAGCCCGGCAATCAGACACGAGGCTGCCAACGTGAAATGCGACTCAAGACGGTCAATACCAAGATCTGATTCGTATATCTCGGTTAACTCTGGCGCTGACTTCCTGATGGCATCTCTCATCGCCGCGAGCTTGGTCCGCCTCTCCTGCAGCTCCTCAAAGCCGGTTAGATAATGATTAAGTTTGTCCTGCTCCGTAGCCGGGACCTCCCTCCGCAAGCGCCTGATATCTTCGGATAAAAAATCAAGCATGCCAGATTCTAGGGCATAGCGCTTACGACCCTGGGCCGAGCCCGTAGCAGAACCAAACAACTGGTCGTAGGCCTGATCCGGGCTTGCCTGGAATGGGAGCTCCCTTCCTGCAGCCAACGCCGAAATCCCAGGATAAATGGTTCCTTCCGGGATGGGATCACCCGCGCCACCGACAGCCCGTCCGCGCAAAGCCAGCCCGATATGCCCGAATGGACTCGGGTATCTCGACGAGAGACGGGTATCGATTGTAGCTCGTAATGGATTACCGCTGGATGTCTCACTTGGAGAAGAGTGGACTCCCATCGCTCCAAAATAGGAAGTATGCCCGGCCAGACACATTTTACCGGAAAAACCCTGCACGATTCCAACCTGATCCTTGAACGGCTCGAGCGCTTGAAGTGATTTCGGCAGCGAGTGATCCTTCAATGCGGCCCGGAAATAAGAGTCTGAACCCACTCTTTTTTTGAGCAGGGAACTTGGAGTAATCGCAGTAGGAGTCAGACCGCTCGATTTCACGAGAAACACAAACCGTTGCGGAAATACATCCACTTCCCCAGCGGCCTCTGCCGAAAGCTGACGCATCAGCGGCGCCAACAACGCGCCTCCACCGCCAAGAGAAATCCCCTTGATGAAATTGCGTCTCGATCTACCCGGTGATTTCATTCTTCAACCTGCTTTCTGAAAACAAAGGAATCAGAGCTCAATAGCGAGATCAAGAGAGCATGGAAGCTACCTCCACTCTTTAGATAAGCCTTATCGGCCGCCATCAAGGTTGGCGCATCACTAAGCATCTCGTTGCGACCCATCCAATAGCGAAAGGCGTGTCGCACAAAGGACTGACGAACCCGGCGGGACTTACCAAGCCGCTCCACAAGTTCGATCGCATTTCCAACTTCCCCATCCAGCTCCGAATCGCCAGTCGAATCGAGGCGGCCACTTGCGTCTATAAGCTTTCCGCTGACCTTATCCCTAGTCCGAAACCGTCCAAAGTCATCATAAGACTCGAATGTCATCCCTAGCGGATTCATCTTCTTGTGGCAGCGCCAGCACTCGGCCTGTCGCGTCGGCTCAAAACGCTCCCTCAGGGTCTTGTGCGGATCTTCAGGGACCACCGCATTTACGGTAATCGGAACATCCGGAACGTGACCTGCAAGAAGCCGCTCACGGATCCATTTTCCGCGAGTAATTGGGTTAGTCTCGGTATTTTTTGAATGTGCGATAAGCCAGGCAGGATGAGTGAGGAGTCCGACTCGCTCCTTGGGATTAAGTTCGAACGGCTGCTCGGTCGGACAGTCGAATCGATCGATTTTCAGGTTATAGGCACCCAGGAAGAAACGCTGGTCATGCGCAGAGGTCAAATTACGTTCACGCTCGCCCTCCATAAGCGTGAATTGTGCCAGCATCGGGCGAATCCCACTTCGGTAACACACGGGCAAGTATTCCATGTAGTCCTTGATTAAACCCCCACTCATTCTGTGTTTTGCCGGCTGGGTTCGAAAATAGGGATGTAAGCCCTCTATGTCCGCACGAACTTCAGGCTCAAGTTCGTACTTCAGTTCCTTCCAAGGCTTATCCTTCCAGTAGTCGTGAAGCAGGCGCAACGCTGCGAGGCGTCCCTCTAACTCTTCTGGTTCTTTCTCCGGTCCGAAGTGCCCGACAAAAAACTTTCTCGTAGTCAGCAGCTCACGCAACACATCCTTATCTCGATTCACAATATGCAGCACTAGGAGATCGGCCTCATGTACCAGCTGATAGGGCACCTTACCCCAGTCATAATTGTGGAAGCGCTTGGCGTCCTTGAAAATATCCGGCGCGCGGTGGTAGCCAAAGAACTCCCGGAAAAATCGCAGAATCTTCGGCTT
>JAQWTV010000031.1 GCA_029242545.1 Roseibacillus sp.
GCTGATCAGCCTTTCAGGAACCTCCGTATTGAAGGAGTGTACCGCCTCGGGCGACCAGTAGAGAAAAAAGCGCTCGTCTTTATGTCTCTGAACAAAATCCACTATGGAATTCCCATCGTGATCAGTGAGCCAAACCGTATTGCCGTCCTTATCAATACAGTGGTATTTTGATTGCCCGTTCTTTTCTTCCAATTTCCTGCGTAAGGATGACGAGAGACCTAGCAACTCCTTTTTGGTATACTGCTTTTTGGGAGGAGTCCTTGCCGCTTTCATAAATCCTGTCTGAAGCGGCCCCTGATTCCTGCTCCCAATATCCCATTTGCCGATATGCCCCGTCACATAGCCTTCTCCTTGGAGAAACCGGGCAAGCGTCGGACGGTCCTCCGGTATAGAGAGCCCCCTCGACATGCCATACTTCCCGAACTTTTGGCCATACTGCCCCATTAGCATACTGCAACGACTAGGGCAGCAGGGCGGATTCGTAATATAGGACGCCGCACACCGAACCCCCTCCTTTGCCAACCTGTCAATGTTCGGAGTCGGGATATCCCTGCAGCCGTAAGACCCCAGATCTCCATACCCAAGATCATCGATATAGATTAAAACGACATTGGGAGAACCTGCCCGGAGTGTCGCCGGAAATAACCACAGCGCCACCACCAGGCTCAGAAACACGCGCCACACGGCAAGATTCCGGCGAGACAATTGATCCATATTCATATGCATACCCTCTTGCCTCTCCTTAATACATCTCACTCGTAGGGGCGCCTCTGGCCCTCCAAACATCACTTCAACTCCAGCTCACTGCGCTTCACCTTCAGCGAGTGGATCTCTTCCCCATCAATACTCACAATCGTGTAGGTGACCGATGGGTCATCGGCTTCCAGGTCAAAGTCTACCCGCCCGAAAGATTGCTTTTCATTGTATCCAAAGAGCGAGGACTTAATCAGAGGATGCACGTGTTGATTGGTCAGGCGCGAGGAACTGAATTCATACACCGGATACATGCCCTTGATCTCTGTATCAGTCCGATAGGCATCTGACCGGTGCCGATCGGCAGACAGCACAATCACTCCGGGGATTTTCTGGGACGCAATATACTCGTAAATTCGACTCCTCTCTCTGCTGTAGCCATCCCAGGTATCTTTCGATCCGGGTTTGACCTTCGGAGCAAGAGGAACGTTTGAGCAGATCACCGTAAAAGTCGCAGGCTTCTTCGAAAGAACGGATTTGAGCCACTTCATCTGGGCGGGTCCAAGCATCGACGGGTCCCCTCCCTCCTTGGGAGATTCACGATAATAGCGTCCATCGATCATGATGAACCGCACTTTACCGATCTCGAAATCAAACCAGCACCCGGGCAGCTCTTCACCACCTCCATAATAGGGGTTGTCGTAATTCTCCTTGAAGATTCTCCAGACCTCACGCTTCCACGCGGGCTTATCAACAGCCGGCCCGCCCCATCCATCATTAGTTGTAAAATCGTGGTCATCCCAGATAGCATAAATCGGAACTTTTGCGGCTAGCTTTCTCCACTCTGGCTGACTCTGTCGTCGGAAATAATGAAAGCGCTGCATCTCCGGACTTTCGGGATCATCGATGTAGACATTATCTCCCAGCAGAAGAAGAGCCCGCGGGTCAATCTCCCTGATGCGATCCCACACCCGCTCATTTGCCGGCACGTATCCCGCTCCTCCTCCGAAAGCGATAGTGAACTTATCGACTGGCGCATCCTTCTTCAGCGAAGTGCTCGGAAGGGTCCGCTCCCAGGGCCAGCTTTTGGCATCAAACTTCCACGCTCCGGGCTTCTCCTCAGCAAGCTCCAGAAGCATTTTTGTATGTCCCTGATTAACTCCCTTGCTCGCGGTCGAGCTTAGGTAGGAGATCGACTCCTTGTTTTTCCCTTGCAGGATCAGCTTCAGCGCATGGGGATGAATACGCTTACTTTGTTTTCCCTTTTCCGGCTTCTCGTTATTCACCCTCGGCTTTGACGCTTGGGCATGAAGCTGTCCTCCACCCAGGCAGGCCAAGAGGGCAAGAAGAGAGAGTAAACGCCTCAGGGGGAATTTTCCGAATGTCGTTTGCATGGGATCAGGGGCAGCTTTTACGCGCTCATCCCCCGTTCCGCAAGGATGATGGACCTACCCTCCCGGAGGCTGCCCAGAGTGCCCCAGCCATAAAAGGCCCGGTCTTTCAGGGGAGCGACTTGGGCACCCACGCGAATCGGCCCCAGTTCACCCGCGGCGGCACAATCTGCAAATCCTTGCTGCCAGTGGCAGTTTCAACGACGACCTTTGGTCCGCCTCGTTCGGGATCAGGAAACGCTCGGGTCACAAATCCATCGGGGGACCACGTCGGATCATCTCCCGGCCCCACCTTTCTTCGCTTCCCACCCTTACTGCTGGCAACCCAGACATTGAAGGTTTTCGAGATCTTCTGATCTCGTTCCGGATTCTTGATTCCAGTGTAGGGACTCATATGAATCATCTCCACCCCTTCCCAATGGGCGATCCATTTTCCGTTAGGAGACCATACCGGAACTTTCTGCTCGATTGGCAAATTGAGGCTCTGGTCCATCTCTTTAAGGACAGGAGAGATAAGCCTTGCCTTGCTTCCGTCCAGACTGCTCACCCACACCCTGAAGGGGCCGTTGCGATTTGAAACAAAGGCCACCTGCTTACCATCAGGTGACACCGAGGGCATGGCGTTGCTGAATTTGATCTGCTCCGGATCGCTGAAGAGCCTCCGGGATCCGCCTGTTCGAGTATCCAGAAGATAGAGGCGACTATTGGATGCCGGGTCCTGCCCCTTGCTCCCCTGCCTCACTTTCATCCAGACGATATGGCGGGAGTCTGGAAGCCATGAAGGAAGGAGATTCATGCCCTCCTCCACCAGAGCGCGTGCCTTCTTGCCATTAATATCCGAAATCCACAGGGACAGTGAATTCTTACCCGATTCCACATAGAGGAGCTTTTTACCATCCGGTGAAATAGAAGGCATGCGGCAGCCAGATTTCGAACGAGTCAACTGAACACTACCAGTCCCGTCCTCCTTCATCCGAAAAAGCTGAAGAACGCCCCCCTTATCCGCATGACTGACGACGACTTCTCGTAATTCCTCGGCTCCACACGATGGGATCCACGACGTCAGGCAGAAAAGAATTCCGGTGAGAATCGATTTCATGATTTCGTCCTATTCGAGAGCCGACATTCGGGATGGGCGTCACTTGTTCCTCACGGAGGCCGTGGCCTTGGGCTGAGGCATCTTCGCATCCAACCGGCGTCGCCAGTCATGCAACATTTTCAACAGCTTTGCCGCAATTGCCGGCTTCACCTTTGACAAGTCATTCTGCTCTCCAAGATCGTTCTCGAGATCGAACAGCTGCACACTGCCATTTTCGTAATACTCCAGAAGTTTGTAGTTCCCCAATCGGATTGCTCCCCCGGGACTCTGGTAGCCATGGTTACTATAGTGTGGGAAGTGCCAGTAAATCGCACCGCGGTCGTGATCTCCACCCTGGAGCGCGGGCAAAAAGCTCATCCCATCGACGTGCTGTTTGGGGAGCGTGGGCAACTCAAGCATTTCCAGTAGGGTCGGATAAAAATCGGTTCCGGTCACCATCGCATGCGACATGGTATTGCCCTTGGTTTTCCCGGGCCAGTGGACAATCAGAGGCACTCGAATCCCACCTTCGTAGTTCCACCCTTTCGCACCGCGCAGCGGGAGATTGGAAGAAGCGAAACGGCTATCGAGCCGTTTGCGAGGGTGATTGGTGCCCCGATACTGGTTCGACGCAGACATTCCGCCGTTATCCGCTGTGAAAATCACAATCGTGTTTTCAGACAGGCCAAGCTCCGCAAGCTTGGCTCGGATACGGCCCAGACTCTCGTCCGTCGCTTCAAGCATACCGGCAAACTCCACATTATCCTGCCTTTGCTTCACCCACCACACTCGCTTTTCCTGATGTAACTTCAGAATGTCGTTTTGCTCTAACTCTTTCAGCTCCTCCTTTGAAAGCGGCGGACCGTCAGGGTTCGGCTC
>JAQWTV010000140.1 GCA_029242545.1 Roseibacillus sp.
GAGGCATTCGATTCCTGAGCTTCTCCGGGGAGATTCAGTATAAAGGTAAGACTGGATTTGCCGAACAGGGCCGGCATTTTCGCAATCGATTTTGTAGCCGGGGTCGATTGCAGAAGCCAACTGATATCCACTTCCCTATCATAGGTGATGTTGTCATCTGAGATGACCATGGCTGATTCCCCAAAGAGGACTTCGGCTTGAACCCGCTTATCGGGTTTCGAAGCATCCCGCAGTTGTCGTTGAGGAAAGGAGGCAAGCTTGTTCAGGTTATCGAAAGTCCCGGAAAAGGTAAGGGTGATTCCGCCGCCCTCGGTAGTGTAGGTAAGGTCCGTGATTTCGACATGAGGATCTCGCTCTGCAGCTTCCTGCAGGACCCTGACCAGCTCGGCTGGTTCCCCGATTCTTTTTGCTACCGCAGAGGGCATCTTGTAACGGGCCTCAATACGGCCCGAACCATCCGCGCTCAGCCAGATTTGTTCCTCGCCCTCGATGCAGCCGGAGAGCGCAAGGCAGAGCGCCATAGAAACGAGGAGTAGAATACGCGAAACCACCAAGGAACTGTAGTCGGATATCCTTGATTGTCAGCCCTCGTCTTTGTTGCGAGCACTCAGCCCCGGGGTTGGAGGCGTAGTATCATCTCGCTCGATTACAGGCGAAGTCCCTTCCTCTGCTGTATCTTCTCCTGCCTTTGCCTTTCTTTCCGTCCCATGACCCAGTTCAGGAGGGCCGGTAAGAAGACCAGATCACCAAGGAGGGCCGCCACCATCGCTGAGCAGGCAAGGACTCCAAAAAAAGAGATCCCGGGCATCGAACTGAAGGTCGCGGCCAGGAAGGCACTGGAGATTACAGCGGTGGTAATCAGGAGAGCTACGCCCACCGTCCGAAAGGATCGGTCGATGGCAACACGAACGTCAGCCCCTTCCCGGCGCTCCCGGATAAAGCGGATTAGAAAATGGATGGTGTCATCCACCGCAATTCCGAGACAGATGCTGAAGGTGAGGACGCTGCTGATCTGGAGAGGCTGGTCGAGGTAGTAGAGAAGGCCCGTGTTGAAAAGCAGGGGAAAGGCATTGGGAATGACACTGAGAAGCCCCAGAGTGAGGGAGCGCAGGGCCACGGTGAGAACAAGAAAAACGGTGATGGAGGCAAAGGAGAGACTCCGCACGAGATCCCTGATCACGTTGGACATGTTTTCCGCGGCAATCACGGCGGAGCCGGTGACATGCAGGGAGAAGTCCGGATACAGCTGCTCCAGGTTCTGGAGATCCTTTTGGAGAGTCTTTACCGCAGGGCGAGTCGCAGCTGCTCCAGTGTTTGGCAGGCGGACGTTGATTACGGTTCGCCTCAGATCAGGCTTGAGCATCCGGGCAGACAGCGCGGCTGGCATTGACTCCATGAAGATCTGCTCGCGGGCTCCTGCCGGTAGAGCGCGTAGGGACTTGGGCATGAAATTAAGGATGGAGAGCGAGGGCCCAAAGGTAGGATCCGCCTCGAGGAGGGTCTGAACCTTGGCGATAAGTTCCAGCGTCCGGGGGTGACTGAAGGAAAGGGACTGATCCCAGGTCACGATGACAGGGACCTGCATTATGCCCCCGAACGCTTCGTCAGCGAGGTCGGAGGCCCGGTTGATCTCGGAATCGAGGGGAAGAGTTTCCGTCCAGACGATATCTGACTTTAACTGGGTAGCGGTCCAGATGAGGGTTGCGGTGACTATCAGGGTAAGCAGGGAGAGTGGTCGGGAGAAAGATGTTACCAGTCGCGCAATGAGAGTAAGGGATTCCCTCGACGTAGCCTCGTCTCCAGGTTGTCGAGCAGCGCGCCCGGCCGGCAGGCGGATCATAGAGGTCAGAAGTGGAACGATAGTGATATTTGAGATCAACCCGAGGATGGACCCGGCGGCGGTGGCAAGTCCGAATCTCTGAACGCTACCTGTTTCAGCGAGAGTCAGAGAGGCAAACCCAATGGTTGTGGTGAGAGCTGTGAGGACGCATGCGGTGGCGAGGAGGCTGGTTGCCCGCCGAGCTGCCTCCGAGCGCGAGCAATCTCTCGTGCGGCGAATCTCAATCATGATGTGAACGGCATTGGCAAAGGCGACGACGAATACGATCGCTGGCAGCGGAATGCTGATTCCATCAATCTTCAATCCGATCCATCCCATGAGGCCAAGAGTCCAGAGAACAGCCAGTCCGGGCCCTGCTGCGACGACGAGGGTCACGCTCAGACTTCGGAAAAGGCCAAGGGCGACAAGCATGGCGAGGAGTGCTCCTAGGGAGCTGGTCACGAAAAATTCTTTCGGGAGGCTGGCGAGGGTTTCTACCCTCACTGGAACGCTGCCGGTAAAATTTGCAGTGCAGGAGAGGTTTCCAAACCACTTCTGACGAAGTTGGAGAAGACCCTCGTAGATCGGAGCTACCCGAGCCATGGTCTGGGGTCCGTCCTCTACCAGCTCAATAGTGACCAGAATCGTTTCTCCATCGGTTGAGATGAGTTGCCCCGAGGCGAAGGGATGAACCTGCGCAAAGGCCCGCGCTTGCTCGAAAAGCAGCGGGTCTGAATCCGGAGATGGAAGGAGGGGCTCCTCGTTGGGGCCCGGGACATCGAGAAGGCTCATGATCGACAAGACGTCAGGCAGGCTTTCTACGTCACTGCTGAAGCCCCTGAGGGCCCGAGCGAACGCGCTACTGAATATTTCCCCATCCACAATGAGAGCGATGCCGTTGTCATCCGGTCCAAATTGCTCAAAGTATTCCTCGAGGAGGGCAAATTCCTTATCTCCCTGCTTGAATATTTCGCGTGGTTCACCATCGAAACGCAGCTGAGTCAGTCCGGCAACGGCCAGCAGGGTCGTGATAGTAAGAATAGCAAGGAACCAGCTTTTTCGCCGGAGCAGGAAATGGGAATACCGTTCTGGAAGTTGCAGGGAGGTCTTCCCCCTGTCGCTGCTGTGGGGGTGCGTCGTCAAACCGGGATGAAAGGTGAGGCATTCCTGTCGGGTTCTCCAGAGGGACTCAGGTTGCGGGGGCAACTCGCTGGAGAACCAGAGATAGGACCATGCATGATAAGGGCAGGCAGGGGAGAAGGGCTGGGCAGGAGATTACGGAGGCGCTGGATGTCTGCAACATGATCGTGATTCCTGGAAAGGCCAGCAGATCCACGAGGCAGATTCCCGCGAGTGAGCGCGAGACGAATGCTGGGACAGATCTGCGGAGAATAGAGAGGCTACGGGCAGTCCAGAGGACGAAGACAGCGAGAGCGGGGAGAGCGGATAGGAAGGCAGAAGTTCCCCCGAGGTTTCCGGATTTCCCGCTGATCCACCACCAGTTGTGAGTGAGAAGGCAGCCGAAAAGCAGAAGGCGCAGGGTGAGTCGGGGGATGGTTCCTCCGGCGGGACCGCTTTCGTAACGGGCTGCAAGGGTGAGTCCGGCCACATAGACGAGAGACCCCATGCCGATAAGAATGATCATGGGAAGCGGATGATTAGATTGAATCAGCCCGGGAGACGAGTTTGCGGCGCCGAAAAAGCCAAGAGGATAGAGGAGTCCCCGGCACAGGCCCATTGGAATGATTGCTGTCGGGGTTTTCTTGTGGAGGATGGTGTAGCAGACGATGCTTGCGAGAAGTGCGGCCCCAAGGAGAGGAACGATGGCGGAGGACAGGCTAAGGGGGACAAGAAAGGCCGTGGCGAGGATTGCGAGGGCAAGTGCGATACTGCCAATCGCCCGGCGGGACCAGCGACCACTTGGAATGGCACGCTCGGGGCGATATTTCTCATCAAACTGAGCATCCTTCCAGTCGTTTAGAAAGGTGCCGAAGAGGTAGGCGCAGCTGGTGGCTCCAAGGAGGAGAATGATAAGGCCAATTTCCCTGGCCATGTTTTCGGGGGCTTCGTGGAAGCATCGCGCCACTAGAAAACCCGTGAGGACGTTGGACCAGACAGTGGGGAGATTGGATACTCGCCCAATGGAAAGGAGATCAAGAAAACGCTGACTCTTTTCTCTCAAGTGGCAGAAGGACCAGTGCGGCCGTAGTTAGAGTTGAGAGAGGACCCATCGGTATTCTTCAGCAATCTGCCTC
Source organism: Roseibacillus sp. (assembly GCA_029242545.1). Classification (GTDB taxonomy): domain Bacteria; phylum Verrucomicrobiota; class Verrucomicrobiia; order Verrucomicrobiales; family Akkermansiaceae; genus Roseibacillus_B. Next base: position 4,075 of record JAQWTV010000140.1, read on the forward strand.
ACAATTGGTTTCTGAAGGTCTCCCGGGAGGACGCCCCAGGTGTAGGTTTCAATCTCGAAGTGAGAGCAGAATTCCGGATGGGATCTGCGGTAATCAAGGAGATCAGCGACATGATCTTTTGTCGATCGGAGGGGAGGTTCTGGTTCTGCATACAGAGGGATGTGAAAATGCACTCGAGCTTCTTGCTGTCCGTGGGATACGAATGCAGGATTTCTGATCTCCGTAAGAGCTTCCGGAAGGTCCGTAAAATACAAATGGGTTCCGTTTCCGGAGGTTATCAGCTGATGCAGGTAGGTAGGTTCGTGAAATTGCGCGATTGCCTCAAGGGCGCTGGGTGTGTCGAGGTCGAAGGCAAGCGCATTGGAAAGGTGAACTTTGGAAATGCGTAATCCGGCCCTCCGAAAGGTATCGAGAGCGGTATGACAGTCATCGAACTCCACGGCGAAATGGCAGGTATCGTAATTAATCCCGATTCTGCGGAGAAGGAGGTCCGGATCGTCAGAGCTGTCGAGGAAGCGATCAAAAAAGTCAACAGTGTCCCGGGTGTGTTCAAAGTGACCGAGAGGCTCTGGTTCCAGTCCGAGGTGAAGATCCCGTCCAGTTTGCTCTGCCAGCAGATCGATATGTCGCGCGCAGGCCTCGAGATGCTTGAAGATGGCAGACTCGTCTGCTTCGAAGGTTTTGAATGACCCTGGCAGGGTTGAAACGGATCCTTCCACTCCTTCTGGCGTCAATTGAGAGATAATATCGAACAGTTGATTCGTATAGAGAAGCCGGTCCGGCGAGGACCAGTCGGGTCGATAGACGTTCTCCTTGACGCGGGTTCCATGGAAAGATCCGTAGGGAAACCCGTTGATGGTGAACACGTAGCTCCTGTTCTCGGAGAGCCACGCCTTGAAGGACGGAAGATTGTCACCCTCCATTAGTTCTCTGGCAGCACCGGCAGAGAGTCGAAGGCCGATTGCGTAGGGCTGGTTGTCCGGGCTTACTTTGTCCCTAACCTTCAGGGTATGCTCCTGTAGTGCGCCTAGGGTTTCCACCCACGTTTCAGCTGGATGGATGTTCGTGCAGTAGGACAGGTGGTGGTTGTGATCAAGATGCACGATACGAACGAAGTAATGACAAGATTCTCTTCATGAGAAAAGGTTCATAAAAGTACGAGTTGAGGACCGAGTGAAGCTTGGCCGGAGCCGTGGTCAACCCCGAATCTCTGCGGCCAGTTCTTTGTTGGGGTCCGGGGATCCGCTCTCATGGCCCTTGGCATAGGAGAAGAGATCTCGATGCCCATATTCGATAAACTTTTCCTTCTGCTCACTATCGAGCTTCGACCAGATGGCGATATTGAAGGTGCGGTTGATTTTCATCATCATCTTGAGAGTGAGCTGGCGTCCCGACCGGGCGCGCCTTACCTGCTTGTGGGTGAGCTGCTCGGGTGAAGTTTCAACCAAGTTCGTATTCGTGAGCCCCCAAGTCTTCATCAGAAGGTCAAAAGGTTGTATTCCCAAGTCGCGTTCTCCCATGTGCGGACCTGTATTCCCCGGGAAACGACAATGAGCCAGTAGATTTTATGCCAAATTACTCCTTCAGAATTCTTTTCCTGGTGGCTACATTCTGCTCATGCCCAGTAAGACAGACATCCTCGACCTCTATTTTATGGATGCTCGCTACAAGTTGATCGACATTGCCGCGTTTCTTGACCGGCTCGATCGTCATGAGGGAGACAGTGACTTTCGTCATTCAGGCTTTCTCAAGGCTATGGAGGCGATGTTGAATCCGGGGGATCAACCCCGCGCCAAAGCCGTTCTGGAATCACTCTCTGATCATTCAACAGAGCCGGTGGAAAGCTCCACGATCCAGTTTGCTTACGGTGCACCCCAAGGATAGGAAGTATAGCCTCAACTTTCACCTGCACACTCTAGAATATCATGCGTTATATCGAACCGCACGCTCACATGGTCAGTCGGACCACAGACGACTACCAGTCTATTGCGCAGGCCGGATGTGAGGCCCTTTGTGAACCCGCTTTCTGGGCGGGATACGACAGAGGATCAGTAGAGGGGTTCAAGGATTATTTTCGTCAGTTAACTCAGTATGAACCTGCCCGAGCTGCAAAATTCGGGATCCCTCATTTTACCTGGCTCTGTATCAATCCGAAGGAAAGCGATGATGTTGTTTTTGGAAGAGAGGTATTGTCTATCATCCCGGAATTCCTAGATCAGCCTACCGTGCTTGGGATTGGAGAGATTGGCCTGAACAAGAATACGAAAAACGAGCATACGATTCTGGAGGAGCACATCGCTCTCGCAAAGGAGCGTGATCTCCCCATCCTCGTCCATACCCCTCACCTGGAGGACAAGCTCAAGGGGACGCGGTTGATCGTGGACGCTTTGAAAAATGCTCAGGTCAATCCTGATCGTGTAGTTATCGACCATGTCGAAGAGCATACCGCTGCCATTGCTCTTGATGCGGGCTTCTGGGCGGGGATGACGCTGTATCCTGAGTCAAAATGTACGCCGGGTAGAGCCATCGACATCCTCGAGACATTCGGAATGGAGCGCATATGGATGAATTCTGCTTGTGACTGGGGAATTTCTGATCCTCTGGCGGTCATCAAATGTGCCCTGGAGATGAAGAAGCGCCAACATTCCGGCGAGCTTGTCGAAAAAGTGATTTACGAAAATCCACGGAGCTTCCTCAGGCAGAGTCCCAATTTCACGCTCTAGCAAGGCTCCTGTTTCAGATCGTGATGCGGTGAGCTGCGGTTCAGATTGACCACTCACGGCAGGCGGTGCATTCCTAGCGGTGCACGAATGACTTGGGAAGTAATAGTGGTATACGTGATGCTGTTGCTCACGGTGGTGTTATTTGTCACCGACCGGGTCCGGACAGACATCGTAGGGCTCTTGATTGTAGTTGTGCTGGGTGCTCTTGGGATTTTGGAGCCAAAGGATCTTCTGCTCGGATTCAGTAACGAGGCCCTCGTGACTATTGCTGCGATGTTCGTCCTGAGTGCCGCCTTGATGCGGAGTGGTCTGGTTAGAGCTCTGGGAGGAAAACTGGCAGATTTTTCGCGGGGGAGCCCCATGCGGTTCATGGCCATGGCCCTTTGCGCAGTATGCTTCATGTCTGCCTTCATCAACAACACCCCGGTAGTGGTTGTCTTTATACCGGCGGTGCTGACTGTATGCGCGCGTCTTGGAGCTAGTCCGTCCAAGTTCCTGATGCCGATTTCGTTTGCCTCAATGCTGGGCGGAAGCTGTACACTGATTGGTACTTCATCGAATATCCTTATCGCTTCTTATGCCGCAGAGATTGGTTTCGGAGTGGGAATGTTTGAGTTCACCGGAGTAGGCATCGTCATCGTCCTGGTAGGAATGGCCTACCTGCTGCTCTTTTCATGGCGTCTGCTGCCCAATCATACGACGATCGCGTCAACCCTGTCAGCGGATGAGGCCAAGGAGTATATCACGCAGGTGAGCATAGGATTGGACTCGGATCTGATAGGGAAAAACCTTGCAGACACACCACTTGCATCAGCTGGGATCAAGGTGGCCGAACTCATTCGTGGGGATCGTGTCCAGCGTTTGGAGGCAGATATGCCTCTTCATGAAGGTGACATTCTCCTGATCCGCGGTGAACTGAACAAGATTCTTGAGCTCGACCGACAGCACTCAATCAGTATCGCGCCTGATCTTCATGATGATGGATCTGAGGTGAAACGGGTGGAAATGACTCTGTTTGAGCTCATGGTTGCGCCGGAATCTCCTCTCATTGGCCAGAGTTGCCGGGAACTTGGTTTGCGCGAACGTTTTGATGTCTCGGTATTCGCTTTGCAGCGGCGTGGGCGGCATCATCAGCGCGAAATCGCGGACCTCGAACTCAGGATGGGAGACATTTTGCTTGTGCGGGGAACTTCCGAGGCGCTGGAGAACTTGAGGAAAAAGGATGAGTTCATCTTGCTCGAGGGGGTCCAAGATGAGGTCGTCGAGCCCCACAAGGCCCCACTGGCTCTGGGAACGATTCTCATGGTGGTTCTCCTTGCTGCCACCGGTCTTGCTCCAATCAGCGTGCTGGCCCTCGGAGGAGCGGCTTTCCTTGTGTTGACGGGAGTGCTTACCGCTCGGGATGCCTATAGCTCGATCGACTGGCCGGTTCTAGTCTTGATCGCGGGAATGATCGCACTGGGCACGGCGATGGATCGAACCGGTGCTCTCGAGATCGCGGCCGGACAGCTCTACGTGGCGACAGGAGGGTGGGGGCCACATGTGACCCTGTGGGTATTTTATTTCATGGCGGCTGCCTTGAGCCTTTTGATTTTGAACAAGCCCGCTGCAGTCCTTTGTGCGCCGTTGGGGATTGAGCTTGCGGCTAAGCTTGGGTGCAATCCGGAGCCTTT
>JAQWTV010000087.1 GCA_029242545.1 Roseibacillus sp.
GCGCGATCGAAGAGGGTCGTGATCCGAATAACAGTGCGACAAGTAATCTTAAGTCTCTGGAATTGTGCTTCGCGGCCCTAGCCTCGGCTGACACGGGTCAGCCGGTGAAAGTTGGTTCAGTGCGCACGGTTTCGGCCGGTCTATTGTAGGCCCTTCCTCGTCAAGGCCCGAAGCTCTTCATGGCCTGTTCGACGAGTGGTGCCCTGAAGTCATTCCCCTCGTAGACAACAAGACGGTAGCGGTAGGTAACGCTTTTGCCCTTGGGGATCTGGATGTCGCCTCTCCGCGCGAGGGCGGGGCCGACTCCAAACTGACCGTCGATTCTCCAGAGGGTAGGGTAACCCGGGTTCGCAGGATGGTCGATCATGGCCACATGAGCCATTTCCTCCATGCCCTCGATCTGCATCGCGAGGTCAACCCATTTGGCTGATTTGCCTTCTCCCTGCTGGTTTTTGTGCCCCTCGCTGTTGAGGCAGGCAGCCTTGATGCCTCGTTTCCACGGCATACGCAGGAAGAGTCCCCCGTAGGAATACTTGCCGATGGTGACATCTTGCATGGCGGTGCCAGTCCACTTAAGGTCTAGAATGTAGTGGTCCTTGCCCGGGATGTAATTCCACTGCTGCCGGTCTCCCAGCATTGGGGTGCCTTTGCCATCAAGAAGCTGGGAATGAAATTCCATGGAATTATTACCCAGGCAATTTTTAATATGTTTCCAGTAGTCTCCCCTGTAGTTGTGGAAGAAGTCCCGCTTGTTGATCCGGGTCTGGCCCCAGTAAAGGCCGGTCTGGTGCTTGTGGTGACCAGGTGAAAACTGGGTGAGGACGTGTTTGCCGTCGGGCGAGCGAAGGGGGTGTATGTAGGGGCGAGTGTGATCCTTACTGTCGCCTTGCTGTATAGTGACCGGTCCATCCGAGGTATGAGGAATCCGCGCGGGTCCTTTCACTCTGACGGTTATTTCCGCCGTGCAGACGCAGGTGAGAAGGAGCATCAGAAAAATTGTTTGGGTCATGGTGGTATCAGGTAAGGATTTCTTTCACGGGATGGGCCGGCTCTACGCCGGTGATTTTTTCATCGAGTCCCCGGTAGGGGAAGATGAGGCGGTTGTGGTCGATGCCTAGTTGATGAAGGATGGTGGCATTGAGATCCCGGATATGAACCGGATCCTTTGCTACACTCCAGCAGTAGTCGTCGGTCTCTCCGTGAGTGATTCCTCCCTTGATGCCACCTCCAGCCATCCAGATAGAGAAGGCTCTCCCATGGTGATCTCTTCCCGCTCCGGTGCTGTCCAGCTGGCCCTGCTGATAGACCGTGCGTCCGAATTCCCCACCCCAGATGACAAGGGTCTCGTCGAGCAAGCCCCGCTTTTCGAGGTCGAGGACAAGGGCGGCTGAGGGCTGGTCGGTGTCCTGGCACTGCCGGGGCAGCTGGGACTGAAGCGCGATGTGCTGGTCCCAGCCGCGATGAAAGAGCTGGACGCAGCGTACGCCGCGTTCCACGAGACGACGAGCCATGAGGCAGTTTGCCGCATAAGTTCCCGGTTTACGAGATTCGGGTCCGTAGAGATCGAAGGTCGAGTCTGGTTCCTTGCTGAGATCTGTTAGTTCAGGGACACTTGCCTGCATCCGGTATGACATCTCGTAGGCTTGAATCCTTGCGATAGTCTCGGGGTCACCGGTTTGCTCGGCAAATGCCTGGTTGAGTCTTGCGAGATCATCGAGTTGGCCACGCCGTTGGGGACGTTTCACGCCCGGGGGGTTATCGAGGTAAAGGACAGGATCTGCGCCGGCTCGCAGGAGCACCCCCTGATGTTCGGAGGGAAGAAACCCACTCCCCCAGAGGCGCGAGTAAATCGGCTGCCCGGGATTTTTCCCTGTTCCCTGGCTCAGCATTACCATGTAGGCGGGGAAATTCTCGGTTTCGCTACCCAGCCCGTAGCTGAGCCATGCCCCAAGACTCGCTTTGCCTAGCTGCATAGTTCCCGTGTTGATGAAAGTGATCGCAGGATCATGGTTGATCGCCTCCGTATTCATGGATCGGACAAGACAGATCTTGTCGGCGATCTTCTGAGTCCATGGCAGGAGGTCTGAGATCCATGCGCCTGCTGGTCCGCACTGTCTGATTGGTGCCACAGGCTTAGCGACAGGAAAGTTCTTCATCCCGGCGGTCATACCAGTTACCCGTTGCTCGCCTTTGACTTCCGGAGGCAGGTGCTTGCCGTGGTTCTTGATGAGGAAGGGGGAGCCGTCGAAGAGATCGATATGAGATGGCCCACCCGACTGGAACATGTAAATGACGCGCTTGGCTTTTGGGGCTAGTCGAAGGGCAGGGTGGGGGAGTGAGCTGGTATCTCCTTTCGCCATCATGGCGGTCAGGGCTGCCGCCCCGAAACTATTTCCCGCCGTGCCAAGAAAGGCGCGACGGTTCAGGATGGTAGGAAGATCGGTCATCATATCAGCGTCTGGTTACCGATTCCGAGAGATTGAGGAGTAGTCCGCAGAGGTTGGTCCAGGCGGCATGTTCTGCTGCCGGAAGACCAGGATTATGAAGTGATTCTCCTACCGCAAGAAGGCTCCGTGCACCCGACGGGTCACCACGATAGCGAGCTCTTTCGCGTGCGATGGCGGTTTTGAGTATCTCTAGCTCATCTTGGCGTGGTGACCGGGAGGTTACGTGTTCGAAAGCTCGGAACAGACGCTCCTGGTCTGACTCTTCTTCGGAGAGGAGCTGCTGGGCCAGGGCCCTAGAGGCCTCAACATATTGAGGGTCATTCATGAGGATGAAGGCCTGAAGGGGAGTGTTGGTCACTCCGCGCCCGGTAGTGCAGGCTTCTCGATTAGGTGCATCAAAAGCCGCCATCCCTGGTGGAGGAAGGGTTCGTTTCCAGTAGGTATAGATCGAGCGCCGGTAGAGGTTTTCCCCGTGATCCTGCACATAGGTCTGCGAGGTGGCAGGTGTGGATCCATAATGACTGACCTGCCGCCATAGATCTCCAGGATGATAGGGCTTTACGCTAGGGCCACCGATTCGTCTGACAAGGAGTCCAGAGGTTGCAAGGGCATGATCCCGGATCATCTCCGCTGACAGGCGGAAACGTGGGCCCCGAGCAAGGAATTCGTTCAAGGGATCACGTTCGAGGAGCTCAGGAGTGGTGTTAGAGCTCTGCCGGTAGGTGCGAGAGGTGACAATTCTGCGGATCAGGTCCTTTACGTTCCAGCCAGAATTTTGAAACGTGAGCGCCAGCCAATCAAGAAGTTCCGGGTGGGCAGGCCATTTGCCCTGGGTGCCAAAGTCGGCACTGGATTCTACAATTCCGCGCCCGAAAAGCATTTGCCAGAAACGGTTGACCGCAACACGGCTGGTAAGGGGGTGGTCAGGCCGCACCAGCCAACGAGCCAGATCCAGTCGGTTGAGATCACGATCATCTGGCACCTCAAGAGCGGGTAGGAATGCAGGAACGCCCGGTTTGACAGCCTGACGCTTGTCCGCATAAAAACCCCGCTCCAGAACGTGAGTTACCCGCGGTTTTTTAGATGTGTTCATCACCATGATTCGGTGATTTCCGGTCAGGACCTCGAGTCGTTTTTTTAGATTGGAAACGTGATGCCGCGCCGGAGATTTTGCCCTGCTGTGTGCATTGAAATAATCTCGGATAAATTCAATCTGGCTAGTCGTCCGATGCTCTGGGGCAAGCGTGATAGCTTTCCTGAGTGCTTCTGGCAGCATGGAGGTATCGTCTGTCCCCTTAATCAAGGCGAGGCGGAACTTTTTGGGAGAGGCTCCCTCCCCATAATTAAATACGAGCTCAGTTGTGAGATAGGGCTGGTTGGCCGTGTCGATGGGCTCCTGGAAGGTAATGGTTAGATGCTGCTCTTTATCCACCTCGGAAAGAGCTGGGGCCCAACCTATACGGCGGCTGGTGTTGTGAACGAGCTCGGGGCGAAATCCGGGCTTGAAGGAGGAGGCAGTGACCCGATCGTAGGGAGTGGCAGTATTAAGATCTATATTCTTGGCAGGAAAGGGATTGAAGCACGGTGTGATTGTACTCATCACGAATCCGCCGGGCATCGACTTACCCCCGAAGCCAACCTTGCCACTGTTCGCCGGTTCGAACATCACGCGCAATCCGGTTACGACTCCTGTTCCTTCGGGAATACGGCAGCAAACATTATAGGCCGAGAAGTCTCCTCCTGCAGCTTCAACCGATTCATCCTTTTTGACCTGAATCCGATTAGGGTCGCCATTGGGTAAGGTGGCGGTCAGATGGTCGAGGGAGATCAATTGAAACTCCTGACCGATGCGCTTCAGTTCGTGTGCGACATCTTTTTCCCAAGTGGCCTGGAGGGTTGGAGCGGGAGAGGCGAGTTCCTTTTCCGCTCGCTGAAGTTCAATTTTTACTGAGGCTACTTCCGCATCAGTGGAAAGGGGGGTCTTGGCCTCAATAAAAGGACGGGGGTTTACTCCTCTGTCTCCGTCATGGCCGTGGTCGTCGAGAGTGTTGAAGAAAGCAAAAAGCTTGTAGTATTCCACCTGCTTGAGCGGGTCATATTTATGATCGTGGCACTGCCCACACCCCGTGGTGAGGCCCATGATGGACTCTCCTGTTGTTTTCACCCGGTCCACTGCGTAGTTGACCAGATTTTCTTCCCCAATAGTTCCGCCTTCATGCGTGACTGAGTGGTGCCGATTATAGGCCGTCGCGATGAGTTGACTGCTGGAGGGTTTTTCGAGGAGGTCGCCAGCCAACTGTTCGGTCAGGAACTGGTCGTAGGGCATGTTCTCGTTAAAAGCTTTGATAACCCAGTCCCGCCAGAGCCAGGCATCGCGCCCACCGTCGATTGAGTAGCCATTCGTGTCGGCATATCGGGAAGCATCAAGCCAGGGCAGGGCTAGCTGCTCTCCAAAGTGAGGAGAATTCAGCAGCCGTGTGATCAGATTTTCGTAGGCGTTAGCTTTTCCGTCCGAGAGGAATTCCGCCATTTGTTGCTTCGAAGGAGGTAGTCCGGTCAGGTCGAGGTGAAGGCGCCGGGCGAGAGTGCGGCGGTCGGCCTCGAGACTGAATGCTAATCCCTCATTCGAGAGCCGATCCCCAACGAACCTGTCGATCGGGTTTTCTTCCTCTATGTCAGGAAGTGCTGGCAGCGAGGGGGTGATGAAGGCCCAATGGCCCTCGTATCTTGCTCCTTGCTTAATCCACTCCCGGACCAGGGTTTTCTCTTCAGCGCTGATCTCCTTGTGAGAGTCAGGCGGAGGCATGATCTCATCGGGGTCGTTGCTGACCATGCGTTCCCACAGTATTGAGTCCCCGGGCTTCCCCGCCACGGTCACTGGCTCCTTGCTTGACCCGCCTGTAAGAAAGCCCTCCGCGGTGTCCAGGCGGAGCTTTGCCTTGCGCTCGTGCTCATCAGGGCCGTGGCAAGCAAAGCAATTACGCGCCAATATCGGTTGGATATCGCGATTGAAGCTGACCTCTGGCGTTTGGCCCTGAGTAACCAGAGTTAACAGCAGAAAGATGGGCAGGTAGTGCCAGTTCATAGACGTTCTTACGGATCCAAGCATGAGAGGAGAGAGGTGACAAGCCGGGGAAGCTGGTGCGGATTTGAGAAGGCTCTGTTGAGCAAGGGATAACCAGCAATTTTGGTGCTACTCCGTTCGATTTCCGCTTGGCACTCTATCAGCCTCCTGAGATGCTCCACGAGATGCACCTGAAGTGCAAATGTCCGCATTGCGGAACGAAAATCCGTTATCAGGTCGAGCTCTCCAGCGGGTTTGCCCATTGTCCGGGATGTAAGACGCAGTTCCAGTTGCCTGATGCGCCCCCCGGAATTCCCAGGATGGCGGGCCGAAGTCCTTTGGAAGGACGCTCCGGTGGGAGTCAGGCTGGGAGTCAGGCTGGGAGAGTTGGAGCCGGCTTGGGGCGCAGGGGGGCTCTGAGCCTTGCCTTCTCTGATCCGATGAACTCGCAGCCGGCAGCAATGAAGGCGATGGGTAAGGAGGCGATGTTGACGTGGGGTTTTCTCATGTGGATGGCCTTTCCGGTCACGGGATGGCTGGCTTTCTGGAGAGGGACGAATGTCCTCAGCGGTCATCTCTTTGGTGGTATTCTCGGGCCTGCCGGAAGTCCTGGTCCGAGTGCGCCCGGAAGCGCGAAGGTTTCAGATCACATCGCGGTAGCAGCAGAACTTTCGGTTTTTGCTCTCCTGCTTCTCGGAGTCCTCGTTACCCTTAATATTCTTCATGGTCGACGGGTGATTGTACGTGGAGTTCTTTTTACCACGGGTCTGGTCCTCCTTCCATTTGTTGGCCTGGCATTGTATTTTTCTGCGCTCTCCTTTGTGAATCGTAAATCCCCGGAAGTGGATGAAGCTCTTGGCCATCTCACCATGTTCCTGACCCTGCTCTCCCTGAGCAGTTTTTTCCTTCTTCTCTTTTCCTCGGTTACAAGAGTGATCGGGTTTTCAAGGAAGGCCGGTTTCTGGTTGGTTCCGGGTGCCCTCATAGCGATTTTTGTGCTCTTCACATGGATTACCAAATTAACCGGTGAAATCAGCGAGAAGGGAGGAAAGAAGGGTGCGATCATTCCTTTGCAAATCGAGCTTTCTGAGCTGGGCATCAATCGTCCTCAGGGTCCTGAATCCACGAAACCTCGCGAAATAGGGCCGGTAACTAATCCGATTCGGCGATCCTGATCCTTTTTGATTGCAGGTAGCCGAATTCGCAGTTTGACCGGAAGGTGCTTTTCCTGTGGCTTGGGAGGAACTCATTGAGTTCCATTATGATCATGAACATTACTCGCATTATTCCGGCCACTGGTCTTGCCTTCGCGGCGCTCCTTCTAGGTCTTTCCAATGCCTCCGCCGAGGTGTCCGTTTCCAAGATCTTTGGAGATCATATGGTTCTCCAGCAGGAGGCTCCGATTAGAATCTGGGGCGCTGCGGATCCCGGGGAGCAGGTCATCGTAGGGGTTGCAGGAGGGGGAAATGCGCTCGTGAAAGCGGATGATGCCGGGCGGTGGAAGGTAGAGCTTCCGGCTATGAAAGCCGATGGGAAGGCTCACACCATTACGGTGCAGGGTTCTAAGGAGGCTGATAAGGTTACCTTGAAGGATGTCCTGATTGGTGAGGTCTGGCTGTGTTCCGGGCAATCGAATATGGAGTGGAGCGTTCGCCAGTCCATGAATGCGGACAAAGAAATTTCGGGGGCTAAGCATCCGCAGATACGTCTCTTCAATGTTCCAGGACATGTTCGTAATGCCGAGCCAATGGATGATCCAAGAGGCCAGTGGCAGGTTTGTTCGCCCCAGACGATTTCTGGATTCACCGCAGTAGGTTATAGCTTTGGAAGAGAACTACAGAAGAGCCTTAAGGTTCCCATTGGGCTGGTGGGGACAAACTGGGGAGGAACCCGGATTGAGCCATGGACACCACCAGTGGGCTTCAAATCAGTTCCAAATTTGAAGGATTATGTGGAAAATCTGGATGCGATTGAGGCAGCAAAGAAGAGTGGAGGGAATCGCCCCCGTCCCAAGGGAGGAGCCGTAGAGATTTTCAATGGGATGGTTGCCCCTCTGGTTCCGCTGAGTGTGCGCGGTGCGATCTGGTATCAAGGCGAATCGAATGCTGGTGATGGTCTTCGCTACGAATACCTCAAGGAAGCGCTGGTTAACGGATGGCGTTCAGTTTTCAAGAACGACAAGCTTTCATTTTACTGGGTTCAGCTGGCCAATTTTCAAGGGCCGAATGCAAACCCCGCTGGAGGTGGTTGGGGTCCTGTAAGGGAAGGTCAAAGAAGAGCTCTGAGGGTGCCCGGCACGGGGATGGCAGTCATCATCGATGTAGGAGATGCGCGTGATATTCACCCTAGGAACAAGCAGGATGTGGGCAAGCGCCTTGCGCTCTGGGCTCTGGCTAAGGATTATGGGAAGAATATTGTGTATTCAGGGCCTCTCTACAAGAGCATGAAGAAAGAAGGAGATACTATCCGGATCAGCTTTGATCATGTGGGTTCAGGGCTGATCACGGGACGCAAGGAGGGATTGAATCCAGTCATGGAAGTCGGGGGAGGCCAGCTTGGGCATTTTGCTATCCAGGGAGCTGACGACCAGTGGCACTGGGCAAATGCAAAAATTGATGGAGAGACGGTGGTCGTATGGAAGGAAGGCGTGAAGGATCCCAAGCATGTCCGCTTCGGGTACGAGTCAAATCCAGCAACGATTAACCTCTACAATAAGGAGGGTATTCCTGCGTCCCCCTTCACGACCGACTAGGAAGTCGGTCGCATGCTCGGCCGCCGTGCTGAACCTGCGTCTCAGGTTTGTGCGTTCAAGGTCGTTGGTATTCATCTGAGTTGTCTGTCTCCGCGGGGAGTGAGGATATAAATTAGTGCCATGAAATTCCTTCGACTTGGATGGGCGATATCTTTGTTGGTATCATCTTCCCTGCACGGAGCGGAGCATCTGGGTTGGCACGCCTCCGGGAAAGGGGGCGCGGTGGTTGCAGAAAATCCGAAGGCGGTAGCTGCTGGGATTGAGCTTCTGGAAAAGGGGGGTAACGCAGTGGATGCGGCGGTGGCAACCATGCTGGTGGCCAGCATCATGGACTACGGCATGTTCTGCATCGGGGCGGAAGTTCCCTTCATGATCTACGATGCGAAGAAGAAAGAGGTAAAGACCCTCTCGGGGCTGGGAGGTGCTCCGCTTAGCAAGGATAGTATCAGATGGTACTACGAGCATGCTATCCCGGAAGAGGGCGGGATCAAAGCGGTTCCGGTCCCCGGAGCGGTGGGACTCTTCATCGATTCACTCTCGGTCTACGGGACGGTGGACTTTGCCTCCGTGGTAGCCCCCGCCCTGCGCATCCTCGAAGGAGGAGGGGAGGGCTGGTACGATGCGCTGGCGGAGACATTTCGTAAATTGGTAGAAGCGGAACGGGCTCGAGAGGGAACGCGCGTGCAGAATCTTCAGAAAGCCCGGGCGAGGTTCTACACCGGCGATATCGCGGACGAGCTGGTTGCCTATTACAAGAAGGCAGGTGGCTTTTTAACCAAGGCCGACCTTGCAGCCCACAGGACCCTGATTGAGGAGCCAGTGATGGTGGAATACCGCGGTTACGAGGTTTATAAGTGTGGGGCCTGGACCCAGGGGCCTTACCTGTGTCAGACCTTGCAGATTCTGGAGGGATTTGACCTCAAGAAGATGGGGCATCTCTCTGCGGACTATATCCATGTTCTGGTTGAGGCCCTGAAACTCGGACTTGCTGACCGCGATTACTACTACGGAGATCCCCGGTTCGTGAGCGTGCCCATGAAACAATTACTATCCCAGACTTACGGGGACCTACGGCGGGGTCTGATCGATATGGGGAAGGCGTCTCTGGAAGTTCGCCCGGGAAACCCGGTGGCGATGAAGGCGCTTGCTGACCAACCCGGTAAGTATCGCCCGGGTCCAGGTGGTACCACCACCTGTGTGGTAGCCGACAAGTGGGGTAACTTTGTCTCCGCTACGCCGAGCGGTAATAATCCCTACAACATCTGCGGCACTCTCGGAGTTGCTCACGGCAATCGCCTTCGTAGTCTCAACACAACCCCCGGGCATCCCAACCGGATCGAGGCGGGCAAGCGTCCCCGAATTACTCTGACGCCCACCCTGGTCCTCAAGGATAGAGCACCTGTGATGGCAATCAGCGTGGCCGGGGGGAGACCTGCAGGACCAGACAACCTTGAACTGTCTGCTGAATGTGATCGAATTTGGAATGAGTCCTAAGGAGGCGGTGTCCTGCGCGCGCTTCAGCACCCGGCACCACGAAAACTCATTCAAACCGGACCGGAAGCGCGAGATTTCCGGGCTGGGGCAGGTGACCCTGCAGGATACCATCCGGGAGCCGGTAGTCAGAGACCTTTCCGGCCGCGGTCACCGGATTGGAGCGGCGGGTGGGGCAATTGCCGCTCCCGTCATGCTGGTGCATGACCGGGAGAGCAATCTTCTGCATGCGGCCGGGGATCCGCGGGCTGGTCGCCACGCGGCGGTGCTCCAACCGGAGGAATAGTCTGGGGCTCAGCAGGGGAGGGAGAGGAAATCAGGAGGACCAGTTGGTGCCGAACTCCGGGTAGAGCGTCAGTCCTCCGTCAATAAAGATAGTTTGCCCTGTGATATAGGAAGCTTCGTCAGAGCACAGGTAGGTCGTAAGGCCAGCCATTTCCTCAGGAGTTCCCGATCGACCCATGGGAATATGGCTCTCTACATCTGCGCGAGCCTTTGGATCGTCGATCCACGCACGGTTGATGGGAGTAATGGTAGCGCCGGGAGCCACGCCATTGACCCTGATGCCATGTGGAGCATACTCCAAGGCGAGAGTCGTCGTGAGATTCTGCATGCCGCCCTTGCTCACCGAGTAACCGATGAAGCCGGGCTTTGGAATAATTTCATGAACACTTGAGATGTTGATGATCACTCCGGTCCTGTCGCCTTGGCGAAGATCTGAGAGGGCGCGTTGTGCGCAATGGAAAGCGCCCGTAAGATTTGTGGCGAGGATAGACTCAAAATCGCTACGTGAGGTCTCATGACTGGGAGATTCAACCTGCCATGCAGCATTGTTAATCAGGATATCGATTCCTCCCATTTCCTCCAGGAACTGATCGAACATGGCGTCCACCGCACTCCCGTCGGCGAGATCTGCCCGGAGCAGGATGGGGGAGTGCCGGGAGCCAGCATTTTGGATTTCATTTCTGGTTGCCTCTGCTCCTTCCTGACTCCGGAAGTAATTGATTCCCACCCGGCCTCCTTCTGCAGCGAGGCGGATGGCGATCGCCTGACCGATTCCTGAACTAGCTCCGGTTACGAGGATGCGCTTGTCTTCAATGCCGTTCATTGAAGAATAATATGTCCCAACAGGAGCCTGCTGACGATCCAGTAATCTGAAAGGATCAGCTCAGGCCCTTGATCGGAAGGGCGCTGGTGACAAGTTGATGGACATCACGGGGAAGATTTTCCATCAGGCGGACCTGACCAACATCCAGCAGGGTGTGCATTATGGTTCCGATGAGATTTTCAGTCGTTACCGGGTTTGAAGCTGGTTCTCCCGCATCGGGAGAGGATTCGCCGATTACCTGCCCCATCCGTAGTCCCCCCCCCGCGAGCATGAGAGGAGCGAGTCGACCCCAGTGGTTTCGGCCACCGTTGTTCTGAAGTTTTGGAGTGCGACCCATTTCTCCGCAGCACACGAGGAGAATCTGATCACTTAGACCGCGTTCATGAAGGTCATCGAGAAAGGCCGATACGGCATGATCAAATGGGACTCCGCAATAATCCATGCCCTCTGCAGCGCCGGCGTTGTTCTTATCGGAGTGGAAATCCCACACGAAGTTGGTTGTGACGGTGACAAATCCGGCCCCGCGTTCGCAGAGGCGACGGGCCAGTAGCATGAGTTTGCCGAGGGTTTGTCCATGGTCCCGGTAATTCCGATGGTTGTTCCAGGATTTGCTGATTGAGTTTGGATTAATCAATGGCGCGGTGTCGTAACGCGCAATAGTTCTGGGGTCTTCTCCGGAGAGGTCGAAGGCCTCGGAGATGCCGCCGGTTATCATGTTAACCGCTTGCTTCTGAAGCTCCCCGAGCCCATCGGCGGCCCCGTTGTCGATGGCCCTTTTGAGGTTATCGATCTTATTGAGAAGATACATGCGGTCCTCAAGGCGCTGTCGAGACATCCACATCGTCATGTCCCCCTGCAGGCCGTTTTTTGCACTTCCCGGAGCGAAGGGCGCACAGGAGGCTCCGACTGTGCCATGTGCAAGGAGGTTTCCGAATTGCTTGACCCGCTCCTGAGAATCAGCATCGACAGCCCGGGGGAAAAGGGCGACGTTCCGAGGCATGCCAGTGGTGGGAACATTCGCCCCTGCGATCCGGGAAAAGAGTGAGCCAATGTTGGCCCCCAGAGAATCTTTTCCTACGATGGGCTTTATATCGTGGTTCCCATTTCCGGTGGTGTAAGACCTGACGATAGCGAGCCGGTTGGCTCGCTCAGCCAGCTTTTCAAACGTACTGCCGAAGGTAACTCCCGGTATGGAGGTCTTCACCTCACCTGTGGAGCTGCGAATCTCGGCTGGGGCGTCCATTTTTGGATCAAAGGTCTCCTGCTGAGGAGGGCCGCCATGCATGAAGAGAAAGACCACAGATTTGTTCTTGAGCGGGATTCCCGCCTTCGCAGCAGAGGCTCTCCAGCCTATCAACTGCGAGAGGGAGAGGCCTCCAAGACCCAAGCCTCCTACTTGCAGAAAGGAGCGGCGGCTGTAGGGGCTGGAGTCAGCAAAAGTGATCATTTGGAGGCCGTCTCGGGAGAGGTCTTTCTTGGTGAAGGAAAGGAGTAGAGGAGTTTTCGGTCGCTAGCCTGCCAGATCCTCAGGACTCCATTCTCACCTCCTGACAGAATGATGGATCCATCGGAGCTGACTGCGGTGTCGTAGATGAAGTCGTCTACGCCGGGCAGGTTTTGCCCTCCAGATTTCAGGACCTTGTCTCCACCGCCAGTTACAATGGTTTCACCGGTTCCAACAAAGGCGATTGTAGTCAGCTCTTTTTTGAAGCCAGCCTCAGTTTTCTTCTGCTTTCTCGTGGCGACGGTCCAAAGTTTGGCGACATGATCTGCGCCGGCGGAGGCAATGGTCTCGCCATCAGCACTCCATGCGACATCGAGAACGTGACTGGTGTGTCCCTCCAGTTGGGTCAGCAGCTCCTTAGTGTCGATCTGGTGTATCCGTATATAACGGTCAGTTGAGGAGGAGGCAATTCTTCTGCCATCGGGAGAGAAGGCCAGTCCGGTAATTGTGTCCTGATGTGCCTTAATGACTCCTTGTTGTTCACCTTCAGCAATGTTCCAGAAGGTCAGGGATCCATCACGGGAAGGAACCCCAGATCCGGCGGCGAGGATCTGCCCGTCGGGGTGAAAGGCGAGGGACAGGACACGATCTGGGAAAGGGTCCTCGCTCTCCTGGTTCCCAAGGGTTCTGTTTAGTTTCCACTGTGATGTCCGGGTCCAATGGAGAAGCCCCTTGTTGGGCGGGGAGGCCAGAAGGTGTCCCTCTGGGCCGAATATGACTGAGGAGACGGGTGCAGAGTGAATAACATCAAGAGGCTGCCCTGTGACCGTACTCCACAGTCGAAGTCCACGATCATGGGTTCCTACCGCGAGCAAAGTGCCATCCGGCGAAAAGGCGAGCGTCTGGATACTGCCTGCTTTAAGCTGCTTGGCCTGCTGCTCAAGCTCCTTGAATGATGCTTCTCTCCGGGTCAGTGATTCATTGGCTTCCACCGAGGCGGATTCTGCGGTCTGCAGGCGCTGAGTGGCTCTAGCAGTATCTTTTTTGGTAAGATCCCGGGTTCGTTCGGCGTTTCGTAGATTCCGCTCGGCAGTGACCAGTTCATTCGCGGCCTTGGCAGCTTCCTCGGCGGCCTTTTTGGCTGCACCCTTAGCAGCTTCAAGGCCAGAATCGCCACTTTCCTCGAGTTCTATAACTGCTTTTTTTGCAGCTTCATCGCCCCCGCGTTTTGCAGTCGCGTTTGCCCCCTTGGCGCTGAGATTTTTCTGGGCTTCTGCGACCTTGTTGGAATCAGCCTCGGCCTTGGTTTTGAGCTGCTCGAGTTCCTTCTTTATTTCTTCCACCTTTTTTCCGCGGAGTTCTGTAATGCGTTTGGCCAGTTCCAGACTCTGGCCGGAGCGAGTGAGCTGCTGTTGGAAGTCAGGGTCGCCCTTGAGCTCTCGCTGGAGTTGGCCGTCTTCCGCGGACCAGATCTTTACTACGCCATCTTCTCCTGTGGTGGCGACTTGGTTGGTTCCTTTATGGACGGCGACTGTGGAGATCGGCCCCCCGTGACTAAATGTCCGGATGACTTTTCCCGCCGAATCCCGTAGCTCGAGGAGACCCGGAATGTGTGCAGAGAGTATTTGTTCAGCCCCATCGCCAATCGCGGAAAGGGCCACGAGCTGCCCCGGTGTTTTCCATTCGGTCTGATCTGTGGCCTCGGGAGGGGTGTCCGCCTCCGCTTTAAAATCAGTCAGCGGGACGAGTCGGATAGAGCCATCCGCGCAACCGACAGCAAGCTTTGAGCCTTCAGCAAGCACTGCGAGACTTCGTCCTTCAGAAGGCAGATTTACACGAGAGATTTGAGCCGTATTGGCGAGGTCTACACGGATTATGGCCTTATCGTCAGATGTCGTGAATAGATACTTTCCGTCGAGAGAATACTGAAGAGCTCTGATAGGAGCATCGTGCAATTTGAGGACCACCGGATCCGTGGGTTGAGAGAGATCCAGGATGGCAACGTGCCCCTTGCTGTCTCCAGCGGCAACCTGAGTGGTGCCTGCGTTGCTAGAAAGGATGGTGGCAGCCTCTGGCAAGGGGATCTCCAGAGTTGCGGGGGGGACAACGCTACGCTCCCACAATTTGACTGAGCGAAAGCCTCCTGAAGCGAGTGTTCCCTGAGGATTAAAGGCCAGAGTATGAACGAGATCGCGATGGGCCGAGCCAGGACTTCCGGCAGGGTCAATAAGTTCCGCGTCGAGATTGCCAGAGCGCAGATCGTAAACGTATAGTTTATTCCCGTTACCGGTGGCCGCGAAGCGGGCATTCTCTGAAATCGCAACAGCGTAACTCGAATGGACGCCTTCGAGGGGCTCCCATTCTATCGGACCTGCGAGGACAGAGGAGGATTTGCCTTCACCACCCTGTTCGATCCAAAGTCTCAGGAGCGCGAGCTCGGCAGGGTTCAGGTTGGAAGCATTCGACTTGTTGTTATTTGGAGGCATGTATTCCTCCTCGAGATGAGCTGCCGTGAGGAACAGGAGGCTCTCCATTGGTTTGCCCGGAACGAGAGCAGGACCGCTGTCTCCTCCGATCAGCATCTCCTCTGGAGATTCCAGGTTCAGGTCACCCTTGGCCTTTTGCCCATTATGGCACGCAAAGCAGTTTTTGCGGAGAAAGGGTACTACCTCGTTGGCAAAGTCGACCTTGGTCTCCCGCTTCAGTTCACCTACTGGCAGGCCTTCCGCTGTAGCAAGGCACTGAGACGCGGCCAGGGCGACCCCGACAATAATTAAATGGCATAAAAGAGGTGATCTCATTTCGGGGGATCTTGCGGTGCTGGGTTTACCAGCACGGTAATCAATTTCGAGTGGGTTGTATGCTTACGATCTTTCTCCTTCGCGACTTCATTAGCCTGTTTAAGGCGCGCGGAGGCATTTTGCTTGGCAGCAGCGGCCCGCTTCACCTTTTCCCCTGCAGCAGCAGCGGATTTCTGGGCCTCTTCAAGAGAAGATTTTTTATCTATGATTTCTTTCTCGAGAGGTTCTCTGGTCTCTTCCGATGCGGCGGCGAGGTTTTTTTCCGCTGCCTGCAGAGCCTGCTGGGCGGGGGCGATTGCGGCCTTGGATCGGTCGGCTTCCTCCTGCGTTTCCTTTTCCAATTGAATGATTCTGGCTTCCTCTGCTCGGGCGAGTTCTACGGAAGAGAGGTTGTGCTTGTGTTTTATGGTGCTCTCGCCTCGAAGGCTGAAGGTCCATAGCCCTGGCGTGGCCTTGAACTCGTTAGTGCTGCCAAACGTGATTTCCAGTTTTCCCTCACCGGCATCCTGTTTCAGTTTCACTGAGGGAGGCTTGGTGTGAGGAAGGCCGTGAACTCCGATAACCAGATCGCCTTTCAGGCTCATGGACTTTTCAATCTTGAATGGGATCTCCAGTTTTTCTCCTAGAGTGACTTCATATCGGTCCGAGGCAGGTTGAATGATGATGGGTGCGGGTTCGTCTGCGTTGACAGAGAGAGGCAGCTGGTAGGAAAGACGAGATCGGGTGAACTCGGTGTCCCTATTTCCGACAGACCACGAGATAGTCCCAGGGCGGGCGGTTCGTTTTGCATCACCTGCCGTTCCGACTACCCTTACAAAACCTTGCCAGTTGTCGGCCTCCTTGGTTCCATAAAGAACCAGCGTTGCGGCATCTTTTCCCACCGGAAGGATGACGGGGGGACAATCGATTCCATCGGGGAGGCCTTCCACTGAGAGGGAAATGGAATCCTTGAATCCATTTCTGCGGATCGCAAAAACCCGGAGAAGGGTTGTTCCGCCTCGTCGGATTATTGCACTGTGACGGGAGATGGCCTTGGTGGCCTTTGCGGGGGCTGCATACCATGAAGTAGTCACCAGATCGTAATCCGGTGCGCCCGGCTGAATGATCAGGCGGTAAAGATCCGCAGGGCCGCCGCCACCGGTGTAATCGTGAATGCGGAGGCGGTAGTTGCCATCACCTGGCGGGGTAAAGAGCAGTGAGCAGTCATGGTTTCGGAATGGAAAATCTGGTCCTCCTGGATTTGCCCCTGAGTCATCGTTACTGGCGATTTCCTTGAACTGCTCAATTCCCTCAGCGTCTACCGTTACCTGATCTATCCACAGGACAGGATCGGAGCCTGCCCGGATCCGGCTTGCTATGCATTCGATCCAGAGAGGCTGCCCTCCTTTGGCTTCGAATCGGTATTGGTCGAGGTCGCCCTTGGTGTCAAAACGCGCATGAGTTTCACTGGGAACTCGGATTGCCTGTTCCTGTCCCTCGTCACCCTGGATCACCGGGAAACGGGAGAAACCAATACGGATAGGATTAGATTTCCTGCCATTTGACTCCAGACGCCAGGTCATTCCGGGGACAAGAGAGGAGTGAATTCCTCCTGATTCCAGTTCGAGAGTTCTCCCTTGGTCCAAGGGGATCTCAACTTCGATACTCTCTAGTTCCTCCAGTCCCAGTCGGATCCCTTCGCCGGTGCTGCCCCCGGGGAGATTGCGTCCATAGATCTTGAATTTCCCGGTGGTTCCGAGGGGGCCGGCAGGTGGGTCGATAAAGTCGATGTGAGGAGCATCGGTTACAATCAACCGGTAGGGGTAATGCGTCCCTCCAGCATAGGTGAAATCGTACACACGAAGAAGATAGTGGTCGTCCTTGGGTGCAGTAAAATCGAGAAGTGGATCCCGGCCGCTGGTGTCCCTGTCGCACTTGTATTCATGCCCACCGCTGTCAGCTATTGAAATCGTGCCATCCATACGGGAGTCGATAATCTCAGCCTCACAGCGGATGATAACCCGCTGTCCCTGCTTGAGGCTGACTTTGTAGTGATCTACTGCCGCGGCATCTGCATGTCCGTTGATCACGGTATTGAGTGGCAGTTCTTCTGCTGCTTCGGGCGAATGATTGACCTGGTGGACCTTTTCCGGAAAGGAGCTTACTGCAAAAGCACGCGGCGCACTCATGCCGAGCCTGGTGGCGGCGATGACTTCGTAGACGCCGGGTGCCACATCCGGTGCGACGGAAACCCGGTAGTTAAGCGCTTTGTGTCCGCCAGGGCTGAACTCGGTGGCGTCCATTGGGACCTTCTCGCACTTGATTCCCGGGTGCGAAAAAAGCAGTCCTGTGGTCTCTCCAAGTTCAGCGCCTCCGATAACTACCTCCACGGTTTGTCCAGCTTGGCCACCTTGTGGAAAAATAGTTTGCAGGTCAGGGTGAGGGAGCTGAGCGTTCGCCAGAGAGGCTCCGACGAGGAGGCAGGAAGTGAAGATGCTTCGCCCTCTGGTATTTGAACTGGTCATACCAGATGGACAGTTAGTGGTTGAAGAGAAACTCTTTGGTGTTGAGAAGCGCCCAGATCAGATCTTCATAAGGTTCACGTGCGATGGCCTCTGGCGATCGCTGTTTTTTCTTGGCTTCCTCACTCAGGGTCGAGGGATCCGCAGGGGTGCGTTTTCGATTAAGATACCGTATCCCAACGTTCAGCTCTTCCGGTCCGGGAGTTCGCGAAAACGCCCGGCGATACAATTCACTGATGCGTGCCTCGTCACTGAATTCCGTATTCTTAACCAGAAGAGCGGCCCTTGCATTATCGGAGGCGAGCTTGTTTCGGATGTTGGTGGAATTGACGAGATGCAGGGCCTGCGCGAGGTTTACATCGTCTGCTCGCTCGCATTCGCAGGCACTGTTCATATCCGGGCGGCCGAACACTGAAAGAAAGTAGGATTCCTTGGTGAACTGATCATCTGGAAGTTGGACCGCGCGAATTCCCTGAGGCTGTCCACTGAACTTTTCCTTTGCATTGGTGACCGTATTTATTCCATCGAGAAGAATTTCAGCGGGTAGGCGCCGGGGATAGAACCGCGAGTAATTCTGCCGGTCATCCAGATTGAATTCGTTAGGGTCAGAACTGAGTTGGTAGGTAGTGCTGTTACATATTGTGCGGACAAGCCCCTTTAGATCATATCCGCTTTCGACAAAGCTCTGCGCGAGGGCGTCGAGAAGTTCGGGGTGGGTTGGAGGATTGGTGACTCGCATATCGTCCTCCGGGTCAACAATGCCGCGTCCAAAGAAATGTTTCCAATAGCGGTTCACCAGCATTCTGGCGAAGAAGGGATTATCTTCGTTGGTCATCCAGTCTGCGAGGGAATCCCGGGGGTCATGATGCTGAGCAAGGCGGAGCTCTTTCCCGCCAAGGGGTTTGGGGGGAAGGGCGCGCCCGCTTCGTGGGTTCTTCGCGCTCGCTACTCCAATCTTGTTGAAGATCACTTCCTCGCCCGGTTGTGCGCCGGGCTTACGGCCGACCTTGGAGAAGAAAGCCTCAAACCCGTAATAATCGTCCTGACTCCATTTCTCGTAAGGGTGGTGATGGCATTGGGCGCACTGGAGGCGCTGGCCGAGAAAAATTTGGGCAACATCCTGTAGCTGTTCCTTACTGTCCTTGACAGTGCGATACCAGATGACCGGTGGGTTGTTGCCAACCTCTCCCGATGCCGCAACGAATTGGCGGACAAACGAGTTGTAGGGCACGTTGTGATGGAGGGAATTCCGAATCCATGAGTGAAAGGCAAAGCTGCCCCTTGCATGGTGGGCTGAAGTGCGTTTGTTGCGAAGAATTGCAGCCCACTTACCGGCGAAGTAGTCAGCGTAGTCAGTGCTGGCAAGCAGTTGGTCGATTTTGAGCGTGCGTTTTTCGGGGTCGGTATCAGCGAGGAACTTATCTGTTTCGTCGAGGGTGGGGAGGCGTCCTGCGATGTCGATAGTGGCCCTGCGGAGGAAGGTGGAATCATCGCTGAGCGAAGAGGGAGGAAGGCCAAGGGTTCGAAGCTTGGTAAAGATGTGCTGGTCTACGAGGTTATCGGAGGACGGCAAATTATCGACTGGTACTCCCAGAGGAATTGTTGCCCGAAAGACACCAACATGTTCCTGAAACCGGATCATGACAGAGGTGCTTCCCGTTCGCTCCTGCATGGCCACAAGGCCTCGGTCGCTCACGATCGCCATTTCCTCGTCGTTGGCCTCGTATTGAGCGATACGGGTGACGTCCTTGCTAGATCCGTCACTGAAGTGGGCAACCACTCTTAGCTGCTGAACAGCCTTGGCGCGGGTCAGGCGTTCTCGCGGCTCAATCGAAATCCGAGTTACCGGAGAATCACCATCGGATCCATAGGGGAGGCCTTGTCGAATCCAGCGGACAATTGTTTTGTAGTCATCACTGCTTCGAGCGAGGCGTGATCCCCCCTGATGAGGAAGTTCTCCGCTCGCTTTGAGGAGAATCAGGCTGTGGGTTGGAGAGGCCCTGAAAATGCGTCTCCCCAATCCCTCTTGCACCAGATAGCCGTGGTCGTCCTGTGGTTCATAACCGAGCAGTGAGAGTTTAAATCCGTTTTGGCCCTCCGCTTTTCCATGACATCCACCTCCGTTGCACCCATGGCGTGTAAAAATAGGCACGATCTCATTGGGGAAGCTGATCGGAAGCTGTTCGTCTGCCTGATTCACCTTGACTGCTCTCGAAAGGAGTGAACCCGCGAATTCTGCAGTTATAGTGGCACTACCATTACCGATAACTCGAATGAGTCCGGTCGGAGAAACTGTCACGATACCGGAAGGCTCCACGGAAAATCCTGCAATTGCAGTTACATCCTTTTTTCCGTCGCCCTCATGCGAGGTAAGCACAAGTTGATGCAGGTCGTGGGGCCCCTTCATGGTGATATCTCCGTCGCTACTCCAGCGGAGAGGAGTGACCCTTGAGGTCTCTTCGGGACTGCTGCCCGTCGCGATCAGGGACTGGCCTTTTGAGGTCTCCTCGGTTGAGTTCTCCTCGGAGGTGCCCTGTTCGACAGTCAAAACCAGCAAGAGGCTGCAGAGTGGAAAAATAAGTAGTTTCACGGCTGGTAAGATGGGGCTATCCAACAAGTTCGGGGATTGGGGCGTGCTCACTTTCTACAAGAAAACGGGGGCGTCCGGAAAGGTCATTCACCGTAGTGCGCCGCGCATCGACACCCAGACAGTGATACAGAGTCGAGAACACTTCTGGGAATTCTACGGGCCGGCTGTTTGCTTCTCCACCGTCGCGGGTCGTTGATCCGATTACCTGCCCATGATTCATCCCGCCGCCAGCGAGAAGGGCGGTAGATACCTTGGGCCAATGATCGCGTCCCGCATCCTTATTGATTTTCGGGGTGCGTCCGAACTCTCCCCAAACGATGACGCTCACGTCCTTATCCATGCCACGGTTATGCAGATCCTCCACCAGGGCGGTAATCCCCTGATCCAGCAGCGGAAAGTCCTCCCGGGCACGCTTGAAATTACCACCGTGCCAATCCCATCGGCTAAAGCCGAGGGTGACACAGCGAGCCCCAGCTTCCACCAGCCTTCGTGCCATAAGGAACTGGTCCAGCCGCTTCCATGGTCCGTCAGCAGTCAGCTTCTCCGTTCCTTTTCCATACCTCTCAATGACTTTTGGATCTTCCTTACTCAGGTCAAGCGCTCTCGCCAGACGGCTTGAAGTCAGGACCCCGAATGCCTGTTCGGTAAAGGTATCCAGTCCTTCCATGGCGCCAGAGTGATCCACCTCCCTACGGAAATTATCGAAGGAATTCAGCAGGGCCTTCCGGTCCGCGAGACGCTCAATACTGATATCCTTTAAGACCATGTCTTTCTTTCCTCCTCCACGAAAAGGGGAGAAAGCCGCATGAGAAGGACCGAGGAATCCCGATTGGCCCGGGTCGCCCCATTGGTCATGTTTGCATTTGGGTGAGAGCCCAAGGAAGGAGGGGACTCCGGGCCTGGTCTGCCCAGAGAGTTTTGAGAGGACCGATCCGATGCTGGGCCAGCCTCCTGGAGGCTGTGGTCCCTGAGGCTTTCTCCCGGTGAGGCACTGAACGGCATCATGACCGCCTCCGGCGCCCACCATCGAGCGGATGATGGAAAATTTGTCCATCATCGTTGCCATCTGCGGGAACAGCTCGCAGATTTCAATGCCGGGAACGTTCGTCTTAATGGGATTAAATTCGCCCCGAACCTCGGAAGGAGCCTCAGTCTTCAGGTCCCACATATCCTGATGGGGAGGTCCACCCGCGAGAAAGATCATGATGACCGCCTTATGATCGAGGGGCTTAAGCTGGGTTTTCGATTCGGCGCGTAGAATTTGGGGGAGGGAAGCCCCGCCCAGTCCAAGTGTGCCGATTTTCAGGAAACCCCGGCGTGTCATGCCATCACAGAAGGCTTGTCCTTTTTGAGCGGCAATGGTCAGCACGACAGAATAAAAACTTCAGTTTGTTTAAACTACTTTAGGCCTCAACAGGAGCATGGCGATCGCCAAAAGTCCCTGTCTCTGTTCACGTTCATACGTGTTCATAAGAACGCTTATAGCTGGGATGGGTCGGAATTGGTTTTCCCGTCAGTTTATGGAACCTCGAAGCGGTAAATCGGGGCCTTGCTGCCTTCGCTCACCGTGAAAAAGAAGTCGCCACCAGGCGAAAACGCAATGGATTCGCCCTGCGGTTCAGAGCGAACTGTAAGGTTGGTTGGTTCATCGCTAAATATTTCGTGCAGCGGAGAGCTGGGATCCGATCTCTTCCAAAGAAGAGCACCCCACTCGGGGCGCAAAGAATGGCTCCGAAGAATAACCAAGCGTCCGTCCCTAGAAATATCTCCGCCCCGGATACTGGCTGGAGGAACAAAGCTGGTAAGGGCCTTGAGGGTTTGGAGGGATCCGCTCTTGTGGGGGCCGGGGGCATGGAAGACTGAGGCGACCTTTTTGGTTCTCTCGCGCCTATCCCGGGTCACGAGGTAGATATCTCCATTGAGAGGATCAACTAATAGGGTTTCGCACTCTCGTGGCTCAGATGGAAACCGCATGGGAAGGACCTCAACACCAGTCAGCGTTTGTTTTCTCGGGGTGGCTGTTGTGCCAACTGCCGGCTCCGGGACGCGATAGATGGTAACGGTCCGGCGGGATAAGGCATTGTTTCCTGTGTCGGCAATGTAGAGGTAATCCTTCTCTGCCAATGGTCCGGGGCCGATCGCGATATCCTCCCAGTCAATGGCAGTGGTGCCTTCCAGCCGAAAAACTCCGAGGGGTTTGCCATCGGTCCGAAGGGCAAATATTCTGGCTTGGTCTCCAGAATCGTTGTGAGCCCAGATCACCTTCTTGTTTTGCCGGCTCAGGACGATTCCAGAAATTTCTGTAAGGTCCTTAGCGTGAACATGACCGGTCCGGGTGCCGGGGTTTTTGCCCGCTGCGTCGAGGACCCACCATGCAATGCTCAGCACAAGGAGGACTAATATTAGTCTGAAGGATCGGTCCCCTCTCAATCCTCGGCTTATGAACCTGCCATACCTGTCCAGTTTCATGGAGATTCGGTTTGTTTGTTCGCGGTTTGATCCGATAGCATTGCTGCGCCAGGTTCGCTGGTAACTTTACGAGATTCTCTGACAAATGGCTACTTACGTATACGAGACGATTCCAGAAAATGCTGATGAAAAGCCCCGACGTTTTGAAGTGCAGCAGAAAATGACGGAAGATGCCCTGACACATGATCCTGAGAGTGGCCTGCCGGTCAAACGAGTGATTACTGGGGGATGCGGGATTGTCACCCATGGGACCAGTATCCTGTCCATGCGCTCCCGTGGATCGAAGTAGGTATCGGTATCAGGGTGCGTAGGTTGCTGGATCTTCTTTCCATTTTCCACGCCCAAAAAAGATGATTGATCCTAGAATGTGAGAATCTTACGGCAAGTCTCTGCGAATCCGGACTGACAATTCAGAATTCCTGACCTATCAAGGGCGGGTTCACAGGCCATTAACCCAATATGCCTCGATACTTTATCTCTTCTCTGGTCGCGGTGCTTGCCCTTTCGGGTAGTGACGTCTTAGCGGAGGCGGAAACCGCCTCCCGGGAAATGCCGCCAGCGCTTTCCCGAAAGATTGATTTTGCAGAGGATATCAAACCCATCCTCGCCAAGAGCTGCACGACATGTCATGCGAACGGTAAAAGCAAAGGTGGTTTTAATATGGACCACATTCATGCCTTGATTGGGGGGGGTGACAGTGGGCCGGCAGTCATCGCGGGAAACAGTGAAAAGAGTCTGCTCGTTGAGCTCCTTCTGAGCAACGACCCAGATGAGAGGATGCCCGTCAAAGGGGATCCCCTGACTCTGGAGGAGGTCGCCATCATGCGAGCCTGGATTGATCAGGGGATGCCGTGGGAGAAAGGGTTTACCTTCGCTAAGTTCCGCAACGCCCCAGTTGGCCCTCGCAAGGTTGCCCTGCCAGAAGGGAATTCCGTCAACCCGGTGGATCGCTTTCTTTCGCCCTACTATACGAAGAATAACATCGAGGAAGTCTCGTTAGTCGAGGACGCGGTTTTCGCTCGGCGAGTCTTTTTGGATGTGCTCGGTATCCTTCCCACCGCCGGCGAGGTGAAGGCTTTCAGGGAGAATACTCGGATCGACAAGCGCCAGCATTTGGTGAAGGAGCTCCTTGCTGATAAGGAGAACTACGCAGAGCACTGGGTGACATTCTGGAATGATAGCCTGCGAAACAGTTATACTCGGCAGTATCATGGGGGAGGAGGAAAGCCGATCACAGGATGGCTGAAGTCCGCTCTGATG
>JAQWTV010000121.1 GCA_029242545.1 Roseibacillus sp.
GAGCCAGAGCCCTGCTGCCCAGTCAAAGGAGTTTCCGCTACCGGAAACTCCGATGGTGGCATCAAAGAGGTCAGCTCCATTGTTTTCTCCACGGAAGACGTAGTCAGAAGTATAACCAGCGCCGATACTAGTTTCGATGTCCGCGTTAGCAGTGCCAAGCAGGGATAGGGAAACTCCTGCAAGTGCAAGAACATGTGTAGGTCTCATAACGTTGGGAAGAAAAACACAGCTTCGAGCATGATCAAAGGATAAATATACATTAAAGTTAAACATCAGTTTTTATTTACTTTAATTACGTAAAGAGAATTTGTGTCTGTCTCCGAAAGACCACGGCGCGCCCCCAGTCTGCCCACAAAAAGGGGCTGGTCCTTGTGGACCAGCCCCTTGGGATAAAAACAGGGTAATAATGCCTCTTCTTAGTCGAGGGTATAGCCACTCTCCCCGTGGACGCTCTTGTCTAGTCCCTCATTCTCCTCCTCCTCGGAGACCCGGAGACCAACGGTAGCCTTGATAATATAGACGATGACCACGGTTCCCACTATGGAGAGAGCTGCGGTGGCCCCTACCCCGATAAGCTGAGTCACGAGCTGGGCTCCGACATTTCCATCCGTCAATCCAGACCCTCCGAAGGCACTGGTTGCCAGCACGGCGACGAGAATCGATCCCATCATGCCACCCACACCGTGGACCGCGAAGACATCGAGGGTGTCGTCGATTCCCAGCTTCTCCTTCACGAAGCCGCAGGCGAAGTAGCAGACGATACCTGCCAGAAAGCCAAGGATGAGCGCACCGATCGGCCCCACCTCGCCGGAGGCCGGGGTAATAGTGGCCAGGCCTGCAACCATCCCGGTCACGATTCCCACCAGACCGGACTTCCCGGTCTTGATCTTCTCGACAACCATCCAGGTCAGGCTGGCGGTGGCGGCCGCGATGTGCGTCACCAGCATGGTGAGGCCAGCTCCCTCATTGGCTGCGCCCTGACTACCTGCATTGAACCCGAACCAGCCTACCCAGAGCATGGCGGCCCCGATCATGACCATCCCGGGATTGTGCGGAGGCTTGACGCTATTAGGAAATCCCTTGCGTGACCCCAGCATCTTGGCAAGGACGAGGGCGGACAGTCCCGCAGTGGTGTGAACAACGATTCCTCCAGCGAGATCAATAGTCCTCGCTTCATACATCCACCCGGCGCCGGCCCAGACCCAGTGGGCCACGGGGACATAAACGATAGTGAGCCAGAGGAAGGTGAAGAGCAGGACCGCCCCGAAGCGCATCCGTTCCACGAAGGCACCCACCACCAGGGCGGGAGTGATAATCGCGAAGGTCATCTGGAACATCACAAAGACCGTCTCAGGGTAGGTGTTTCCATTGAGCCCTTCCACCCCATTAAGAAAAAGGTGCTGCATGTCTCCCAGGATGGCGTTGCCGTCTGAGAACCCCATGCTGTAGAGGTAGACCACCCAGAGAATGGAAGCCAGGCAAGCAATGGCAAAACAGTGCATCAGCACGCTGAGCACGTTCTTGGCGCGGACCAAGCCCCCGTAGAAGAGCGCCAGTCCGGGCAAGGTCATGAAGAGGACCAGGACCGTGGCCGTAATCATCCAAGCCGTGTTACCGGAATCCAAGCCGGCCCACTTGTCTTCTTCCTCCGCTGCCGCGGTGCCGATAAGCGCCAGGAATGCCAGCGCTCCTACTATTAGTCTATTCAGGTTTCTTGTCATGTTAGCGTGCTCACTCTGGAGCACACAAAAATGTGCCCACGACGCAAAGCATTTTAGCCTCAGCTTATTCACAAAGAAGCCCCCGACCGCAAAGCGGTCGGGGGCCAACGAAAACCACCCGGGAAAATCTATCTATCCGAGCCGTATGCTCCCTCCCCGTGATAGGTCACATCGAGACCGGAGTCTTCCTCATCCTCGGAAACCCGTCCGCCACCGGTCAGGGCCTTGGCGACGAGGAAGGCAATCACGGACACGACTCCGGACCAGACGATCGTCACGCCAACGCTCTTGATCTGCGACAGAACATTCCCATCGATGCCCTCCCGGACAAAGACACCCGTCAGGATCGCTCCCACGATTCCGCCAATCCCGTGCACCCCGAAGACATCCAGGCTGTCGTCATAGCCGAGGGCGCGTTTGATCGAAGTCGCAAAGACGTAACAGACGAGACCGGAAGCGATACCAATCACGAGGGCTCCGGCTACGGTGGTGGATCCCGAGGCCGGGGTGATTGCCACCAGGCCGGCAACCGCTCCGGTGGCGGCCCCCACTGCAGTTGGCTTCCCGGAGATGACCCACTCAATTCCAATCCAGGCCAGGACTGCTGCTGCGGTGGCGATCTGGGTCACCAGCATCGCGTAACCCGCCACCCCATCAGCGGCGAGCTCACTCCCCGCATTGAATCCGAACCAGCCCACCCAGAGAAGCGAAGCCCCGATCACGGTGTAGGCCACATTGTGGGGAGCCATGCTAGTAGTGGGATAGCCCTTGCGCTTACCCAGCATGATACAGACGACCAAGCCCGCGATCCCCGCGTTGATGTGGACCACTGTGCCGCCTGCAAAGTCGAGCACGTCCGGGAATTCCCCGAACAATCCGCCGCCCCAGGCCATGTGCCAGACGGGGATGTAGGACCCGAGAGCCCAGAGCGTAGTGAAAATCAGGACCGCACTGAACTTCATGCGTTCCGCAAAGGCTCCCACGATCAGGGCCGGGGTGATGATGATGAAGGTCATCTGGAATACCACGAAGACACTCTCCGGAATGGTTCCAGACAGTGTGTCCGCTTCCACTCCCTTCAGCATCATCTTGTCCAGCCCTCCAATGAAGTTGCCGCCCTCGGTTGCCGCCAGGCTGTAGCCCACAACCACCCACAGGATCGACATGACCGCCGCAATGACAAAACACTGCATCAGGATCGAGAGAACATTCTTGCTGCGCACCAGCCCGCCGTAGAACAGTGCCAACCCGGGAAGGGTCATGAGGAGAACGAGCACGGCGGCCACGATCATCCAAGCGGTGTCCCCGGAGCTCAGGGTAGCTTCTTCTTCCTCTGCCGCAGCAGTTCCGACCAGCGCCAGGAATGCCAGCGCTCCAAATATCAGTTTTTTCAGATTTCTCGTCATTTGTCCGTATCCACGAATGGTTGAGCCTGAAATAAAGCAAGGAATGTGCCAACTCTCCGCCCATGGTCCGGACTCCACGTAATCCACGGCCTTTTTCATGTTCCCGGGAACCCTTGCCTGCTTGTCTCTTGAGCAGGCCGATGCGTCTTCTCCTAATAGACAACTCTAACACCAGGACCAAATTTGCGGTCGCTGATTCCATCAATGCTCCGCTGGAGACGCACCATGTCGCAACCGCCGATGTCTGCCCTGCCTTCATCAAGACCCTGAAGGATCTCGATTTTGAAGCGGCAGTTCTGTCCTCCGTCGTTCCTGAGAAAGCAGCCCTGTTCCGGGAGGTCTTGTCCCCTGCACCTCTGCATGAAATTTCATGCAGGAGCGATCTTCCTATCGACATCGCCTATCCAGACCCCGACCAGATCGGAGCCGATCGTCTCGCCAACGCGGTCTCCGCGTATGCCAGGGTGGGCGCTCCTGCAATCGTAGTCGACTTCGGGACCGCGGTAACTTTTGACGTCCTCGGGGGAACCCGTGACAGCGGAAGCTATCTGGGTGGAGTGATCGCTCCGGGACTACCCTCCATGACGGACTATCTCCACCGCAATACTGCCCTGCTTCCCGAGATTGATTTACAGGAACCTTCTTCTGCAATCGGCAAATCCACTACGGACGCAATGCGCTCGGGGGCGGTCCATGGCTACCGAGGAATGGTCCGAGAGGTGCTGGGAGCCATTCAAAACGAATTGGATGAAAATCCAACCGTTCTTGCCACCGGTGGTGATGCAACCCTCATCGCTGCTGGACTTCCGGAGATCATGGAGGTAGTTCGGAATCTCACCCTCCAAGGGATTTATCTGATCGGAGAGCGAAACCTTACCTGAGCGGGAGACAAGGCTTCTTGCTTACCTACCTTTTTTAAATCAGGAGAGGATGGTTTCAATTGCCGTTCGACTCTCCTCGAATACGGAATCCTCCACCACCGGCTCCATCCGCCGCGGAGGAGAACTCGGGAGATTCACCCAGGTGCGGCAGCCCCCGTAGCCTTTGGCATAGGGTAGGGTGAACGGTTCGATTAATCGATAGACCCGGACCAGTGCGCAGTGGATCTGCTGCACGTCCCCGCAGTCAAAGCGCTCTCTAACGAGGTCCTCGGTCCAGACATGGAAGGGCTCCAAGGCCTTCACCTGATTCCAGTCGGTCAGCGTTCGGGCCCAGACAGCCTCACACCAAACCTCGAAAAACACCTCCTCTCCTACTTCCCACTCTTGCATTTTCCCTCCAAGGGGCTGCGGATCTCGAATCTGGGCCGCCTGAGCGTGGAAGCGGGTCGGAAAAAGAGCGAAGGAATCATGGCGGAAAGAGAACCCCTTTCTCCCCTCATGAATACCTCCCTTACGCAAAAGGACCTGTTGCCGCCCCTCTAATAGAGCGCCGCATACGCCCACCCATTCCTTGTATCCGACGCATTGGTCCACCCGGCAATTCAGGGTCGGATTGGCATGATGTCAAAATAATCCGTTTCCAATTAGCCTTCCTTCATCATATGCCACCAGTCGTGCCCGGCAAACCCCAACAGACTCATACCTTCCAAGCAGTTGGAGAAAAGGAGGCTCCCCTTTCACTCAGGGAAGGAGGAACGCTGGATTCAGTTCAACTCTCTTACCAGTCCTGGGGCACCCTCAACTCCGGCAAATCAAATGCTATTCTGATCTTCCACGCTCTCTCGGGGTCGCAGAATGTCACGGGGGAGACCCCGGAGGTTCCAGAAGCAGGCCAATTCTGGAACGGAGAGGTCAAAGAAGGATGGTGGGACGGACTCGTAGGGCCGGGGAAAGCAATCGATACGGATCAATACTTTGTCGTCTGCTTTAATCTGCTCGGCGGGTGTTATGGTTCAACCGGACCTTCCTCGGTGAATCCGGGGACTGGAGCGCCCTATGGCTCGGCTTTTCCTCACCTGTCCATTTCGGACCAAGCCTCGGTGGCAGGCCTTTTCTTGGACCACCTCGGGATCGAGCGCCTCCATGCCGTAGCCGGGCCCTCGGTCGGAGGACTTGCCGCACTAACGTTCGCAACGAATTTTCCAGATCGGGTGAAGACCGTTATATCCATCGCAAGCGGTATCCGTACCACGGTCCTGAATCGACTCATTCTTTTCGAGCAGATCCTTGCGATCGAAAATGATCAACACTTCAAGGGTGGCGATTACTATGATGCAAACCATCCTGACATCGGCCTCGCTCTTGCCCGGATGATCTCTCACAAAACCTTCGTTCATCTCGATGCCATCGAACGTAGGGCAAGACGCGACGTCCTGCAGCAGGAAGATGTCCTCTCATGGTATCAGGTGCGGGACCCGTTCCAGAGCTACATGCTCTACCAAGGAAAGAAGTTCGTACAACGCTTCGACGCGAATACCTACCTTCGCATCATCGACATGTGGTCACGGTATGATGCTGCCCGTGAGGGCGATGCGGAAAACTATCGCGACCTCCTGACTCGATGCGCGCAGGCTGGACAGCGATTTCTCGTCTTCTCCATCGACTCCGATTTCTGCTTCTACCCGGAGGAACAGGGCGAGCTGGTCCTGGAACTGGAAAAAGCCGGTATCGAGCCTGTTCACATCACGGTGCATTCCGATCGGGGTCACGATTCATTCCTGCTCGAGCCCTCTCTATATGCCCCGCATATTCACTATGCGCTACGGGATTAGAAGGTCCCCCGAGGGGAATCGAGCCTCGTTATTTCCCGGATTCTCCTTCGCCACGCTGACGAAGCGCTTCAAACAGACAGACCCCCGTGGCCACGCTGACATTGAGGCATTCCACCTTTCCCCGCATGGGAATCTGAACGAGAAAATCACACTTCTCCTCCGTCAGGCGGCGTAATCCGGCACCCTCGGCGCCCATCACGATCCCAACAGGACCATTAAGGTCGACGTCAAAAAGACTCTCTCCGCCCCGGTCAGAAGTTCCCACCAGCCATATCCCAAAATCCTTCAGCTCCTCCATCGTCCGAGCCAGATTGGTAACCCGCATGAAAGGGACATGATCTGCTGCTCCGACCGAGATACGTCTGACGACTTCGGTAATTCCAACCGCTCGATCTCTCGGTGCGATGACTAGATCAACGCCGGCACCGTCGGCGCTTCGTAGGATCGCACCGAGATTGTGTGGATCCTGGACTCCATCGAGAACTAGGACAAAGGGGCGGCTGCTCCGTCCGAGAATATCGCGAAGGTCCCCTTCCGGCACAGACTGCTTACTCGAACCACCTGCGCTATGCTGGTTGGCTCGGGCGCCAGATCTTGGCTTCTGCCGGGCCATCGAGTCAGGAGTCAATGGTCATCAGTCTGCATCCGATCTCCGCGACCGGTGCTGACTGATGACTTAATTGGTGTCTCAGGCCGTTTCCAGATCGACTTGTGGTTCTTCCTCTTCCACCTGAGGCTCAGGCTCTTCCACAGTGAACTCAATATCGACGTCCCGATGAGTATCAAATCCTGTTCCCGCAGGAATCAGGTGCCCCATGATGACGTTCTCCTTGAATCCATTAAGATAGTCGACCTTGCCGAGCGTCGCGGCTTCAGTGAGGACCCGTGTGGTATCCTGGAAGGAGGCAGCGGAAATAAAGGACTCTGTTTCAAGCGAGGCCTTGGTAATTCCAAGAAGAACAGGCTCGGCTTCTGCCGGCTTACCGCCCTGCTCGATAATCTCCTCGTTCTCCCTCTTGAAGGTAGACCGTTCCACCTGCTCTCCCCAGAGGAAGGAGGTGTCTCCCTGCTCGCTGATTTTCACCTTCCTGAGCATCTGCCGGATAATGATCTCAATGTGCTTGTCGTTAATCTCTACACCCTGCGCGCGGTAGACCGACTGCACCTCGTTGACGAGGTGAGCTTGGAGTTCCTGCCTACCACAAGCCTCGAGAAGGTCTTCCGGAGCAACAGGGCCTTCCGTGATCTGTTCACCACGGGCAATGGAGTCTCCTTCCGCCACAATCATGTGCCGGCCCATGGGAACGAGGTGATCTACGGATTCTCCTGTCTCCTCTTCAGTAACGATGACTTTCTTCTTACCCCGGACATTCGGCCCGAATGAAATTACCCCGTCAATTTTGGCGATCACACATGCATCCTTGGGTCGGCGCGCCTCAAAGAGTTCCGCAACCCTTGGCAAACCCCCGGTGATATCCCGAGTCTTGGCTACCTTTCTTGGGGTCCGCGCAAGCTGAGTTCCCCCAGTGATCTTCTTCTTCTCCTTCACCGACAGGTGCGCACCTACAGGAATGGAGTAGCTCGCCAGCACCTCCCCAGAGTCGGGGGCGACAATCACCACCTGAGGATGAAGATCCTCCTTGTGCTCGGTGACAGTCATACCCTTCTTCCCGGTTTCCTTGTCCGTCTCGGTCTGAACGGTAATTCCCGGAATCATGTCCCGGAACTCAACCACTCCCGATTTCTCGGTAATAATGGGAACACTGTGTGGGTCCCAGGTTACAATCTGGTCACCCTTGCCAACCTCTGCCCCGTCCTTCACGGAAATAATGGAGCCAATCACGATCTTGTGTGACTCAAGCTCCAGCCCGTTCTTGTCACGGATCGAAATATTCCCGTTCTTGTTGAGAACCACGAAGTTGCCATCGGTGTCCTCAACAACGCGGAGGTCCATGTAGTGAAGGACTCCCTTGGCGCGTGACTCAATGAAGGGCTGCTTGTTGACACCCACAGCCACACCACCGGAGTGGAAGGTTCGCATGGTCAACTGCGTTCCCGGCTCTCCAATTGACTGGGCCGCAATGATTCCCACCGCTTCACCAATCTTGGTTAGCTTGCCAGTAGCGAGGTTCAGGCCGTAGCAGGCCTGGCAGCAACCCCTCTTGGATTCACAGGTGAGGGCTGAACGAATCTTCAGCCGCTCATGCCCGATATCCTCGATCCGGTTGGCTTTCTCCTCGGCAATCAGCTCATTCACCTTGACGATCACCTCATTGGAAACCGGGTCCACAACCTGCTCACAGGAAACTCGCCCGTAGATTCGAGTTGAAAGGGGCGCAGACTCTTCATCACCAGAGTAGATTGTTTCCACATACAGTCCCTGCACGGTTCCGCAATCCGGCTCGGTGACGATCACATCCTGAGAAACGTCCACCAGCTTCCGCGTCATATATCCGGAATCCGCAGTCTTGAGCGCGGTATCAGCCAGACCTTTCCGTGCACCGTGCGTCGAGATGAAGTACTCAAGCACCGAGAGACCCTCCCTGAAATTCGAGGTAATGGGCCGCTCAATAATTTCTCCAGATGGCTTGGCCATGAGGCCCCGCATTCCGGAGAGCTGCTTGATCTGGTTCTTATTACCCCGCGCACCGGAATCTACCATCATGAAGAGCGGATTGGCCATCTCCCCACCCTCGTTGAACTCCAGCTTCCTGAAGAGAACATTCGCAATGTTGTCTGTCGCTCTGGTCCAGATATCGACAACCTTCTGATAACGCTCCCCGTCGGTGATAATTCCGTTCCGGTAGTGCTTGGAGACCTTTTCGATTTCCGCGTAAGCCTTCTTGATCTCCGATCCCTTTTCCTCCGGGATCACCATGTCCACGATTCCGATCGAGCACCCGGAACGGGTAGCTTCCTCGAAACCAAGGTTCTTGAGATTATCGAGCGTCGTGACTGTCCCCGATTGCCCGGCCACCTGATAGCAGCGCCAGATAATGTCTCCGATCTGCTTCTTACCAACAGTCTGGTTGATGAATCCGAGACCTTCTGGCCAGATTTCGTTGAAGCGGACTCGTCCGGGAGAGGTGACAAGCATCTTACTCTCCTTATCTCCAAAAATTGTATCCTTTCCGTAGTCCGGATTACGAACCCTGATCCAGTCGTGCCGGCTGACCTTCCGAGACGAGAGAGCGTAGTCCACCTCGCTGGGGCTTTCGAAAGTCGGGACCCTGTCCTCAGGTCCGGGCTGCGAATTGGGCCGAGTGTAGGTAAGGTAGTATGTTCCCAGAATGATATCCTGCGAGGGCGTGGTGATCGGTCGACCACTCGCCGGAGAGAAGATATTGTTAGGAGCCAGCATGAGTTGCCGGGCTTCCAGCTGCGCTTCCACCGAAAGAGGAACGTGCACTGCCATCTGGTCGCCATCAAAGTCAGCGTTGTAGGCTGAGCATGTGAGAGGGTGCAACCTGATCGCCGATCCCTCGATCAGCACTGGTTCGAAGGCTTGAATTGAGAGACGGTGAAGGGTTGGGGCCCGGTTCAGCATCACCGGATGCCCTTTGGTAACTTCCTCAAGAATATCCCACACATCCGTGGTCTTGCGATCGATCATCTTCTTCGCTGAGCGCACGGTATGACAGTGCCCCAGCTCCTTCAGACGGCGGATGATGAAGGGCTCAAAGAGAGCCAGCGCCATCTTTTTAGGCAAACCGCACTGATGCATCTTGAGCTCAGGCCCAATCACGATCACGGAACGGCCAGAGTAATCCACCCGCTTTCCAAGCAGATTCTGGCGGAAACGCCCTCCTTTGCCCTTCAGCATGTCAGAGAGAGATTTGAGGGGACGATTCCCCGCACCCGTTACCGCCCGACCATGTCGGCCATTATCGAATAGGGCATCCACTGCCTCCTGCAGCATTCTCTTCTCGTTGCGGATAATCACCTCAGGCGTTTTCAGCTGAAGAAGATTCTTCAGACGATTATTCCGGTTGATGACCCTCCGGTAGAGATCGTTTAGGTCCGACGTAGCAAAGCGGCCACCCTCCAAGGGTACGAGTGGTCGAAGATCTGGTGGGATGACGGGCAAGACCGTCATGATCATCCATTCGGGGCGGGAATTAGAGTCCCTGAAGCCTCCGGCAAGCCTGAGCCGTTTGGCCAGCTTCTTGCGGGTCTGCTTTGAGCGGGTGTTCTCCATCGCTTCCTCAAGCTCCACAATGATATCATCGAGAACACACTGGCTGAGGAGATCACGAATGGCCTCAGCTCCCATGGCAGCCCGGAAACTGCCCTCGCCATAATCTTCTTCGGCGTCACGCAGGTCGGACTCTGGGAGTAACTGCCCACGCTCAAGCGGAGTTTTCCCAGGATCAGTCACCATATAATCTTCGTAATAGATCACCCGCTCTAGATCGCGCGCGCTCATATCAAGCATGAGACCAATACGACTAGGCATGCACTTATAGAACCAGATGTGGGTCACCGGCACTGCGAGCTCGATATGACCCATCCGCTCACGACGCACACGGGACAAAGTAACCTCCACCCCACAACGGTCACAGATGACGCCCTTGTGCTTGATCCTCTTATATTTTCCACAGGCGCACTCCCAGTCACGGGTCGGCCCGAAGATTCTCTCGCAAAAGAGACCCCCCTTCTCAGGCTTGAACGTCCTGTAGTTAATCGTCTCAGGATTCTTCACCTCACCCCGGCTCCATGACCGGATCACATCCGGAGAAGAGACCGTTATGGACACCTGGTCAAAGGCTTCGGATTTCTCGTCTACCCCGTAGAGCTCACGCAGATTGGTTTCAACACTCATTATTTTGTAAAATTGCTGTTTTCAGTTTCGTGCCTTGGGGTCAGAGGGTGAGGTCATCAAGATTGAAGTCTCCGCCATCAGCAACCTGCGCACCACGGCGACCAGGTCGCACATCAAGCCCGAGAGATTGCATTTCCTTAATCAACACATTGAAGGATTCCGGTGTGCCGGCTTCGAGAGTATTATCTCCCTTAACGATGGCCTCGTAAATCCGAGTCCTGCCCTGCACGTCATCGGACTTCACGGTCAACAGTTCCTGAAGTGTGTAAGCCGCGCCGTAAGCTTCGAGGGCCCAAACCTCCATCTCGCCGAATCGCTGGCCTCCATACTGGGCCTTTCCGCCCAACGGCTGCTGGGTGACAAGGCTGTAGGGGCCGACCGCCCGGGCGTGGATCTTATCGGCCACAAGGTGGCCGAGTTTCAGCATGTAAATCTGACCAACCACTACTGGCTGATCGATCGCATCACCAGTCCGTCCATCAAAGAGATAGCTTTTTCCTCCGGTGGAACCGTCCTTGCCATCCCCGATCCAGGTAAAGCCGGGACCAGGCTTCTCATCAGGTTTTCTTTCACGGGCCTTCTCAGTGCCATCACCAACCATTTTCGTTCCATCCACCTTCTTGGCTTCGGACATGTATTCCCAGATCTTATCTTCCGGAATTCCATCGAAAATAGGGGTAGCCACCGTAAACCCAAGGGCCTTGGCCGCAACTCCGAGGTGAGTCTCAAGAACCTGACCAACATTCATCCTTGAAGGCACTCCGAGAGGATTAAGGCAGATATCAACAGGGGTTCCGTCGTTAAGATACGGCATGTCCATTTCGGGAACGATCACAGCAACCACTCCCTTGTTTCCGTGACGCCCTGCCATCTTGTCACCAACGGAGAGTTTCCGCTTTGCACCGACAAAGACTTTGACCTCCTTGATGACGCCAGGGTCGATTTCGTCACCACTTTCGATCTGGTCAAGTCGCCGCTCACGGTCAGCATCAAGCTCTCCAAATCGACCTTCGAAGGAGCTGATGATCTCGAGGATCTTGTTCCGGATCGGACTGGGGTCGATTTCGATATGATCGTAGACCGCGGCCAGTTTCCGAAGCAGCGTCTTGGTGATCTTTCGGTTGGCGGGGATAATGATTTCTCCACTCTGAGCATTAACGACGTCCAAGGGTATTTTCTCTCCAAGCAGAATGTCGGAGAGCTTTTCGGTTAGCTGGTCCGTGAGCTGGTCTTTCTTCTTCTTATAATCGTCATTGATCTTCTTCAGCTGCTTCTTCATCTCAGCCGGATTGACCTCTTCCGAACGCCTACGGGCCATTCCGTGAGTCGCAATACGAATGTCCTGAACGATACCCGTGCAGCCCGAGGGCACCCG
This sequence comes from Roseibacillus sp., assembly GCA_029242545.1. Taxonomy (GTDB): domain Bacteria; phylum Verrucomicrobiota; class Verrucomicrobiia; order Verrucomicrobiales; family Akkermansiaceae; genus Roseibacillus_B. The sequence continues at coordinate 12,038 of JAQWTV010000121.1, forward strand.
GAGGGAGGTGTCCTTCACATCAGCAGCCTTTTCTCCAAAGATCGCGCGAAGAAGACGCTCTTCAGGAGCCAGCTCGGTCTCGCTCTTGGGAGTGATTTTTCCGACCAGAATATCGCCTGGTCTCACTTCCGCACCAACTCGCACGATTCCGTCATGGTCGAGGTTCTTGAGTGCCTCTTCCCCAACGTTCGGAATATCCCGGGTGATTTCCTCGGGACCTAACTTGGTATCCCGAGCAGCAACATCAAACTCACTGATGTGAATCGAGGTATAAACGTCCTCCTTGACCAGACGTTCCGAAATGACGATCGCGTCCTCAAAGTTGTAGCCATTCCAAGGCATGAAGGCGACAAGCACGTTTCGCCCGAGAGCCAGTTCCCCATCGTCGGTGTTCGGCCCATCGGCTATGATCTGACCGTTCTTAATTTTGTCTCCGGACCTGATCAGAGGCTTCTGGTTGATGCAGGTTCCTGCATTCGAACGCATGAACTTTCTAAGGGGGTAGACATAGATCCCCTTATCCGGCTTGGTCTTGACCGATTCCGGTTCGCTGAGAAAGCGTTCGTCCGAAACAGGCAAGGTTCCGTCCTTGGTCGTAACAATGTATTCCGCTGTCGCGGCTGCCACTACGCCATCGGCTTCCGAAACGATTACGGATCGTGAATCCCGAGCCGCTTTTTCCTCCAGACCGGTGCCCACGAAGGGAGCCTCTGAAACCAGCAGCGGCACTCCCTGGCGTTGCATGTTCGATCCCATGAGAGCCCGGTTCGCATCGTCATGCTCCAGGAACGGGATCATTCCTGCCGCCACCGAAACTAGCTGCTTCGGGGAAACATCCATGTAGTCGACCTTTTCAGGTTCCATCTCGAGGAATTCACCCCGTTCCCGTGCGGTAACACGCTTGTTTGCGAAGGTCCCATCCTTGTTGATAGGGTTGTTGGCCTGCGCGATGATGAATGTCTCCTCCTGATCCGCGGTAACGTATTCGATCTGGTTGCTGACCTTCCCCTTTTTCACCTTGCGATACGGTGTTTCAATGAATCCAAATTCATTGATCCGCGCATAGGTGCACATCGAGTTAATCAGTCCAATGTTAGGTCCCTCTGGAGTCTCAATCGGGCAGATTCTTCCATAGTGCGAGGGGTGCACATCCCGCACCTCAAACCCGGCGCGATCACGATTAAGACCGCCAGGTCCGAGGGCCGAAAGACGCCTCTTGTGAGTAAGCTCAGCCAGCGGGTTGGTCTGATCCATGAACTGGCTCAACTGACTCCGTCCGAAGAAATCACGCACGACCGCACTGAGAGCCTTGGGATTGATCAGCTTCTGAGGCGTCATCCCTTCGATGTTTACATCAAAAAGAGTCATCCTCTCCTTAACGAGGCGCTCCGTCCTGGCCAGTCCAACTCGGCACTGGTTGGCCAGAAGCTCGCCGACAGCCCGAACACGTCGGCTTCCAAGGTGATCAATGTCGTCAATAGTACCATCTCCCTTCTTGAGATTGAGAAGATACTTGACCGCGTTGAGAAAATCCTCTGCCACCATGATTCGTTCCGAAGAATCGACATCGATCTTAAGCTTCTGGTTGATCTTGTAGCGACCGACCCGCGTGAGGTCATACTTCTTAGGATCGAAGAACAGACGCTTCAGCAGAGCTCTGGCGTTCGCCGCAGTTGGCGGATCTCCCGGGCGCAGCTTCTTGTAGATATCTTTCAGTGCGCTTTCCTCATTATCAGCAGGGTCTTTCCGGAGAGACTTGAGAAGAATTTCATCATCCCGGGAGTCAACCACCTCGATCGTCTTGATCTTTAGAGTCAGCAACTGTCGCACCACCCCGATCGTCAGAGGGTCGTAGGCACGAGCCACCACGAGGTCTCCATCCTTGATGTCCTCGAAGAGCACCATTGGACTGAGCTCCTCCTCATCCATTGACTCACTGAGCTTCAGCTTCTTAACCTTGTAAAACTGCTCGATGAGTTCCCGTTCACTGGGATACCCAAGCGCCCGTAAAAAGGTGGTTGCGAGGAACTTACGGCGACGACGGCGGCGGTCGAGGTAGACGTATAGAAGGTCATTGGTGTCAAACTGGACCTCCAGCCAGGAACCCCGGTCCGGAATAATGCGGAAAGAGTGGAGAATCTTGCCGTTAAGGTGAACGGACTTCTCGAAGCAAATACCCGGGGAGCGATGAAGCTGGGAGACGATGACTCGCTCTGCCCCGTTAATCACGAAAGTCCCTCGACGGGTCATCATGGGCAATTCCCCCATGTATACCCGCTCTTTCTTGGTGCCGGTTTCGTCCTTGAGCTTGAACGTCACGTAGAGCGCTGCGCTGAAGGTCTCACCGGTGCGAAGAGCCTCCAGAGCCGTGATCTTGGACTCCTCAATATCGTAAGCGATGAAATCCAGCTCAATGGTCTCATCATAACTGGTAATCGGGAAAACCTCCTTGAAAACAGCCTGCAGACCAGTCTCCATCCGCTGGGACGGTGCGATGTCCTGCTGGAGAAAGTCCTCGTAGGATTTACTTTGAACCTCGATGAGGTTGGGCGGTTCAATAACTTCTTCGATGTTTCCGAAGTAACGACGGTCGGCCATGGTGGTCTTTCTCGTTGATGGGATGGCGCCATCCTTGAGGGATGACGATTTTCTATGTTGTCAGCAGAAACCCTTCCTCTCCACTCTGCTGTCGCAGGGCTTCAGGGATTCAGGCTTCCCAAATGTTCATGAGTCCGGAACTTCTGCTCCGACTTCAGGCTCCTTCCCTTGCGATTTCGTGGAAGTTGAACCTGAAGTCGAACCAGGCGGTTCTGCCAGGGCCCGGTCAAGGACCCCGGCAGAAAAAAGCCGGTTACTTCAGTTCGACCGTGGCGCCAGCCTCTTCGAGCTTGGACTTGGCAGCCTCGGCGTCGTCCTTGGAAGCACCCTCCAGCACATTGACCGGGGCACTCTCGACGAGCTTCTTAGCGTCGGCGAGTCCCAGTCCGCTGGCAACTTCACGCACGGCCTTGATGACCTGGATCTTGTTGCCCCCGGCGCTCTCGAGAGACACGTCGAAACTTGTTTTCTCTTCTGCTGCCTCAGCTTCTGCTGGTGCAGCAACCGCGACAGCGGCAGCGGGAGCAGCGGCGCTTACGCCCCAGTCCTCCTCCAGTTTTTTAACCAACTCGGAAGCTTCCAGAACGGTAAGCTTGCCGAGTTCTTCTGCGATTGTATTGATATCAGCCATTGTATTTTTATTTTCGGTATCGTCGTTTACGGAGCTCCGTGTCGTTTCAGACCGCCAGCCGGCGGCCCGACGAGGAACCATCTGTGTTTACAAGCCTCCACCGCCTGAGCGGCTTCGACTATCCCTTCAAATTGTTTGTTATTAGTATGTTAGTTGTCGAAAGTGGAGTTCTTCGCCTTCCAAGATTTTAGTTATCTGCATCATACTTCGCCTTGAGCACACGGGCAAGGGCGGCTCCCGGCTCATTCAGGACCCGGGCCAGCATGGAGGCTGGCTGGTTGATGACTCCCAACAAGGTCGCGAGGAGAACCTCCCGTGGCGGAAGATCAGCAAGAGCCATGACCTGTGCCTCGTCAAGGGGGTCCCCATCGAGGAGCCCACCCTTTACCTCGGGCTTCTTAAATTCCTTCTGGAAGTTCTTAACGGATTTTGCGGCTCCGCAGACATCCTCGGTTCCAGTGATGAACGCCGTCTGCCCCTGCAAGGATTCCTCCAGGTTAGGCATCCCTGCGGATTCGAGGGCGCGCTTCATATGACTGTTCTTTGCCACATGACACTCCGCCCCACCCTCGCTCAGGCGATTCCGAAGCTCGTCGAACTGAGGCACCGTCATACCGGTGTAGTCCACTACGAGCAGAAAGGGTGAGTCATTTACCCTACTCAGTAATTCATCGACGATAATCTGTTTGTCAGGATTCATGCTCTTATTCGGTAGTAGCTGCGGTGTTCTCCAGCCTCAGGCCTGGCAACATCGTCGCTGCGATGGTGATGTTCTCGATGTAGTTTCCCTTGGCTGAAGCCGGCTTTGCCTTGACGACACTCTCGATGAGAGCTTCAGCATTCTCCGTCAACTGGTCCTCTGAGAATGAGACTTTCCCGATGCCCGCGGAGATATTCGCATTCTTATCGAGCTTATAATCTACCTTACCTGCCTTCACGGCTTTCACCGCGCCTGCTGTGTCATCTGTAACAGTGCCGGTTTTAGGGTTGGGCATAAGTCCCCGGGGGCCCAGCACGCGGGCAATCTTTCTCACCTCACCCATCGCATCAGGTGTGGCCACCGCAGCATCAAAATCGGTGAAGCCATCCTGAACCTTCTTGATCATGTCCTCAAATCCTACGTGGTCTGCTCCTGCTTCGGTGGCGGCCTTCGCAGCATCTCCCTGAGCGAAAACTACAACCCGGACGTTTCTTCCTGTCCCATGGGGAAGGCTTACACTGCCCCGAACCATCTGATCACTTTTTTTCGCGTCCACCCCAATCCGAAACGAAAGAGTTACAGTGGGGTCAAACTTTGGGGCCGGGAACTTTTTAAGCGTTTCCACAGCCTCCGCGAGAGCGTAGGGGCGATCTTCGACCACCTCAGCGGCCTTCTCGTATCTTTTACTTCGTTTTTTTGCCATTGGCTTGTTTGCAGTTCAAGCGGACCTGTCTGGATCCTCCTGCGGTTGTCTGTCTTTTCTTCTTTTGGGAAAATCTCCTGATCCTGCTCGTTTCACATTCCCTCGACCTCGAGGCCCATCTGCATGGCTGTGCCGGCAAGAATTTTAGCGGCCTGCTCAGGATCGTTTGTGTTCAAATCCGGCAGCTTCACCTTCACCACTTCCATCAGCTTCTCCTTGGTAATCTTGCCCACCTTCTCCTTATTGGGCTCTCCAGACCCGGACGCTATATTCGCCGCTTTTTTAAGCAGAACCGCCGCAGGAGGCTGCTTAGTGACGAAATCGAAGCTACTATCCGCGTAAACGGTAATGATGGTGGGAAGGAGATCCCCAGCCTGTTGCTGCGTGGCCGCATTAAAATCCTTACAGAACTGCATGATGTTCACTCCTGCCTGACCCAGAGCGGGACCAACCGGAGGTGAAGGATTTGCCTGTCCTGCCAAGATCTGAAGCTTGAGAGTGCCTTTGACTTCTTTTGCCATGGGATGAGTGATGTCTGAATGTGAATGTTTTGACTACTTCCGTGAATAGGGTCCTTACTTTGGTCGGGCCTCCACCCGCGGGTGGAGGGTTCTAGCCGGGCTCGACCTGCCAGAATTCCAATTCTACCGGTGTCGAGCGGCCGAAAATCGTGACCGCTACGCGGAGTTTGCCCTTTTCCTCGTCGATCTCTTCCACCACCCCGTTCTGGCTCTCGAAGGGGCCATCAGCCACCTTGACCGTGTCACCAACTTCGAAGCTGATCGCAGGCCGAACGCTATCTTCACGCTCCTTGATCTGGGCGAGCATACTCTCAACCTCCCGTTGGCGCATTGGAATCGGCTGATCTTTGGTTCCTGCAAAACCAATCACTCCATCCATCTCCTTGACGAAATACCACGTATCTTCAACCAGTCTGTTGTCCTCGGTGAAGAGGCTCATGTTAACAATAATGTAACCTGGATAAAATTTACGTTTGGTCTCCGTCTTTTTACCGCGGCGCACTTCAGACACCATCTCGGTGGGGACAAGAACTTCGAAAATCTTGTCCTTGAGCTCTTCCTGCTCGGTCAGGGCGCGGAGCCTCTTAGCGACTTTCTGCTCCTGCCCGGAGAGAACGTGCACTACATACCACTGCTGCTTGGATGGGGGAATAGTAGGCATTGGGTCAGTCTCGTCCAATCTGCGTGAGGGCATCAACAACTTCGCGGTGCACCAGATCCCAGAGCCCCACGTAGGCAGCTAGCAGAAGAATAGCGATCAGAATGACCACTGTGGAATCAACGAGCTCCTTGTATTTCTTAAAGCCCTTGACCTTGGGATCCGGATCCCAGGGCCAAGAGGCCTTGCGAAGCTCTCCCTTTACTTCGCCGACGAAGGTGGAAGTTTTCTGAGGAAGCCTTTTGAGGGATTTAAGCATAATGGATAATTACCGGGGAGAGAGCTGGCAGGACAGGCGAGACTCGAACTCACAACCCTCGGTTTTGGAAACCGATGCTCTACCAATTGAGCTACTGTCCTTTTGGCGCGTCAGGGGCACCCCAGCAAGACGCCCGAGTGCCCCCTTGGTAAAATCGGTTTTTATTTCGTTATGGTGGAAGCGTTATTTAACGATCTTAGCAACCCGGCCGGCACCGACCGTACGACCACCCTCCCGGATGGCAAAACGCATGGTCTCCTCCATCGCGATGGGGGTGATCAGCTCAACGTTAAGGGTGATATTGTCACCGGGCATCACCATGTCCACCCCGTCGGGTAGCGAAATGCTGCCAGTCACGTCAGTAGTCCTGAAGTAGAACTGCGGGCGATAATTGCTGAAGAAGGGAGTGTGCCGCCCTCCCTCATCCTTGGACAGAACATAGACTTCAGCTTCAAAGTCAGTGTGAGGCTTTACCGAGCCGGGTTTGGCGATCACCTGTCCACGCTCGATCTCCTCCTTCTTGACGCCCCGCACAAGCAGGCCGACGTTGTCCCCCGCACGCCCTTCATCGAGCAGCTTGCGGAACATTTCGATGTCCGTGATCGTGGTTTTCTGGGTGTCCTTGATCCCGATGATCTCGACCTCTTCCATCTTTTTGATGATTCCCCGCTCCACGCGACCGGTTGCTACTGTTCCTCGGCCTTCAATAGAGAACACGTCCTCAACCGGCATCAGGAAGTCCTTGTCGATGGGCCGCTCTGGCTCCGGAATGTAGGAGTCCACCGCTTCCATCAGCTTGAGGATCGACTCTTTATGTCCAGCGTCACCTTCAATCGCCTTGAGCGCTGAGCCCTTCACGATCGGAATATCGTCGCCAGGAAATTCATATTGCCCAAGCAGTTCGCGAATCTCCATTTCAACGAGCTCAAGAAGCTCTTCGTCATCAACCTGATCGGTTTTGTTCAGGTAGACACAGATCGCTGGAACACCCACCTGACGCGCAAGTAGAATGTGCTCTCTGGTCTGGGGCATTGGCCCATCAGCAGCAGACACAACGAGAATCGCTCCGTCCATCTGGGCTGCACCCGTAATCATGTTCTTCACGTAATCGGCGTGCCCTGGGCAGTCGACGTGCGCGTAGTGACGATTCTCTGTTTCGTACTCAACGTGTGCCGTCGAGATAGTAATACCCCGCTCCTTCTCTTCCGGTGCGGCATCGATTTCGTCGTACGCCTTGACGTCCCCGCCCCCCATTTTTTCCGCGAGGACCATCGTAATGGCAGCGGTGAGGGTGGTTTTTCCATGGTCGACGTGACCGATCGTGCCGACGTTCACGTGAGGCTTGGTCCGTTCAAACTGTTCTTTGGCCATATGCTTGCTTCCTGTGGATCTTTTATTCTCTTCGCGCAAAGCTCATGGCGGGAATTGAACCCGCGACCTCGTCCTTACCAAGGACGCGCTCTACCCCTGAGCTACATGAGCGAGGTATTTTGCTTCCTGTGACGCGTGGACAGTTCACCCTAAGAGATAGGTTAAAATGCCTCAGAAGGAAATGGCCAGCGCCGCCGAAAGCGGGCGGAACCTATCAAAGCCCTCTACGCTGTCAAAAAAAAAGTAGAATGGAAAGAAATTCGTCAAAAACACCTCAAATCGCGGCATTCATGCAACATCGCTCCCTGCCGGCCCCAAAGCTCGCCCCCAAAAAGCCTCACTGAGAGTCCGTTTCCTCAATAATCCCCTCCATTTCAGGGACTTTATCGGCCCCCGGATGTAGTTCATCAACCCGTTTTACCTCTATCGCCTTACCACTTTTTTCATCCACCCCTACGATCACCCCGCAAATTCGCACCGGCCCCTTAGCTACCGGAAACCTTGTAGGCATTCCGGTCCGTAACCGCCATACCACGGATGCAATCTCGCGGCCGAGGACCGACTCGGCGGGCCCGCACATCCCTGCGTCCGTCAGATAAGCCGTTCCCCCGGGAAAAATTTGCTCATCGGAAGTCTGGACGTGGGTGTGGGTTCCCACAACCAGAGAAACTTTCCCGTCCATAGCACGGCCCATTGCGATTTTCTCGCTGGTCGCCTCAGCGTGAAAATCGAGCATAATGACGCTAACTCCCTCTGCCCGCATGGCTTCAACGGCCCTCTCAACGCCCTCCAGCGGACTTTCCAGCGGAGGATTCATAAATACCCTGCCCTGTGCGTTGATCACTCCTATTTTACCCTTCGGCGTCTCAAGGACCACGCTTCCTGAACCGGGAGCCCCCTTGGGATAGTTAACCGGCCGAAGCAGCCGAGGTTCCGTGGGGAAATAATCTACAATCTCCCTCTGGTCCCAGACATGGTCCCCCGTAGTGATCACCGCCGCGCCTGCTCGAAGAAGATCAATGGAAATCTTGGAGGTGATTCCCCGGCCTCCTGCCGCATTTTCACCATTAACGACGATAAAATCGATGCTCTCTTCCTCCTTCAGGGCGCCAAGCCGGGCGATGACCGCCTTCCGACCGGGTTCACCGACGACGTCGCCCAAAAACAGGATCCTGATCATTTTGATAAATCTATGGTATAAAGCACCCAGCCGGCAGCTACCTGCAGAAGTCAATCAGGTCCCTGCCGGACGACAACAGGATTTACTCGTTCCCATGCCAAGCAGCCTGCGGAAGCCCTCCATTCTCTGCTCCCTCGGAGCAGCTCTGGTCATTGGCTGCATCTACCTCTGGCTCCAGAGATCCTCGGGGCCCGCTGACGACCCTTCTGTCCCAGATCCAGATCCCAGACTCGCAGATCTTGGCAAAGCTCCCGACTGGAGTGCCTTGAAACAATACGACGGGGTCTTGTCCAAGGATGAATTCGAATCTGCCCTCAAGGATATTTATCTCCTTGGGCCCAACCGACATTTCAACATTAACGAAGAGGGCGTCAAGGTAGCCTCAACAATCTCACAGAGTGTCCCTCGTGTCGATTTTGCGCAGGGAAAAAACCGGTCCCCGCCCCCTCGCTACTGGCGACCGGCATCCGAGCTTCCTCCGGCTCCGGAAGGACAACCACTCAATGGAGTTCGGATCGCAATCGATCCGGGTCACATCGGAGGAGAGTGGGCCCGGATGGAGGAACGATGGTATCAAATTGACGAAACGAGACCTGTCACGGAGGGGGACATGACTCTCCTTACGGCCAAGCTTCTAGCTCCCGGTCTGGAGTCACTCGGAGCGACCGTCACTCTGGTGCGATCGAGCCGGAATCCGGTCACTGAACTGCGTCCCGGTGACCTCCAGAATTATGCGGGAAGGCTGCTCAGTGGAGCCCCGGAAGAGAAGATCGTCTCGCTCTCAGAGCGAATGTTCTACCGCACCGCAGAGATCCGGGCCCGCGCCTCCCTGGTCAACAATACGATCAGGCCCGACATTGTTCTTTGCCTTCACTTCAATGCAGAAGATTGGGGCCCCCAACCAGACAAGCCACGATTTTCACCCCGGAACCATTTCCACATCATTCTTCATGGCGCGTATCTCGACAGTGAGATAGCCCATGAAGACGAGCGCTTCGAGCTGATGCATAAGATTTTCCAAGGCACACACGAGGAGGAAGCCGCTCTTGCCGGAGTGCTGGCCTCCTCCTTCCTCGAGGCAACAGGACTTCCCGCCTATCTCTACAGTATCGGCAGACCCACAAAACGGGTGGGGCCGGCTTTATGGGCCCGCAATCTTCTCGCTAATCGTCTTTACCAATGCCCGGTTCTCTTCTTTGAGCCCTACGTCATGAACAACCAGGAAGTCTACGAACGTATTCAGTCGGGAGACTATGAGGGTAAGCGTGAGGTAGCTGGCTCGATAAAAAAATCGATCTACCGGGAATATCGGGACGCCATCCTCACCGGCCTGAAAACATACTATGAATCCCGGAGAGCCTCAGAATGAAGGCGACTTCCGCTGCAGCGGGTTCCGACTTCCCTGCTCTCACAAGGATAGCTAAGGTGCTCACCGTCGCGCATGAAAGATCATCTTCTTATCGCCGGCTGTGGCTACCTTGGTGAAGAAATAGCCCGGCTCGCAACCAACTCAGGATTGAAGGTCACTCGTCTATCCAAGTCCGGGGAAAACGGCTCATTCGCATGCGACCTCTCACTGCCCTCTGATCTCAAAGGACTGCGATCCCAAATTGCTCCACCCTCCTCCATCATGTTCACCGCCTCCTCCGGCAGAGGGGGCGTGGAAGCCTACCGCAGCGTCTTTCTTGAAGGCACGCGCAACCTCTCCGAGACGTTCCCTGATTCACGTCTTTTGTTTACCTCGAGCACGTCAGTCTACCACCAGACGGACGGATCACTGGTCACAGAGGAATCACCTACTGAGCCCGAAAGGGAGACGGGCGAGATTCTTCTGGAGACCGAATCTCAAGTTCTCTCTGAAAACGGAACAGTGGCACGCCTGGCCGGAATTTATGGACCCGGGCGCAGCGCTATTCTCCGCAACCTGTTCCGTGGCAATGCCGTCATCGAGGAGGATGGCAGGCGCTTCCTCAATCAAATTCATCGCAATGATGCCTCCACGGCTTTGCTCCACCTGCTAACCTGCCCAGAGTCCGTAGGCCAGGTCTACAACGTCTGCGATTCCTCCCCTCTTCATCAAGGGGACTGTTATCATGCGCTTGCTGCTCTCTTTGACCTGACGCCGCCACCGAATGGCCCGAGGCCGCCAAATCGCAAAAGAGCGTGGACGCATAAACGGGTCAGTAATGAAAAATTACGGGACACTGGTTGGGAGCCCACCTACCCGTCCTTTATCGACGCTGCCGATGCTATTCGTTCCACACTCTGATTCCAGTCGGGATATCCCTCCAAGCCGCAGAATCTCACCCCGGCCTAGCGCCAGCGATACTTGCGGATACCATCGGCAATCGCCCGCGCTGCGGTAGTCTGGAAAGAGCTCGTCACGCACCGCGCACGCTCACTGGAGTTACTGATGAACCCGCACTCAACCAGCACCGCGGGACACTTCGTCTGAACCAGAACCGCAAAGCGAGCAAACCGGACTCCACGATTTTTCATCCTGCACTTACCAGCCAGTTCACGGTGAATCGATGAGGCCAGCTGCCGCCCGGCAGCCCCCGCGTAAAAGGTCTCTGCCCCCCGCACTCTTGTATTCCGAGTGGCATTGAAATGGATGCTTACGAATATCGCGTTACGGTAATTATTTCCTATCGAAGCGCGACGCGACAAGGAGAGGAAGGAATCGCTTCTCCGGGTCATTACAACTCGAAAGCCGTTCTGCTTGAGATAATATTCAAGCTTGCTTGCAACTTTCATGTTCAAGGAAGACTCACGGACTCCTGCCCGGTATGCTCCCCAATCCTTTCCTCCGTGACCCGGATCAATAATCACAGTCCTTCCTCTGCCAACGGTTGATGCCGGGCTGGCAGACTTGGTCTGGGTCGCGGCTTTGGCAGTGGCCTTCGCAGACCCCGTAGAAGTGGTTCCGGGAATCCTGATCTTTTGCCCGATCTGCAGCTTCCGATGATCCTTGATGCCGTTGTGCGACATCAACTTTGAAACAGATGTCTTATACTTCCGGGACAGCCCATACAGAGTCTCTCCCTTGCGCATTGTGTGGACACTTCCCCATAAGACGGAACCCGAGCACAAAAGCATCAGGGCCGCCACCACCGTGAACCGAATGTGGTGAGGGGGGGACATGAAAACAGCAGACCTCGATCCTATCTACTATTTTTAAATAAGTCAAATAGTAAACAAATACTAAGTAAAAAGCAGCTTACAGGCTGTCGTCCGTCCGGCGGTCTTGCTCCTCCTCTGACTCGAGAGCCTCCTCTGAATCAAGGGCCTGCTCTACGGCCTGACGCCTTTTCGCTGAGAGCGCCGGCCGTATCAGACCATAAATAAGATACGCGGAAAACCATACCGCCGGTAACACCTGGAAAAATACGATGGTCGCTCCCACCAGAATCGTTCCAACCGCAAGAATGGGGACGCTTCCTCTCGTGCTCCAGCCTACTTTCTTAAAACTCGGATAACGGATATCACTGATCATCAGGAAGGAAAGGCCCAGCATGGCACCCGCCATTACCCAGTTCCACGCACCAAGCTCACGGTCATTGTCATGAAAGAAGATGATGAGGAATGTGAGGGAAGCAATAAACCCGGCGGCCATGGGAATTGGAATGCCCCTGAAGGTCTTAAAGTCCTCCTCCGAGCCAAGGATCGCCAGACAGTTGAAGCGAGCGAGACGAATCGCCCCGCAAAGCAGGTAGATGAAGGCAATCGCCCAACCTACGCCCGACTCCGCTCTCTGGAGGCCTTCCGGCAACTCCAGATTCAGAAGAACCGCCTTCGAGCAGAGTAGTGCCGGAGCCATTCCGAAGGAAACAAGATCTGCCAGAGAATCGAATTCCCGCCCGAAGTCTGACTCCTGCCCGCCAAGTCGCGCGAGCCTGCCGTCCAGCAGGTCAAAGAGGCATGCTCCGAAGATTAACAAGAGCGAGGTCTCATAATAGTGCTTTGCGTCTCCAAATTCGGGCATCTGCATACCCTTGAAAATCGTGAGGACTGCAAAAAAACCACAGCAGAGGTTTCCCGCAGTCATTAAGTTGGGCAGAAGGTAAATCCTCGGCTCCCGGTCGTTTTCCATCGCGCCGCCAGTATACGGACATTTCTTTTAAGACAAACACTGGAAATCGTCCCATACTTCGCCATGCTCGTGCGGTGGCAGGTAAAATAGATATCAGCGCTTCCCAGCGCATGGAGGATCTCCTTACCTTGCTCCCCGGAGCACGCCGAACGCTGTTCGCGGCCTATCACGTCGGTGGCTGCCAGTCCTGCTCTTATCGAGATGACGAGACCCTGGCTGAAGTATGCTCCCGGAATGAAATCCCAGTGGAGGAGGCCATTACGGTCCTTCTCGAGAGCCATGACCGTGATCAGGCCCTTCTCATCAGCCCGATGAACCTTCAGGAACGCCTCAACAGCGATGAGCCATTTCTTCTTTTTGATATTCGTAGCCGGGAGGAGCACGATACCGTCCGCCTACCTGACTCAAGGTTTCTGACTCAGGAACTGCAGAATGAGCTCTTTGCGCAACCTCCGCGGGAAACCATTGTTCTTTATGATCACCGGGGACGTGATGTTCTCGATCGTTGTGCCTGGTTTCATGGCCACGGCTTGAAAAACTCGCTTGCTCTGGCCGGGGGCATCGACGGTTGGGCCCGTGAGGTGGATCCTTCGGTTCAACGCTACCGGCTGGAACTGGACTAGCGGCTACTTTCCCACTTGGATCCTCCTCAGGATTGCTGACAATCCACTGATGAATCGTCGCACTTTCCTCACTACTTCCGGCACCACGGCAGCCTCCCTCAGCAGCCTCGCCGCTGCTGCATTACCCGAAGGAGCCGCGCAGCAGGACGCAGAATCCAAGCCTCCACATCAGGGCCCGAACCGGATCGGTGTGTCTTCCTATTCCTTCTGGGGATTTCGCCGCCAGGAATTGCGTTCGCTTCATTCCAACCTTGAGCACGCTGCAAGAATGGGCTTCGACGGTCTTGAAATTCTGCAGCGTCAGCTGGAGTCCTACGACAATGCCACTCTTCAGAAGATCAAGCGTCATGCCTTCGTGCTCGGTCTGGACTTGATGGGTTATTCCACCCACCAGGGTTTCCTTTCGCCCGACAAGGAAAGACGCCAGAAGAATATCGACCATACCATCGCCTGTCTCGAGCAGGCCTATCAACTCGGCAT
>JAQWTV010000123.1 GCA_029242545.1 Roseibacillus sp.
AAATTTGTAAACGGTATCCGGGAAGCAGATGGCCGGAAGGGTTTTCTCTGTCTCGAGGCGGAAGGAGCTGAGATCCATTTCCGCAAGGTCAGCATCATGGAGTTGCCGGCTGGACGAGCGGAAGAACTTGGCATGGTCCTTGGGGGAGAGCTAAAGGGAAAGAAGGACTAGGGCATCGAGCTCGGAACGGCCTGTTCGTGGGTAGGAAGACCTCCTGTTTGAGAGAATTTAACCTCGGGTTATCGGGTGACCAGGTCGGACATCCTCGAGTCCCAGGGCAGCGAAGCCACTTTCTTCAGGTTGCCGTCCGGGGAGACCCGATAGGCGGTGAGGCTTGCCCCGGATGTTGCGGAGACAAGGAGGAATTTGCCGTCCGGAGAGAGGGTCAGGCCCCAAGGGATTTTGTCGGCCTCGGTCAGGCCAAGGAACTCGGCCTTGCCGTTCTCCAGCACACGGTAGCGGGAGATGCGGTCAAACTCCTGACGGTGTCCACGCAGACCGGCAAAAAGGAATTTACCATCCGGGGTGATCAGTAAGTCGGAGGCGCTCAGGCCGATTTTGGACATCCCAGGGGGCAGAATGCTGAGGTCTTGCTCTGCCTTGAGCTGGCCGTCGGCTTCCCGTCGGTAGGAGGATAGGCCGATGCCCTGTTCGTTGCTGAAATAGACCATGGGCAGGGTGGGGTGGTAGGCCATGTGGCGGGGACCTGAGCCGAGGGGAGGCTTGGCGTCCTTGGGCTCGAGGGGGGTGACCTTCCCCGTCTTGCTGTCATAGGCATACTGCAGAAGGGCGAGGTTTCCCTTTACGTAAGGTATGTAGATGTTCTTGCCGTCTGGCGGCAAGAGGACGCAGTGGGCTTCCCGCTTGCCTTCGTCGACCGTAGTGACGGCCGTCCCGGGTATGCCCTTGTCATCAAGTGGATAGACGTTGAGTCGGCCGTTCCCGTAGCTGACTCCAAGCAGGTGCTTGTTTTCCTTGTCGAGGGCGAGATAGCAGGACCCATCGTTGAAATTGACGTTGTGGTGACTATGGTAGGAGCCATCTTTCTTGAGGTGCACTACTGCCCCAGGCACCTTGCCGGGGTCCCCACCTGTCGCCGTGACATAAAGCAGGGGTTTACTTGGATGCGCGGTGATAACGCGGCCGGGAAAATCGAAATTCACTTTCGTGGCGACCTTGAGGTCGAGGCGGTCTCCTCGGGGTGTGGCCTTAACAATCCAGAGCGTGTTTTCCTTGGAGCTTGGGGAGTAAATGTGAAAGGGAGTGGAAGCACTTAGTTGAAAGCACGAAAACAAGAAGGGGATGAGGAGCAGGTAACGCGGAGTCATTTCCTTTTACTGCGGTTGGAACGGGCTTCAGTTGTCGCCTGAGTGGTCTTGAAAAATTTGCATGACCATATCATCTGGCTGTCGGATAAAAGCGTCGAACTTTCCGTAGAACTCAGCAAGGGATAAACCCATGTGTTTCCTGAATGCAGCGGATTTCCCCATGCGGGGAATATCGTGATACCAGTCCCTCAGTACGGTTGTTTCGTCGAGTGCAAGAACATGAACGAGGTATGCCGTGGCCCACGCGCCGAGCATATAATAGACTTGAGCGAATTGATTGCTGTCCCAGTAGCTCTCATTGTTCAGTTGCCAGTCCTGCGTTTGATTCAAGAATTCGTTGATGCTGGGGCGTCCAATGTTGGCTCCCGAGGTTCTTAATTGGAGCATGTAGTCCTCGAAATCGATGAGCCCCAAGTTATCCATGAATCTGGCGGAGCTGTAGGAGGCCATGCCCTCCGACATCCAGGAGTTGATGTTTTTCTCAGAGGCTCGGTCCTGTTTGGTGTCACAGTGTGCCATCTGGAACACATGGTGGTATTCGTGGAGAGCTCCCCATGTATTTTCAACCGGGTCCTTCTCCCGCCCTTTGGCGTTCGTCGTGACGTCCTCGTAGAGAATGGGTGGGTCCTGGGTCCAGGTCAGTCCGCCTTCAGCCTTGCCCGCTAAAACGGACTTGATTTCAGTAACGACGTTCGGGCGCTTGAGAAACTCTTCAACTTGTTCTTCCGCAGTGGGGAAGCGGGAGTCCAGGCTGGCCCGGGTCATGGCCCGCTGGCGATAGATCTCGCGGACACTTTGCTCGCTGTCAGGTCCCAGCAAATAGACGTAATACGGACCATAATTTCCGAAGTAGTCGATGGCGTATCGCAGTCCACGTTGATAATTCCTGACCAGCGAACCATCGGCATTCAGCCCATCAGCGACAAACAGGACCGGTTCGACTGTTGCGCCTGCTTCCAAATCTGGAGCAGCAGTAGTGTTCTCTTGTGGTTCCGGTGCATTCTTCTCTGCACATCCTGCGACGAGCAAGACCGCAAAAAGAGGCACTGGTATTTTCATCAAGAATAGAAAGTGATTCGCCTGATTGAATTTACCGGCCAGCGGGTCTTGCGATTATTTGTCGGCTATCTTGAGCTGCCGACTGCGGATTTTCGGGCAGATCTCCTTGCCGTCGGTGAGGTTGGGTTTGTCCGCGATCCCAAGTTGCGAAGGAGATTTGCCGACCCATTGGCTCTCGCGACCCTTGACGTCGATGCGTCCTCTTGAAGGGTCGATGGTAAGGGTGGTGAAAAGGCTGTCGCGATAAGGACAGGTGTATTCAACGTAGCGGAACCTGGAGTGGACCTCGGGCGGATAGCTCTTGTTCCGGTAGGAGCCGCCGACCCATTTGTAAGAGGCCGAGTTAACGTGCAGATAGGAAATCCTGCCCACGCGGGCCACGTGGTCAATGTGGGTGTGCCCGTTGACCGCCAGCAGGACCTTGTCGGCGGCGGAGTTCAGCAACTTCTGGACCTCTTCCGCGTTATCGATAGTCGATGGACCCGCCAAGGGCTGATGGGAGATGACGAGAATCGGTCCCTTGAGGGTTTTTAGCTGTTTTGCGAGCCACGCAAGCTGTTTCTCCCCGATGTGCGCGGGGTAACCACCCTTGTGTTTTTCTGGTTTCTCGTTGCCATCGAGGACAATCAGTTCCAGTCCGTTCACGTTCTCAGTGTAGTAGCGTCCCTTCATGCCCCAGAGCTTCGCGACCTCATCAAAAGAGTGCCCATCATCAATCTCGTGGTTGCCGAGAACGTGCAGGGTCCTGGGGTGGGCCTCCTCAAAGGCCCTGCTGACGACCCCGTTTTTCTTCGTAGGATAAGCGAAGTCACCGAGTTGGAGAAGGGCATCGGGCTTTTCTTCCTTCATGGCATCGAGGAAGTCCTGCAGTCTCGCCGGTCCATCGTGCATCACGTCCTGGTGCAGGTCGGCGATCATGCCGAGCTTGATGGGAGTCTTTATGTTCGCCAGAGAGGCCATGACCTGGCGGGGCAGGATGATTGAGGTCGCCACGACACCGGTAGTGCGGATGAAGTCCCGTCGGGGGGAGAGGAATTTTTTCATTTTAGGTTCTCTCTATTACAAGGAAAGCGAAGCGTTACAAGCCATGACCAGATCTGGCAGACGGTGATATTGGGGCGGGGAGCACCCGCAGGCCTTGCTGCAGAAACAGGCATGGGAAGCACTGCTTGTGCAGGTCAGTCCAAGGACCCGCATCTTCTGGATTTACCTGATAAATTGGATGGGGCCCTTGCGCTTGGGCACGACGACAGCCTGATAGGTGCCTATGCCCCCCTGTTGGTTCGCGGATCCGGTTTCGCCGAGGTCGGGATCCGAAATTCGGACAATCAGGGCGTTCTTATCAGCGACAATAGACTCAAACTGGGGCGAGACGTACATGCTGTCGGACCGGATAGCTACCAGTATCATGTTGTTCTCGAAATCGATGGCCGGCTTCCCGAGTAGGGGGTCATCACTGGGAGGGGCTGGCCTTGTTCTGGTGATTTTGCGCTTCGGGATCCTCACCACAAAGGCTTCGTAGTCGGCCTGGTTGCGGATAATTAGCTCAGATGGCTCGGGAGATTGCTCATTGGGATCTAGTGTCAGCCGCCCTTCGTAGGAGGCCATAACTTGTAATTTCGCGGTAGTCTCGTCTCCCGCTTCCAGAGACTCTTCTGCCGGACCGCACCCTGTAATCATAATGGCTGCCAAAAGGGTTGTTAGTGCTTTCATAGGTAAGAAGATTCCGGCCCGTGGCCCTATGGCATGAAAGGTTCGATGAGTTTTATTCCTCCTCAGCTTTTAACTCGTCGTCGGTTTTGGCGTCATGTTTACGGAGAAATTCAGAAGTCTTATTGCGCCCGTTGGCCAAGGCCTCGTCCAGTGCTGTATGGCCTTTTGCGTTGCGCTCATTGACGTGAGCTCCGTTGGCAATGAGAAGGGCGCATACCTCAGAAGCATGCTTTTCTGAGTAACTTCGAGAGACTTGATGCAGAGCTGTCTCTCCGTCCGATTTAAGCTTCACATTTACATCAGCGCCCCTGGCGATAAGTAATTTCGTCAGATTCAGGTAACTTCTGGTGCCACCTTGAGCTGCGCCATGTGTTGCCGAGAATAAAGCAGTCTCTCCCGAGCGTCTGGTTCTGGCGTTTACATCGGCTCCCGCGTCGATGAGTAATTTGGCGATTTGCATGTTAGCGGCCATACTGGCCAGATGCAGTGGAGTGTGGTGGGTGTCGTCGGGCGCATTGACTTCAGCTCCCCGGTCAATGAGGAGTTCCGCCATCTTGAGATGGCTCCCTTTCCGTCCGCTGTTTGCAGCATGATGTAATGGAGTCATGCCGGGCTCATCCTGAAGATTTACATCCCCCCCCTTGTCCAGATAGAGTTCCACTGCGGCAATATCCCCGGCTGAGACATTGGCCAGCATTTGCGCTTCAGCACGGCCCAGATAAACTGAATCTACGTGTGGGTCGCAACCCAAGGAAAGAAGCGTCATGAGCAATAGGAGGACGGAGTTTCTGATGGTCATGAGAAGTAAATGTCCAGAGAGCGATTACTTGCATGTGGGTTGGATCCTCGCCGCAGTAATTCCCTATTGATGCTCGATTCAGGCCCGGACGGAGGAAAGTTGGCCAGTGCTGTCAGCAAATCGCTCGCGCTCTACTCCGAGAATGTCCAACTGAGTAAGCCAAAGGTTGGCAAGAGGGGTTCCTTTGGGGCAGTGGATATGTTTACCAAGTTGAAGTGCTCCTCGGCCGCCACCGGCAACAACAATGGGAAGGTCGTTGTATTGGTGAGTTGTGCCATCTCCAAGGCCCGCCCCCAGGGTGAAAATCGTATTGTCAAGGAGTGTCGATCCATCTCCTTCCTGGATATGACTCATTTTCTCGATCATTCTCGCATATGCTTCCACGTGGAAGGCGTCTAGCTTGAGTAGGTCGTCAACATGCTTTTTCGGATTGTGAGTCATGCCGTGGTGACTTCGAGGTTGCTCGAGAATTCCTTCGTATTTGAGAGTGGTTCCCCAGCGCTCTGCCCCGATCATCAGGGTGCTCACGTTGGTTAGGCCTGTCTGCAGGGCGGCAATCATCAGGTCGCCCATCAGGTAGATATACTCCTTGCGGGGGAGGAGTCCCTCGCCTGGCCGCGCAATGCTGACCGGTTTCATATCGGCCCGCATGGAGTCGACTCTATCGAGGCGCTGTTCGATCGATCGAACTGACTCAAAATACTCGTTAAACTTATCCCTGTCAGCAGTCCCAAGGTGTTTCTGGAAGCTTTTGGCGTTCCCGAGAACCAGATCTGTGATGTTGCGCGAGCGGACGTTGTTACGTGTTCCGAAGAGTCGGTCATAGACCTTGCGCGGATTCCTCATTGAGGGAGCGACGTGCCCCGGCCCATACCATGACATATTGTCAAAATATATTGATTCAATGTTATCCTTGGAGTCGTTGCAGCTCAGTTCAAGGGTGGGGAAGGGGCTTGCTTGGCCGATGGCATCCGATGCAACGTGATCAAGCGTTCGAGCAATAGGATAGGCTGAACCTTCTACTCCGAAAGGGGCAGCTTCGGAAAGGAAACAGGAGGCTGCCTGTGCGTGCGAGTCGGTTCCGTGCTGGAAAGTGCGATCCAGTCCGGTAATCAGCGAGACCTGTTCGCGGAAGGGATGAAGAGCCTTGAGTGTCGGCGTAAAAGTCATCTCATGCTGGCCGACCGGAGTCTGCTGGCCCTCGAAGCGCCAAACATTGTTCTGTCCTGCAAAGTTAGGGAGGTTCCGGTCGGACTCCCCCGGGAAGAATCCCCTGCGAGTCATTCCGTTAGGCATGTAAAAGAAGGCGAGTCGTGTCGCCGGTGCTCCGCCCGAAGTTGCCGCGGGGGATGCGGCGACACTTTCGAGATGGGGAAGGCTCAGGGCGGCTCCGCCAATGCCAGTCAGGAACTTTCTTCGAGAGAGAGCTCCCGACGCATCTGATTTTTTCCTCATGGGGTCTTTTCCGTTCCTATAGGTTGCGTGTTTTTATAGCTGAAGGGCTCACTCATAGCGATCATCTTCATGATCTTCCGCAGAGAATCGTCTCCTGCGAGGGCTCGCTTCGTAATCGTGTTGAGGGCTGGGGAGTCCGCTGGTCCAAGTTCGCGGCCGAGTGCAAATGAGAGGAGATGGGCTGCGAACCCTCGTATGAATCTTTGACGCTCTTTCAGGAGGGTCTCCTTGAATTCCACCGGGTTGCTGAATTTGTGACGGTTGTAGAGCTCCCCGCTGGAGTCAATTTCCCGACCATTCTCATAATGCGCCCGCCACTCTCCAGTGGGGCCATAGTTCTCCAGTGCAAAGCCCAAGGGGTCGATCTTCTCATGGCATCCTGCGCAATCTTCACGCACCCGATGCTCCGCAAATTCTTCCCTGATGGTCATCTTGCTCAGCGTCTCCTCGTTCGCTGCTGGAAGAGGCGGAATGTCTGCTGGTGGGGGTTCGGGGGGGTCATTAAAGATGACTCCGTTGATCCACGCTCCACGAGTAATGGGGAGGCTTCGATCAGGATTGGAAGTCATCGTCATCACCGCGGCATTCGTAATTACTCCTCCCCAGCGGGGATCAGTTAGAGGGCGCCTTTTAAAGGTGACGGTTTGCACGGATCCTCGTTTGCGCTTCTGTTCGCGGCTATATATCGATTCTAAATGCGGGCTGTTCCATGTGAACGCTGGATTCAGAAGTTCAATCACGGATCGATCTTCGACGTAGAGCGTCTCGAACAGCAGCAAAGGCTCCATCATCATATGCATGCTGGAGCGATAGGCGCTGAAGTAAAAGTATGGGTGCTTTTTGGGGTCTGGAATCGATGAGACCAGGCGATCCAGCTGGAGCCACTGCGCTGGAAAAATGTCACAGAATCTCGAGGACCGAGGGTCGATAAGCATTCGTTCAATCTCCTGATCGAGAATATCTGGATTGCTCAATTCTCCTGTGGCGGCGAGGTCTAGCAGGCGCTCGTCAGGAATGCTGATCCAAAGGAAAAAAGAGAGTCGTGAGGCGAGTTCGAACGCGTCAATGGGCTCTCTGCCATTGTTTGCGTCCCGGTCATGATCCTGGTCTTCCACGTTATAAAGATACAGGAATTCGGGTGAGGCGATGGTAGCGCTGACCAGTGCTTTCATGGTTTCGGTAAAGCCCGCCCCGTTCTGCAGCTCTCTTTCTGCAAATTTGGTGTACCGGTCGAGGGTTTCACTGGCAACCGGACGCCGAAAGGCTCGAAGCAAGAGGGTATTTAAGCGGTCCCGAATAATTGGGACGACTTCCCTCTGGTTCTCTGGTGGCGAAGCAAAGATCGCGTCCCATGTGCGGCATTCCCGGGGATTGAGATCTTTGCTGTCCACGATCGAGTAGGAGAGCTGGAGGAATTGCTCCATAAGAAGGGGAGACAGGGTGAGGTGGTCGGCACGATTGTCGAATCCGTGCTCGGCGCGCCGATCCTGCGGATAGGCTGCTACCCCCCGGAATCCCTCGGGGCGCTCGCCATCATGATCCTTGCCTAGTGGTCGGTTCTGGACCCGAACCGAAGCCGGCATCTTTCCTGATGCGGGTTTAAAGTAGTCAGAGCGTCTGCGCATCAGTCGCTCAGGCATCCAGAAGATGTCGCGCTGTAGTCCCAGAAGGTCTTTGACCGCATTGTTGTACTGAAACCGGGTCATTCTCCCGATGGGAGTAGGCTCAAAGGGAATCTTTCCGAGTGAACGGTCGAGTTCCTTCTTGAGGTGAGCTATTAGCCTTATTCTATCCGGATCTGGCAAAGGCTTGGATTTCTTGGGCGGCATTTCGCCATCCGAGAGAACAGCTACGAGGTCCTCCATTAAATCAGGATGGAGGCCAGGGCTGTCGTTACTTTCAAGCGCTACGAGATCAAGATCTCCCTTGGTCTTTCCGTCTCCGTGACACTTGTAGCAGTGGTCCGCTAGTAGATCCTGAAACTGCGCGGGAGAAAGGGAGTCGAGGTGACCCGTGCCAGATTCCGCTGAGAGCACGGAGCCGATCGAGGCAATCGTGGTGATCCCGAGGCCGAGACAGTACTGGACTAGGATGGGCATCTTGGAAATCTACGCGGCAGAGCAATTCTATTCCAACTGAATTCCAGTCCAAATGCCCAGCAATCGATCGGGCGTCCGGAAAATCGAAAGACGTAGCGACCGCTGGAGGTCGTTCTTCCGTAGAATGAATTAATCTTTAAGAAGGGTCAGATCCTCAGAGGGTTTCTTGTAGTTTTTCCGGGCAATATATGACCGGGTTTCATTGGCCATTTCGGGTGTCACCACGAAATGGTAGTTACGATAATCCTTTAGTTTAATTTCTCCGACTCGAAAGAAACCCCACTTCTCAAAGAACTCTGTGAGGTCGAGTTTGCCGATATCGCAGCAAATACGAATGAACTGGAACTGATTACGAATGGAGTCGTTTCCCCGTCCTGCGTCGGGTTGTTTGCGCATTTCCTCCATGACGTCCGCGTAGAAGTCAGGATTGCCACGCTTTGTGAAGAACAGGTGCAATTGCCAGAAAGGCACCAGACGGTTGAAGACATCGGGGTCTTGCAGGTAGGAGATCTTTGGGTTGGAGTTGATGATCGATTCTCGCGCTTTGCTATAGTTCTTCTGACTGGCGAGGCGGCTCGCGTTACCCATCTTGCCACGGGTGTACATGGAGAAGATGTTGCAGCTTACTTCAGTCATTCCACCCCATGTGATCTGGGGACGCAATTGAAGGACGTGCCCCGCCTCGTGACAGAAACCCCAGCACGGGTCCCCCTTGATGACAACAGCCGGATCTGCAACCATTCGCATGGTTCCTTTGTTCCCGAAATACGCTACCCCATCGCGGTCCCGGAACATGTAATAGTTATAATTTACCCGTGCCAGAATTCGATTCGGCGGAATCTTGTTGTATTTGACTAGGCCGAGGATCGTGTAGTGGTGGAGCAGCATTGTGTCATAGTTTTGCATGAGCTCTTCTCCCTTGCCCCGGGTGTGAATATTGAACCACTCCACCGGGTAGGCGACCTGGATATGTTTGCCGCGGGCATCAAGGATTGGGGCTGCTGCATTATCGAGAAGCCTGTTCCAGTCCTTATTGTCGTGCCGACTGCTATCAAAGTAACCATTGATCTTCCCGGTTAGGAAATGAACTACGACCCGAGGAGCCTGATCGGGCTCTTGGTGGTAGTAGTTCAGGTAGACTAATCCGGGCTTTTTGACGTCAATGGTATTGAGTCCTGTATCGATGCCGATTTCCTGACGTTTAAGCCCCCAGCCTGCAGGATCCTTTGATGGTTCAATTCCCTCCGGAGGCTTCCGCATCCAGTCTGGAATCAGAAGAGAAATCTTCCGCCCGCCCGTGTCGCCAGCAAGAACCACATGGCTGCCGGCCTCGAGGTAGATGCCGGTTATATTCTCATAACGACTGAACCCGTCCCCGAGTTTAATCATGCGCTGAAGCGCAGCGGGTGATGGGTAGGCCTGGTAGGAAGCGGCTCGATGACGCGTGTCATAGCTTCCCTCAAGTAGTCTGCGTGCAACATTCCGTAAAAGATGACTTTTGAATCGGCGAAGATCCTCTTGCCCCACTTCTGCTTTCAGTTCTACGCAGGTGGGGTCCTTGAAGAAAGAGAAGTCGTCTTTCAGGTCGGCTTCGCTGGCGATTGCGCCTGGTAAAAGCGTTGCAGTCAGGAGGGCAGTGCTGAGACAGAGTGATAAAAAAAGAACCGGTGATGACATGGCTATAAAATGGGATGTTGCTCAGATGAGGGTTGAATCGTTGTTCCGTTTTTGGGGGGAGGTAGTCAGTTTGATTGCAGAATAATATCGTCGAGGTAAAAGCCTGCAAAGCTCTGGGGATCGGATTCATTGCTAATAAATCGGAATTCGAGCCTGATGCTCCTGCCCCGGGCTGAATTTGGCAGGATTACAGGCTGAGGAGTGTTCCAGGCAGTATCATTCCAGTCAATATTACTGACGATCTCCTCGAGGAGGAGATTGTCTGCTTCGGCATCGAGGACCCGGATGGAACCAGCATCGCCATCGCCCTCGGTGTCGATCCACTGTCGATACCTAAGGGTGGCTCCAGTGGGTGGGATTTGAACTGCGGGGGTAATTAGAGATATGTCCAAAGACCCCGTGTAGTCTCCTGAGAGATTGGTGCCTGCGCAGTGAGGGGTGCTGTAAGCGGTTATCGGGCCGAAGAGAGTCTCTCCGGGGACGCCAATTTCCCACTCCACTGAACCAGAACCTTGGACCGTCCATCCCCGGGGAAGTTCTTCGGCACTGTCAAAATTCTCGTTAAGTAGGGTTCCAAGGTCTTCTTCTACAATCGCAAAAAACCGTCTTGCGCCAGCCATGTTTACTCCGCTGAGAGTGTTCATTCCCGACGCCGAATTAGGAATGTTAGCGAAGAGATTCACTCCGTCATTGTATGGCTCCCAGCTAAAAGGGGGTGTGTCGAGACTCGTGCTGCTGACCAGATCATACTGCTTGCCGTTCTCGCCGTTCCACGAAAAGTTGAGGAGTTGTCCTCTTTGACTTACTGCAAGAGTGAGCTCTTTGAGCGGTAATCCGTTTCCTGGTCCCGGTAGATGTCCGTATGCTGTTATTTGTGAGCGGGATCCATCCATGGTGGTATTGTGGTAGGTAGACCAGCCAAAGGCGTTTTCTGCAGGTGGGTTGGTGCTCTCGATGATGAAGGTGCCACAGAGGCCTGCAAAGGGGTAGAGGACACTGTTATTCACCAGT
This sequence comes from Roseibacillus sp., assembly GCA_029242545.1. Taxonomy (GTDB): domain Bacteria; phylum Verrucomicrobiota; class Verrucomicrobiia; order Verrucomicrobiales; family Akkermansiaceae; genus Roseibacillus_B. The sequence goes on from JAQWTV010000123.1 coordinate 11,142, forward strand.
GGGGCGTAGTGGTTCTTTTCAAATTTCCATACCTGAGTTCCGTCGGAAAGAGACAGAGAGTCTTCGACGCGAGAGGGAGGACCCCAGTAAAAGGCTGAGGGCTGTCCGCTGAAAAATCCGGGTACAGCGTAATCATTCGGTTGGTGGAACTGGTTGAGGAGAGGGTCTGGATGGCTTGCCGTAAGAGTCCACGAATTTCCAATGCCGTGGGATGGGCTGTTTTGGGAGTCACGGTGCCCGCCCCAGATATCCAGCCCTCTCGAGGCCATGGGAGCCCCCCACCAGTGCTGCAGGACATATTCAGCCCCGTTTTCACTATAATTATTCTCGGTGAGATTAGTTACTGTGTCAGCATTGCTGATCCAGAATGAGACATCTCTTGTCCATGCCCGATTACCGCTGACGATGTCATACCAATATTGATAGTCTCCGTCATCTGAGATCGTATTCCCGAGGTATTCCAAACGAGCCACGGATTCATGGTTGGGGTCGTCGGGATCGAATTTAATGGAGCCTCGTGGCTCAAGACCCATCACCTCGTCAAGGGGTGGCGATGCTGCTGCGGGAGTCTTGTGGATGATAAGAGCGGCAGCAAGCGCAAGCGCAAGAGTGGGGGCGAGGCGGTGGCATGGACCGGGCATAAGCGGACAGTGTAGAGATGGATAAGAATCTCTCAACCTGAAGGAGGAGTAAAATAGCGCAGGTTAGGTGAGCAGGTGAATTTTTTACTCTTTGAGGAGATCATCAAGAATCTCAGAGGCAACACGGAGGCTGATGTCGAGGCTTTCGGGTGATATGCGTTTAAGGTTATCGCCCTCCGTATGCCACCAGCCAAATTGCGAGAAATCACCAATTATGTCCAAGGTTGGGATTCCTGCATTATTAAGAGGAACGTGGTCGTCGAGAATTGGGTTGAGAGCCTTTTTAAACCTATGCTCGGCATCTGCATTTCGCGCCGCCTTGAGCAGTGCCTGCTCAAGGAAAGGTGGGGTGTCGGAGGGGTAACGAATAGAGAGATTCCGATGGCCCACCATATCAAGAATGATGCCGGCGGCCGGCTTCTTCTCAGACATGCGCCAGTTGCCTGCGTAATGCTTGCTTCCGTAAAGTCCATCTTGAGGGCTGATGTTTTGTCCAAAGGCCTCTTCGCCATCGAAAAAAACTAGTTCTACTCTGGAGGCCTTCTCAGGTTCATTGCTCATCCTCCGGGCAAGTTCCAGGATGACTCCTACCGCAGAGGCCGCATCGTCTGCGCCAACGAAACGGCGATCCGGATAATACTTGGAGTCGATGTGTGCGCCGAGTAGGACCGTAATCTGAGACTCAGTAGATCCGCCATAACGGGCGATCAGGTTGGTGAAGGTTACGCGCTTCCCGATAGGGAGGACCGACTTGGTGAAGGGTTGAGAAAATGTTTCCCAACCGGAAAGTTGTAATTGTGAAGTAATATATTCCCGCGTGTTTTTGAGTGCAACTGAACCGGGTGGTCGTGGTCCGAGGGAGACAATTGCTCTTGTGTGCGCATAGGCTGCGCGCGCCCCGGTGCGCTCCCGCTCCGGGGGAAGGCTGCTGGCCTCTTTCGAGCAGCCTTGAAGGAGCAGGAAGAGAGCTAACCAGCCACAGCTAAATCGCGGAACAATACCACGGTTGCTGAAGTTGCCGCACATGGAGAGGTCCAAGGCTGTGGTTACAGCTCTTCGGCAGGGACTCCAAGAAGCTCGAGAAGTCTGCCAAGATCATCGTTCCCGTAATATTCGAGCTCGATACGGCCCTTTTTGGCCGAATGGGATATCGAGACATGGGTGGTAAAATGTTCTCTCAGGCGCGAGGTGAGAGAGCGGAGCATGGCTTCGGTTTCGGGGTCAGAAACACCGCTCTTCTCTCTGCTGGAATTTGTCCTCCCACCAGCTTGAAGTTTTTGGACGACTTTTTCGGTTGCTCGGACGGTGAGTCGCTGACGCATTACCTGATCAGCGACTGTTCGCTGGTCACGCTTTACCTTGATACCCAGAATGGCTTTTGCGTGCCCGACGGTAATCAGCCCGTCTGCTACAAATTTCTGGATATCCTTCTGAAGGTCGAGCAGTCGCATGGAGTTGGCTACGGTGGCTCGGGACTTTCCAACACGCTTCGCGATTTCGTCCTGCTTCATGTCGAACTCTCTCGCTAGCTTGACATAGCCATTGGCTTCTTCGATCGCATTGAGGTCTTGGCGCTGGAGGTTTTCTACGAGAGCCATCTCGAGAACCTCGCGGTCTGTGGCCTTGCGCAGGATTACCGGAACGGTCGCAAGACCCAGCTTCTGGGAGGCCCGCCACCGCCGTTCTCCAGCGATGAGCTCGTATTTTCCGCGTACACGACGGGTGATCAGAGGCTGGATCACGCCATGAGCCCGAATGGATTCGACTAGTTCCTCGAGATTGGCTTCTGGGATTTCACCCCTCGGTTGCAGAGGGCTGGTCACTACCTCCTTGATCGGGACTTCAGCAACTTCAGACTCGGAGCCCTGAATGTCTTTAGACTTGGCGCGTTTTTTACTCGCTGAACCTGTCTGTTTTTTCTTCGCGGCCGGCGCGTTTTTTTTCGCGGTCGGTTTTTTGATGAGAGCTCCTAATCCCTTTCCAAGCGCCTGTTTAGCCATGTCGTTCACTATTAGGACAGACCAGATCGTAAGATCAAATGTCATTTCGTTATTTAAGGAGACCGGAGTTCCTTGTTCGTCGAGGTGTGACAAGTGGTGGAGTTCGGCGTTGGTCTCGACAGATTCGCGGTGCTTGACGAGGAGTCTCGCTTGCCCCAGAACCCTCCAGTGAGTCGGACCTTTTTGATGCTGCTGATTGTGGCGTTGCTTGGGAGTGAAAGTGTCTCAGCCCAGCAGAAGCAAGCTGGTAAGGTGCCTAAGGAGGTCCTTAATCAGGCGGTGGTGGCCACCCGGGCAATGGGGCAGGAGGTTTTAAAAGGGGACTACAGTGTTGCGCTGAATCGCATGTATCCTCGTTGGAAAAAACGGGCATCCAAGAGGCTGGTGGGAGGTCAGGCGGAGCTGGCAAGGCGCTTGGGGGAGATGCCAGCTAAAATGGCAAAGCAGGGAATTTCGATGCTCAAATATGAAGTTGGGGAGCCAACCGGGGCCCATGAAGTGGTTCTTCTGCGAGGTAAGGACGGGAAAGGGAAAGAGGTAAACATGTATTTAGAGTGGTTGGTCTTTGTTCCAACGAGGGCAGAATATCGCATCATTGATCCTGAAACTCGATTGGCACGTCGGATCGAAACCAAAGGGTTTCAAGTGGCAGTGAGCAGGAAGGGGACTGCAGACTGGTATTTTATCGATGGGCGAAATTGTAGCATTGCAGACCTTCGAAGCTTTTTCCCTGGGCTTCCGGAGGATCTGGGTCTTCTTGGAATGCCAAAAGTTGGAGGTGGCGAGGTTGGGCGTGGCCGATGAGTGCAAGGGATGGTGTAGTCAGCTCAGCTCAGCTCAGCTCAAATCGAAAAGCGATAAAGCTTCAGATAGCTCATGGGTAAATCAGCGAATAATAAAGACAGTGGGCATGGGGGGAGTGCCAAAGGGAATCTCAAGGAAAGAGCCCGCAAAAGGCGTCAGCTTGAGCAGCTGAAGGAGCGCGCAAAGAGTGAATACTGCGAGGCTCGATCCTCCGAAATTCATGGAACAGGGGTATATGCGATAAAGGATATCCCGGTGGGTAAGAAGATCATCGAATATCTCGGAGAGCGGATTGACAAGGAAGAGAGCGAAAAGCGTGCGAACGAGCAGATGGAGCTTGCGGAAAAGACCGGTGATGCTGCCGTTTACATTTTCACGCTGAACAAGAAATGGGATATCGATGGGAACATGCCGTGGAATACAGCCCGTCTCCTAAATCATTCCTGCGCTCCAAATTGTGAGGCTTGGATTGAGGAGAAGCAGATTTTTCTTTATTCCCTTCGTGATATAGCCGACGGCGAAGAGTTGACTTTTGACTACGGGTTCGACATTGAAAACTACGAGGATCATCCCTGTTTATGTGGCAGTGATGAATGCGTGGGTTATATTGTCGGTCGGGATTTCTGGAAGGAACTTGCGGAGCGTCTGGCGGAGAAAAAGTCCTGAGCTGAGCTCAGGTCGAACCACTCTACCGGAGAGGGTCGCTCTGGTTTCCAAAAGACCCTTTTAAGCTGGTCTGTCTCTGGTGCTGGCACGATTGCCTGTTGGCAGATCGCTCTCAGGAGGTATGCTTTGGCGGTGAACCGCTGGACCCTGCTTTTTTTTCTGATTTGCGTAATTCCTTCTTACCCGGCGAGGGCAGGAACCTCCGAGGGAGCGCTGCGAATCAGGAATGCCTACGAAAAGGCCCTTGAGGAATGGGCTGGCAAACTCGCTATCGCCCAGCCCGAAGAGCAATTAAACGTATGGGAGAATCGCCCAGCCTCATCAAATCATGGGGCGTTGATGTGGAATGAGATCCGAGGATCGCTCGATAAGGAGTGGGCCATAGATTACTGTGTCTGGTTTCTGGAACGAGCGCCCGTGTATGCAGTCGGTCGCGAGGAAGGGAGTGCGGTCTCCAGAGCAGGCCAGATTGTTGAGGCTCTACGCGCAGTGCATTATCGAAGTTCCAGAGTTGGCATGCTTTGTCTTGCTCTGACGAGCCAATCGGATCCTGCCATCATGAAAGTTGTCGAAAAGGTAGAGGGCGAAAACCCTAGTGAGGAAGTTCAGGGCCAAGCGTCCCTTGCAATTGCGATGATGCTCAAGGGTTTGGGCGATGATCCTGAGGTAATGGAAAAGAGAATTGCTCATCTTAGGAGTGCAATCATCAAGGCTCATGAGGTTGAGGTTGGAGACACCTCGGTTTCAAAGCTGGCAATGGATGAGATTTTCATCATCCAGAACCTGACCAAGGGGCGGACGGCTCCGGATGCGATCGGGAGAGATTCATCAGGCGAGCCTTTCAAGCTGAGTATGCTGAAAGGGAAGGTGACGGTAGTCGCTTTCTGGCACACCAGGATGAGAGAAGCCGAGCGTGGCCTCAGTCTCCTTCGCAAGCTTCACGAGCAGCATAGTCAGCGTGGGATGAATCTTATCGGAGTAACATCTGATTCAAGGGCAGTCCTTCGGGGGCTCCGCGCAAACAACACTATTCCGTGGAGGAACCTTAACGATGAAGATGGTCGAATTCATTCCCAGTTTCGGGTCAGGGACCTCCCAATCGTGTATGTTTTGGATGCGGAGAGAAAGATCAGATACATCGGCGGGCCGGGGTCATTCGTGGATCTTACCGTGGAGGGGATGCTCGCAAAGTAAGGGCCCTGCTTCCGAGAGAGAAGCGCAGGTGTTCCCTGCTAAACACCACGCCTCATTCCTCGCCACTCACGTCTTGCTCTATTTTTGCGACCTGATCTAGGACTCCGTTGATGAAGCTGGGGGAGTCGGTAGTGCCAAAAGCGCGAGCTAACTCAATCGCTTCATTAATGGCCACAGCATTGGGGATACTCGGATCAAAGAGGAGTTCATAGCCTCCAAGTCGAAGGATCGCCCGGTCGACGCGATCGAGGCGGTCGGGGGAATAGTTGTCGATGACTGTAGCTAGTTCCTTATCTACTTTTTCAAGATGGCCGCGGAGATTTCCGTAGTAGAGCTCAATGGAACTTGAGGTTTGAGCAAGCTCCTTTTCCGCCCTCGCGACAGCCCTCAGTTCGGGTAATTCGGTGAACTCGTTGCCGAGGGCGAGCGAAAGTCGACTGAAAAGAGGGGCAATTCGGTTCTTTAATTGCACGGCCAGCTCTTGGGCCTCTCTCAAAGCTGGAAGCGTAGGTGTTGATCCGGTTGCGGCGTCCGCTGCAGCAATTGAAGCGCGGTTGCTTTGATGAGCCCCACTCATGCTTTCGCGTAAGCGAGCGCTTTCCCTGTTCCCATTGAGTTCCCTGCGAATGCCCTCGAGATGCTCCTGCAGGCGCTCCTCAGCCTCTCTCCATTCCTTGAGGTGTGGTTCAATGTCGTCTGAAGGGTCCGGGCTCCCAATGAGGTCCAAGGGGCCAAGGATGTGGTCGAAGGACTCAAGGTGTTTGTCCCGTCCCTGCTGCAGATGTAAGATCGCCTTCGCTCGAGCCTTGGTGGACTTGTCCCGCAATGATTCGAGAAGCAGGTGCAAGATTGAGGGATCGAGACTCTCAGGGAGAGGCTCAGAGGGTTGCAACGCATACAGAAATTGTACCACTGCCTCGCGCATGCGTCGCCGTGGAGTATCAGGCATTCTTAGGTTGGAATCGGAGGACTCCCTTACTGTCGAGTTCTGAGAAGACATCGATCATCGAGGCTGCGGTTCGAGCGGCTTCTATACCGCGATTCATCTTATCTCCAATGCAGCGCATATGGGCCTGAGCTTCGTCTTCAACAAGGAGGACTTCGTGGATTACCGGGGTTCGGTATTCGAGAGCGAGCTGCTGTAGGGCGTCCGTGACGTTACGGGCAACAAGGTCTGCATGTGAGGTGTCGCCTCTGATAATGACGCCAAGAGCAATCACGCAGATGGGTTTCTCAAGTTCGAGGAGGGCTTTGATAGCTACCGGGATTTCAAAGGCGCCGGGGACTCTGACCAGGTCGACTCGGGCTTCCGGAAGATACTCACTGAGTTCACTGATGACATGCTCTACCAAGCTATCGCTGTATGTCTCGTTGTATTTCGATGCAACGATAGCGAGCTTTCCCGCCTTGGTCTGGAGGATGCGGGGCTTTCTTGGAAGCGCTTGGGACATTGTATCTGGTATCGGCTGGGAGCTCTTTTCAGGTGCGACGAAAGCTGCTTCTACAGGTGATGTCCAAGCTTATCACGCTTGGTATCCAGATAGCGCTTGTTATGTGGATTCGCCTCGGAGCGAATGGGGACCTGATCGGTAATCTCTAGGCCGTATCCTTCAAGGCCCACAACCTTCTTAGGGTTGTTGGTGAGCAGCCTCATCTTGCGTATCCCAAGATGATGCAAGATCTGCGCACCCACCCCATAGTGGCGGAGGTCCGAAGCAAAGCCCAGTTTTTCATTCGCCTCAACGGTGTCCAACCCTTCTTCTTGGAGCTTGTAGGCATGGATTTTCGCTCCCAGTCCTATGCCTCGTCCCTCCTGACGGAGGTAGAGCAGGACACCGTCTTCCTCTGCTATGCGAGCAAGGGCGGTGTGGAGCTGGCTTCCGCAGTCACAGCGCCGTGATGTGAAGACGTCCCCGGTAAGGCACTCAGAGTGCACTCGGACAAGAATGGATTTGCTGGGGTCGATCTCTCCCCGGGTAAGTGCGAGATGATGAGATCCGTCGGTGAGGATGCGGTAGAGATGGCAGGAAAAATTGCCGTAGTCTGTGGGGAGGTCGATCGTTTCCTCAAACTCGACAAGGCGTTCGGTGCGGCGGCGATACTCAATGATCTGGGCAATTGTGCATGCTTTGAGATCGTGCTGCTTCTGATACTCCCCGAGGTCACCAACCCGAGCCATCGTGCCATCCTCGTGCATGATCTCGCAGAGTAGTCCAGCAGGTGGAAGTTCTGCGATCCGAGCAAGATCGACCGCAGCTTCGGTATGGCCGGCCCGGCGGAGAACGCCGTCATCTGCCGCCTGTAGCGGAAAGACATGACCCGGTTGAACAAAGCTCTCAGAGGTGGCGCCTTCGTCTGCCAAGAGGGAAATTGTCCTCGATCGGTCTGCAGCGGAAATTCCTGTGGTAATCCCATCCGCAGCATCCACTGATACAGTGAAAGCAGTTCGGTGCTCTTCCCTGTTTCTTCGGGACATCGGCGGAAGAGTGAGGCTTTCCACACGCGCCCGGGTCAGGGGAGCGCAGATCAGTCCACGGCCATGAGTGGCCATAAATGCAATGGTTTCTGGTGTAGAGAGAGATGCTGCACCTATCAGGTCAGCCTCGTTTTCTCGATCAGGATCGTCAGATACGATCACAAGGCGGCCGAGGGCAATATCGGCTACAATTTCCTCAACTGGGCTGAACTTGAGTGCGGACATGGCCTGTTTCGTCTAGTTAAGAATTGGAGAGGCTACTTTCTGCCTGTGGGTCTACTTCAGATTCGGGGAATTAAAAGGTATACAAGAAAAAGAACCGATATTCTTCCACGGAATCTTCAGATCAAGGTATCGGACGGGAGGTTCCTGAGGAGTCTAATCGACGCACGAGGAGGAGGTTATTAGCCTCCAATATAAAAATTAGCCTAGGCTAATTTCACTTTGCCTTTTTCCGGTGTATGGCGCACGATCAGAGGAGATGACTCATTGGGTGAACCGAAGTTTGGCCCTGATCTTATCTCTCTTTCTCGGGAGTTGTAAGGAAGCGCTGGATGTTTCGGGGAAACCCCCGGCGCCTGGCTCATATCGAATTACGGCCACTACAGGCATGGTTGCCGATCTGGTCCGGCAGGTAGCGGGCGAGCGCGCGCAGGTTGATGGTATTATAGCCGAGGGTGTTGACCCGCACTTGTATGCGGCCACTACGAGCGACGTTAAGGCCGTGCGGAATGGAGATGTGATATTCTACAATGGATTGAACCTTGAGGGGAAGATGACCGCGGTTATCGCGAAGATGGCCGAAAGTAAACCCGTCTGCGCCGTTGCGGAGGCCTTTGAGGGCTTCGATGAATATGCGATTAAGGCTACGGGTGATCAGATCGATCCCCATATATGGATGGATGTATCTGGCTGGATGAGGGCGTTGGGTGCTGTTGTGAAAACTCTCAATTCTTATGATCCCTCTTTCGAGTCTCATTACGCTAAGAGGGCCGATTCCTATCTGGCGATTTTGGGGAGACTTGACGAGTATGTGAGAGAGGTGGTGCAGACTATTCCGCTGGAGCAGCGGGTGCTCGTGACAGCTCATGATGCCTTTGGATATATGGCTCGTGCCTATGGGTTTGAGGTCCGCGGTGTTCAGGGGCTAAGCACAGAGGCTAAGCCTGGACTGAAGGACATTGAGGTGCTGGTCGACTTCCTTGTGGAGCGTAAAATCCCTGCCGTGTTTGTGGAGAGCTCGGTCTCCCGCAAGAGCGTGGAAGCCCTTATCGAGGGAGCCAGGGCTCAAGGACACAGGGTAGTGATTGGAGGACAGCTTTTCTCAGATTCCATGGGACCAGGAGGAACCTATGAGGGAACTTATGTGGGAATGATGGATCACAATGTCAACACGATCGCCAGTGCGCTAGGGGGCGCAGTTCCAGATGGAGGATTCCGGGAGTGGTCAGAAAGTAAGCCATGAAATCCTTTGTCGACGACCGCGAGGCACCCACCGATGGACGCCCGGAGCATCCGGATAATATTCCCCTTTCGATCCATGACCTTACGGTAGCCTATGGTCGTAAGCCGGTAATCTGGGATGTGGAGTTGAATATTCCGGAGGGTAAGCTCGTCGGAGTGATTGGTCCCAATGGCGCAGGGAAAAGCACGCTGCTCCGGGCCTGCCAAGACCTGGTGCCTAAGACCTCTGGGGAGGTTCAGATCTACGGGAAACCCTACAAGGAGCAGCGAAGAATGGTCGGGTATGTTCCTCAGCGGGAGAGTGTGGACTGGGATTTTCCTGTGAGTGCGCTGGATGTCGTAGCGATGGGAACTTATGGGACGCTTGGATGGTTTCGTAGAGTAGGAAAAAAGCAGAAGGCAATATCGTTGGAGTGTTTGGAAAGAGTCGGAATTTCACACCTCGCTGATCGTCAGATCAGTCAACTCTCAGGAGGCCAGCAACAACGAGTGTTTCTGGCGCGTGCTCTCGCACAGGATGCGAGGCTCTATTTTATGGATGAACCCTTCGCTGCGGTTGATGCGGCGACTGAGCAGGCAATCGTTAGTCTTTTGAGGGGGTTAAACGCTGATGGGAAAACCTGTCTGGTGGTGCATCATGACCTCGCCTCAGTCACTCAATACTTTGACTGGTTGGTGCTCCTGAACATGCGGGTAGTGGCTTCGGGTCCGACCGACGAAGTTTTCACACGGGAAAATCTGCAGAAGACCTACGGGGGGAAGCTGAGTCTACTTGATGATGTGGCAGACCGGTTACGCAATGTTGGTAGATAGGAGAAAGAGGGGGCTTGCCGTTCTTATGGTGCTCGTGATTTTGACGCTCGCTGGGGGGGCGGCGGAAGCAGCTTGGCCGGTGGCTGAAGTAAAAGGTGATGTATGGAAACTCGTGACTCTTCAATCGTATAACTCCCGACTTGTTATTCTATCAACAACCCTGCTGGGAGCTACCTCGGGTTTAATCGGGGTGTTCCTGCTGCTGCGAAAACGTTCCTTGATGGGTGATGCGCTTTCTCATGCGACCTACCCAGGTATTGGCTTGGCGTTCCTCTTGATGACATCTCTGGGGGGGGAAGGGAAATGGTTGCCGGGTCTTCTTCTGGGCGCATCGGTAAGTGGAGTGTTAGGGGTGGTCATTGTTTCAGCAATCAGGCGGACCACCCCGCTCAAGGATGACGCAGCGATGGGGATCGTTCTGGGAGTGTTTTTTGGGGCTGGCGCGGCTATCATGAAAATGGTCAGCAATCTTCCGGGGGCTGATGCAGCTGGCTTGGATGGTTTTGTCTATGGGACGGCTGCATCGCTTATTTTTAGCGACTTCCTGCTGATCCTTGTTGTTGCAGGAGTCGTTTGCGGGGCCGCGATTCTTCTCTTAAAGGAGTTTACGCTGGTCTGCTTTGATGAAGCTTTCGCGACAAGCCAAGGTTGGCCTGCGCTGCGACTGGATCTGACCATGCTCGCCTTGGTAACCGCAGTGACGGTGGTAGGGCTTCAGGCCGTTGGACTGGTGCTGATCATCGCCTTCCTGATCATACCCGCAGCGGCAGCACGGTTCTGGACTCATAAGCTACATGTCATGCTTTTGCTTTCGGTCATGATTGGTGGTTTTAGCGGATGGGTTGGGTCGGGACTCAGCTCTCTTCTCTTGGATTTTCCAACGGGGGCGGTTATCGTTCTGGTAGCGGCGGCAATATTCCTCATTAGTATGGTGTTTGGTTTCGCGCGGGGCATCTTGCCACGTGCTGTTCGCCATGCTCTCCTTCGGCGGAAGGTCGGAAGGCAGCATCTTCTGCGCGCAATCTACGAGCTTCTTGAAAGGCATCAGCTGGATGCTGCCGAACCGGTTAGTAATCTTGCAATAGACTTTGAATCGCTCGCGGTCCACCGGTCGTGGTCACCTGCGGAGCTCCAGAGTCTCCTGCGCACTGCCCGGGGAGAGGATCATCTTGAGGATGAGGTGCCAGGAAGAGTGCGGCTATCCGAGTCAGGATTCGGGGAGGCATCGCGAGTGACCAGAAATCACAGGCTTTGGGAGCTCTACCTGATACGTTATGCAGATATTGCTCCGTCTCACGTCGACCGGGATGCTGATCTGGTTGAGCACGTTCTCGATGCTGACATCGTGCGCCAGCTTGAATTGGAGCTTAAGGGTCGACCAGTGAGAATGTTTGTTCCACCGAGCCCTCACCTTATCGATCAATCAGCAGGGTGATTACAGTGAGTAATGGAATTTAATTGGGATAGCTTGGATACGTGGACCGTAGTGATCGGGGGTCTCAGTGCGGTGGCGGCAGCCATGCCCGGGTGCTTTTTAGTCCTTCGCCGGATGAGCATGATGGGCGATGCCATCAGCCATGCAATTCTCCCTGGAATTGCGATGGCGTTTTTGCTGACCCACACCCGGATCACCGCCATCATGTTTATTGGGGCGGCTTGCGCTGGGCTTCTTACCGCGGCATTTACCCAGTGCATTAGTAAATATGGGAAGGTAGACCGGGGCGCCGCGATGGGCATTGTTTTCACGACTCTCTTCGCGATCGGTCTTATTCTTATTCGGCAGTCCGCTAAGCATGTGGAGTTGGATCCCGGATGCGTCCTTTACGGATCGCTGGAGTATAGCGTTATCGATGTAGTGCAGATTGGCGCGCTCGAGGTCCCCCGGGCCGTGATCAGCATAGGGTCAGTAATGTGCATCAATGTTCTCTTTATTGTGCTTCTCTACAAGGAGTTGGCTGCGTCGTCTTTCGATCCATCTCTAGCCAATACTCTCGGGTTCAACTCCGGGCTGATCCATTATTTGCTCATGATGGTGGTAGCGGTAACGACCGTGGCTGCTTTCGAGTCGCTGGGCAGTATCATTGTAATCGCAATGTTGATTGTGCCGCCGGCCACGGCCTTTCTGCTCACAAAAAACCTCGCACATATGCTTGTTTTGAGCGCTGTGGTTGGGCTTCTTTCCGCTTTTCTAGGTCATTTGGGAGCTATGGCAATCCCCCCGGTATTCGGGCTCGAGGCTACGGTGAGCTCTGGGATGATGGCGGTCGCTGCAGGTGCTCTATTCTTTTCTGCTTGGCTCTTTTCACCGAGTCAGGGATTGTTTCTCCGCCTCGGGGAGAGGAGGGAGCATGCTGGGAGGCCATTGCCCCCAACTGCTGGCGAGGGCTCCTAACAGTTTGGGTGCTGGCCCGCCCTTCGACGGTCCCAATACTTTGCAACAATGGTTGCACGAAGTCTGGGGGCTGTGATATCATGGCATTCTGCCGGGTGCTCCGTTAGCAGCGAATCCCCGGGGCGCCAGTTACCACACGTCATGACAGAATCAACGATGTCCGCGCTTAATCCGGACCGAGCGACCCTAAACTTCCTGAACGGATTCCCTGAGAAGGTTCGAAAGAGGGGTGAAAAGGCACAGCAGGATGGTGGTGTGACCCAGATTTTCGGGAACCATCTGTTTATCCAGGGAAGAGTTGAAGATAAAGATGGAGTGCATCGGACTACCCTGCGGCTTCAGGGTAATAGATGGTTTGGTAACTGCACGGAGGGGAACGAGGAGGTCGCAGGTGCGGCAATGTATGCCACCATGCTTGAGCGGATGCATCGGGGAGAGGACTTGCCGGAGTCTCCGAACGAGTTCGATGACACGCCGGTTATCGACCTGATTGAAGACAAGATTGATAGGGAAGTTGACGATCAGGAGGCAGACTTTGTTAGCAAGGTGGAAAAGCGTTACCGGCGTTATGTGATCGAAGGCGAAATCCACGATCATGACATGGTAAGGCTGAGTCCCAGGTGGGAGATCAGCAGTTATGAGCCGCTCGAGTTGTGGCCTGTTCCTCCGGGTGATATCATCGAATTCTGGAACTACATCGCCTACGCTTTTTACAAGCGAAAGTTGAATTACCCGGAGTTCATGAATGCGATCACCGATCTCGGTGCGGTGCAGCGCAAGATGAGCGACTGGGAGCAGGAAAGAGAAATCGCGGCATGGTATGACCGCATTGAGCAGGTTAATGATCGGCCTCCTCAGATGAATCCCGTCGATGCGGAGTTTCGATTGGTTTCAACAATCAACGAAGCCCGAGTAGAGGCTAGGGAAGAAGGCGGGGAATGGTATGCATTACGGGAGAAGCAGGAGATTGAGCGTCTTCTGGATCTCTACCGGGATTCGGCATTGAGGATTGATGCGGCGAGCCAGATTCTATGGGAGCACTTTCTCAGTTTTTATAATGAGCATGGAGAAACCGGGCTCGATCTCGATGAGGAGGAATCCTGTCGATTCCTTAACAGAATGTTCTGCCAGGAAGCAGTCAGGGGCCGGCTGGTTAACTTGGATGTTCGAGGGTTCAAGGTTGTTGATGAGCCTCTCAAATGGGTGTGTGATGATGATCCGGCTAATCCCAATTGCTTTGCGCTTCAGCTGGTAACCAAAGGGGGCGAGGATGTCTCTCACTCCGTTCGTCTTCTCCCGGGGAGAGAGGAGCTTTATCAGTCTGATGAAACTGTCTTTCCCGGGCCGCCACGCTGGCTTGAGGAGACGGAGGTGATGCCACGGTATCTGATTCCCAAGACTGTCATTGACAGTCTTGAGGGGGTTGAGTTTCTCAGGAAAATTGGCGCGAGACTTCCTGATTCAATGCGCCGAAGGGTGGTGGACCTCGATCTCTATCCTAGGTTCGAGATGAAGATCGTTCAAGGTCTTACGGCTGCTGAGACGGAGCATCTTGTGATTGATGTTGCGGCCTTGGAGAAGAAAGAGCGACGAAGCGAAAAGCTGATCAAGGGGGGATGGGAGCTCGTGGAGCAGAAGCCTGTTCGAGGAAAACAGCTTCTTCGTTTCGCCCGGGAAAAGCTCTATCCGATTCCTGGGATTCTTGCAGAACTCGGCCTCTCGTATGATGAGAAGCTCGATGCATTTAAGACCCGGATCACAAAGCAGTTCCCCGAAAAATTTGCCGAGTGGAACGAGAAGATGCCTGACTCCGTTGAAATCGAGATGGACGGCAAGCTGCGTACGATTCTTGCCGATCCGGTTTCTGCTGCGATCAGATTCGAGGTAGTGAATCAGGAGATTGATTGGTTTGATCTAAGGGTAGTGATCGACGTTCAGGGGGTTAACCTGAGCAAGGCTCAGATTCGTCAGCTGGTCGCCGCCCGCGGTGGATACGTCCGGATGGATGACGGGTCCTGGATGCGACTCGAGATCAAGCTGGATCCGGATCAGAGGGACGCGGTCACGCGCCTTGGCCTGGATCCCTTTGATTTGTCTGGGGAGACTCATCGAATGCACGCAATGCAGCTGGCGGACCCCAAGGCGGCTGAGGTATTCGATCCCAAGGCCTGGAAGCGCATCAAGGATAGCGCCAAGGAGATTAACATAGACGTCGAGCCTGAACTTCCTCCCGAGCTGAATGCCGAGTTGCGGCCCTACCAGGTTGACGGTTTCAACTTCCTGGCATATCTCGCCACCAATCGCTTTGGAGGGATCCTAGCCGATGACATGGGCCTCGGAAAGACGGTTCAGAGTCTGGCGTATGTTCTATGGCTACGGCAGCTCGCCAAAGATCAGGGTAAGCATATGCCCGCTCTGGTTGTTTGTCCGAAGTCTGTTCTGGATGTATGGGCGATGGAGGCAGAGCGGTTTGCTCCAGACCTTAAGGTGCAGGTGTTACGCAGCCGTGATCAGCTGGATCTGAAGGCGTTGGAGACTGAGCTCGACGTCCTTGTTCTCAACTACGCGCAATTGAGAGTCGGAGGTGATGAGCTCAACAAGATAAGATGGCTGGTTGTGATTCTCGACGAAGGTCAGCAAATCAAAAACCCAGATTCCAAGGCAGCTAAATCTGCGAGGGAACTGAACGCTGAGAATCGTCTGGTTCTTACCGGAACGCCGATTGAGAACCGCCTGATGGACATGTGGTCGTTAATGGCATTCGCCATGCCCGGAGTTCTCGGGTCGCGAGCGTATTTCAAGAAGCGTTTTGACAAGCGTAAGGATCCGCATTCTCAGAATAGGCTCGCTGCAAGATTGCGCCCGTTTCTGTTGCGTCGGACCAAAGGGCAGGTTGCCAAGGACCTGCCGCCTCGAACTGAAGAGGAAGTCTATGCCAATATGGATGGGATTCAGATGGAGCTCTATAAGGCGGAATTGAAACGGATTCAAAAGGCATTGCTTGGTCTTGATTCTGATGAGGCAGTGAAAAAGAACAGCTTCGCGATTCTGCAGGGTTTGATGCGTCTCCGGCAGATATGCTGTCACCCAGGCCTCATCGATCCCAAATATCTCAAGGAAGAAAGCTCCAAGCTGACCGCGCTCTTCTACCTCCTGGACCAACTCCGGGAAGAAGGGCACAAGGTCCTAGTCTTCTCTCAATTCGTGTCCATGCTTGAGATTATCCGAACGCAGCTTGAGGTGGATAGCCGACCCTTTAACTACCTGACTGGTCAGACCAAGGACCGGAAGGGAGAGATTGAGAAGTTCCAGACGAGCAAGGACCCTTCTGTATTCCTCCTCTCATTGAAGGCTGGTGGTTCGGGCCTTAACCTGACCTCGGCCTCGTATGTCATCCTCTATGATCCATGGTGGAACCCGGCAGTGGAGAACCAGGCGATCGACCGGACCCACCGAATCGGGCAAAAGAATAAGGTCATCGCCTACCGGCTTCTCACTAAGGATTCAGTTGAGGAGAAGATCCGGGTGCTGCAGCACCAAAAGACCGCCTTGGTGACCAATATCCTTGGTGATGAGGGCTTTGCAAGCAACCTGGCTCTCGAAGATCTACAATTTATTCTGAGTCATGGAGGAGAGCTCGACGGGGAGGCAGAGCCCGGAGCTTGAATTTAGATTGGCGAGCCCAAAGAGCGCTTTTTAGGCGTTATTAATAGTGATTTGAGGGCCTTACGGGAGCGGTCAGAAAGAAGGGCTTTAGGCTCAGGCAGGGGCCTCCTTTGAAGAGGCGATATAGGCTTTTAAGTTTTCCGTTGTTTGATGGCGGAAGAAGTGCTCCGTTTACTATGTTGCCGGAGGAGCTTGGTTCTCCTTGGCTTCAAGGTCCCATCAAAATTGTCATGAGTCACAGAGGTCTTTCCCAGTTCGTTTTTGCCGCCTTGGCGGTGTGTTTTGTCAGCTCAGATAGAGCGACAGGAAAATCTGCCGCCGAGCGTGAGGTATACAAAGACGTAGTGGTCCCAATTTTGCGGGCCAAATGCTACCAGTGCCACGCTGACGTCTCAGAGAACCCAAGTGGGAAAAAGAAAATCAAAGGCAAGCTGGAACTTACTTCCCTCGAGTTGATGAAGAAGGGGGGTGACGAAGCGCCTGCTGTCGTCGCAGGTGACCTTGAGGAGAGCATTCTCCTGATGCGGATCATGCTCCCTCATGACGATGAGGAGCACATGCCGCCAGAGGGTAAGCCCCAGATTGAAGACGATGAGCTGAAAGTGCTGGAGTGGTGGATCAAGGCCGAGCTGCCGGTGGATAAATCAATGAAGGACGCCGGGGCGCCCGATGATATTATCGCAGCGGTCGAAAGCCTTCCGACCGATGAGGCAGTAAAAAAGGCGCTTGCGCAGTTATACGCTGAAGCGGGAGAGGGTGCGGCACGTCTGGCGGCTGCACGGGATGCCATGGAGGCTCCCATGGCTGAGGTCTCCGGTCATTTTCCCAATTCTATAGGCTTTGTATCACAGCAGGATAGTGATCTCACCTTTACGGCGGTAAGTATGCGACAGGACTTCAACGATGAACATCTAGCCAAGCTCATCCCCGTGAGCTCGGGTCTGGTTGATGTGAATCTGAGTGCCACATCGATCACGGATGTGGGTGCTGTCAGCCTGGCTAAAATGACCCGTCTTCGCAAGTTGTGGCTGAATGGGACCGGGATCACGGATTCCGGACTGGAGGCGCTGCAGTCGTTGACGGAGCTGGAGTATCTCAATTTATATGGGACGGAGATCACAGATGCGGGCCTCAAGAAACTCGCGGGTCTCAAAAACCTTAAGAAGCTTTATCTCTGGCAGACAAAGGTGAGTCCTGCAGCGGTGGAGGAATTTAAAAAGTCCGTCTCGGACTGCGATGTGAATATGGGTATTAAGGTCGAGTAGAGAAGGGTCTTGGCCCTATCGATCCTCCTGATTTTCTTCGCGGAAACGGTCACGAAACTGCTGTTTGCGATCAGCATCCCTGACGATTCGTTCCTGCTGATCTCCAGAAAGGCCACTACCTGGCAGCCATGCGCGCGCGCCTTCCGGGTCCCTTCGGATCCAAGAGCGAGCAACTCCATTGAGCGTTTCAGACCGCATCTGGTCATCGGCAATCGATCCCGCCCACTCCGCGGCCATTTGCGGGTCTGAGCCATCGAGCTCATTGGCATAGCTCTTTACCGCAGCATCACGAGAATTTGAGGGAGCCATGTCCTGAAGAAAGTTGCCGGCCGCTACCGGATCTTCCCGGGTCCAGCGTTCCATTGACTGGCTTATGGCGCCGGACTGGGTAGTCTCAGGCAAGTCTGCGACCCACCGGACTGCCTGCTCCGGGTCTTCTCTGCCTAGTTCCTCTGCGACCTCTCGAACTGCGCGCTCAGCATACTCTTGGTCGGCATGGCTTCGCACCCACTCGGCCGCTGCGGTGGGGTCTTCACTAGCAAATCGATCCGCGATCCGGTCGAATGCGGATGCCTTGATTGTTCCCTCGGGAAGGTTCTCTGCCCAGGCTGTTGCATTAGACATGCCGAGAGCAATCTGTGCGGTAGCGATGGTATCAAGTTGCCGATCGAACGCGTAGGCCCGTCCCCGGTCGAACCATTGCCTTCGCTCCTCGCTGGTATCACCTTCTGCGACTTGGGTTCGCTGTATCTGGTCCAGCTCCAACACATAATCCGTGGCGCCATCTGGATCGGTACTCGCCATTCCGCTGACAATCCCCTGAGTAAGGACTCCTCGAGCCATCTCGTTGTCGACGGTAGCCAGATAGGCTTTTGCTCCCTCGGGGTCTTTGCTTGCCCATCCCGATATTGCGGCTATCCCAGCCTGGGCCTGCCGGCGGGGATCTTTCCGAAATTCATCGACTGCCTCCATCGCCGCAGAGCCATCGATTTGCCCCCAAGCCCGAAGGAATAGAGTCATTTGCTCATCTGACCCTTGGTTTCTTCTGTTCTTGAGTTCTTCAAAAATTCCTCCGGCAGAGGTGGCGTCCATGGAGAGGATGAGTTCCGCAAACATACGGTTAGCGAGCAAGGGGTCACGCTCCTTGAGGAAGTCTCCGACGCTCACGGATGCCCCTCCTTGTCCGGCGCCGGGGATGATCCGGTTAGCATTCCCCGTGCTGCCGGTCACACTTGCCTGAGGTCCGCTGCGGGAGATTGATGGGTTTCCCGTGCTTTTCCGTATGAGAGTTCCGGCCGGTTCTGCCGAATCCCCAGAGGTGGAGCGGCCGAAGAGAAATGCGCCCAGCGCCAAAGCGAGCCAGGCAGTGTTTAGAAGGAGATGCTTGTTCATTGGAAATACGCTCTACTAGATACCAGCGTGCTTGGAGTGGTAAATCCGCATGAATTTCGCGGAATCCAAGAAACTAGGGTTTTTTTTTAATTTCTCGGTGCAGCCAGGCTTTACCGTAGGTCCAGAGCGCTTCCGCAGAGCGCTTTTTGAGGTCCATCGCATCGGCTGCCTCTGCCATGGTCATTCCGACAAAATAACGGAGCTTCACGAGTTGTGATACTTGGGGGTCCTCCTCCTCCAATTTATCGAGAGCTTCATGTATCGCGATAAGCTCCTCCCTTGGAGCCTTGACCACAATCGAGGACAAGGCCGAGTCTAATTCAACTTTCTGTGCGCCTGATCCGCGCTTCTGGCTGAGGTGCTTCCGTGCGTGGTCGACCAGAATGCGCCGCATCGCTTCGGCGGCAGCCCCAAAGAAATGATTCCTGTTCTGCCAGGATCCTGCGGAGGATCTTTCCAGCCGTATCCACACTTCATGGACAAGTGCGGTTGCCTGAAGGGTGTGGTCGGGGCGTTCACCGGCCATTTTACTTCTAGCCAGACGGCGGAGCTCTTCGTAAACGGCGGGAAGGAGATCTCCTGCTGTACACGTCCCTTCCTCGAGGCTGCAAAGGATACGAGTAATGTCGTCCAAGGTTCTTTCAGGTTCCGAAATCGTATTGGTTCTGTCAATTAGACAGCTTGCGAAGAGTTTTCCTGCGGCAAATTGAGGAAATTGACGCATTCATAAGCCGTGAGAAAGTGGTAGACTCTGCCCCGTTGGAGGTTGAAATTCAGTCAAAGGGTCAGGCTTCTGCGTTCACAATCTATCGTTCTTCAAAGTGATTCAGACCGAAGGTGAGGAGATGTTTCCTGTCAACAGGGTGCGGGAGATTTTCACCGCTGCGATGTCCTGTGAAGATGCCGGCACCCGGAATGAGCTTCTCCAGCGTGAGTGTGATGGGAATGAGGTGCTGCTGGAAGCGGTTGAGTCGCTGCTTCTTGAGTCAACCAAGGCAGGGAATTTTCTGGAGCAGCCGGCAGTTGAGGATCCAACCAGAGGTCTGAACAATGCGAACGATCTTGGCGCTGGGGAGGGCCTGGGTGATAAGATCGGACCATATTTTCTGCAGGAGCTGGTTGGTGAAGGAGGGGGGGGTAGGGTTTATAAGGCCGAGCAGCAGCAGCCGGTTCAAAGAACTGTCGCGCTCAAGATTCTCAAGTTAGGGATGGATACTCGGAGTGTGATTCGTCGTTTCGAAGTTGAGCGACAGGCCCTCGCGGTGATGGATCACCCTCATATCGCGAGAGTTCTCGATGCAGGGGCGAGTCCTGATGGTCGCCCCTACTTCGTCATGGATTATGTGGAAGGGACAAGCATCACAAAATACTGTAAGGCTGAGCGATGTTCTGTAAGGGCTCGAATAACTATCATGCTGAAGGTGTGTCGAGCAGTCGAGCATGCCCATCAGAAGGGGATTATCCACAGGGATCTGAAACCCTCAAATATTCTGATAGTCGAGGGTGACGGTGAGCCGATTCCAAAGGTCATCGATTTTGGGGTGGCAAAAGCAGTCGATTCATTAGGTGCGGATATATCTGTGACCGTTCACGATACGGTGGTGGGAACTCCGACCTATATGAGTCCCGAGCAGGCTTTTCGCGATAAGGTGGATATTGATACCCGGAGCGATGTGTATTCTCTTGGTGTTTTATTATACGAGTTGCTGACGGGCTATACACCCCTCGACGCTGATCGAATGAGAAAAATGGGCATTGACGAAATTCGCAAAGCCCTGACGGAGGCTGAGCCATATCGACCCTCTCTTCGGTTACGTCACTCACGGGTTGAGGATAGGGAGCGGATTGGGAGCGAGCGCTCATCGACCATAGCAAAAATAGGGGCTGAGATCCGGGGAGACCTCGATTGGATCGTGATGAAGGCCTTGGAAAGGGACAGATCGAGGCGTTATGGCGGAGCGAATGAGCTTGCGGCTGATCTAGATCGCTTCATGCGGCGATTGCCGGTCTTGGCTAGCCCGCCCCGTGCCGCTGACCGGATCGGAAAGTTTGTCAGAAGACACCGGGCATCAGTGGTGGCATCGGTTGCGTTGCTTCTTATCCTGATCGGGGGAGTGGTTGTCAGCGCACGGCAGGCCCTGCGGGCAGCCCTCGCCGAACAAGAGGCTAAAGAAGCTCAGAGGGAGACAGCTATTGCTTATGAGAGAGCTCTTCGGGACAGGGAAGAAGCCCTGAGGAGTGAGTCGATGGCAAGACTTCATGAGTATGTAGCAGACATTAATGTGGGTTATCATGCAGTGGAGGATGGGCATATGGCGAAGGCTCTGAGTCTTCTCGAAAGGCAAATGGAATCCGACCCCTCAGGGGAGTTGCGGGGATTCGAGTGGCGTTACCTTGCGTCACTTTGCCTCGGAGCTCCGCACCGGACCCTGTCTCGCCAGTCCGGGCCGGTCCGCACTCTTTCGTTTTCTGGAGATGGAAGCCTGCTGGCCGTGGGGACCAGAGAGTCCGTCCAAGTCTGGGACTTGGAAGCAGAAGAGCCTCAGATCTCGGTAGCAGGTCCCGCCTCGGCGGTAGCTTTTCTCCGGGGGGATGAGGAATTTGTGGTAGCCAATCGTAGCGGTGTAATGGTGCACGATGTTGAGAGCGGCGAGGTGCGGAGGGAGTTAGTCGGGCAGGTTGGAGGGGGAGCAGCCGCCCTTTCTCCGAGCCAGAGGCTACTCGCGACGAGTGGTGGGGGCGGTGTTACTTTGTGGGATACCGAGGGCTGGCAATCGGTCAGACGGTTCCCCAACGTGAGTGGTCCGCTTGCGTTCTCCAGCAACGAGGAGGTTCTTGCGACCGGGTCGCCGGAGGGAATCGTATTGTGGGGTATGGGTAAAGGGAGGAGGACAGTGCTGGAGGACTCGGCAGTTCCTCTAGAAGGTTTGGTTCCAGGTGGTAGCAGAATTCTTTTTTCTCCAGGTGGTAAATTTGTAGTAGCGCCTCATGTGGAAAAATCAGAACTCGGGATTTTCTATCTTGGAATTTGGGATGTTGATACCGGGCAGGAGCTAGGGTTCCTCCCTAGTAGTCCCGCAGATGAGGGGCACTCGGGAATGATAAGTTCTCTCGCGGCCGATTGGGGTGCGCAGATTATCGCCTCGAGCAGCTGGGATCATTCCGTACGGCTCTGGGATGTTGAGAACAGGAGACTCATCAGGGCTCTTCATGGTCACCGCGGTGAAGTATGGGCGACAGCCCTGTCGCCGGAGGGGAGTCTAGTTGCAAGTGGTAGTAAGGATGGTGAGGTAAAGGTCTGGCCCGTGGCAGGTCCTGCCGAGGCCGCCGTCCTAGAAGGTCAGTGGAAACCTCTGGGTTTCACCCGTGATAGCCGTTATGTCGGCGCCCTCAACCGCAAGGGTGGGCTTGCTATTATTAATCTCAATACCCGGGAGGTTGTTCACCAAGTGAAGGTGGGTTCGTCGAATGAGCGCTACTCTCGCTTTGTGGCAGCAATGGCCGGCGATCTTGTCTCCCTCGCGGAGGCAATGCCCGAGGGAAAAGTGAGGCTCAGGGATTTGGATCAGGGTCAGGTTGTAGAGGAATTCGAGAGTGGCAGTTCACGCGTTGATCAGATCGTAATGGCTCCTGATGCACGCACGATGGTAACAGTAGGGTGGCGAGATGACCTCGCGTGGTGGGATTTGAATGATCTTTCAGAGCCAATAATGCGAATTGTCGGGCGGCAGGCGATTTTTTCATCTGACGGTAGCACGCTTGCCACCGTTGAAAGGGGAGGGGGTAGTGTTATCTGGGATGCAGTTACAAGGACAGAGCGCCTCCGGATTGAGCATGGGGGGCAGTCATTCGGATCAAGCGTCGCAATATCGCCAGATGGGACTGTGCTGGCGCTCACCTATGGTATTGATGACTTTGAAAATGCCGTAAGCCTCTGGGGAACTGCAACCGGAAAGCATCTGGGAACCCTGCAGGGGCACAAACAGGCAATCTGGTCGGTAGCATTTTCGCCTGATGGCCGAACGCTCGCGTCTTCCAGTGCGGATGGAAGTCTCAGGTTGTGGAATGTGGCATCAAGGCGAGAGCTAATGTCTCTCGAAGAGGGTGGGGCTGGCCTTGCTCATCTTGCGTTTTCTCCTGATGGATCTTTTCTGGTGGCAGGAACTCCACCCTTTGCGGGGTCGGGGCAGATTCGGATTATTCATGCTCCCTCTATCCGTTCGGAAGGGCTCGAGAGGCAGATCATTCCCTGAGGGGCTTCCCGGGCTCAGGCAGTTCCGGTAGTGAAAGGCCAAACAGTGACGCGATTGCGGCTACGAACTCCGTATGTTGCGGGGGAACGGCACGATGCCATTTGGTTAGATAATGAAGAAAGGTTTCCCCTTCAGGAGAGGGAGAAGAGTTCAACCAGCGAATGGCATCCCAATGCCCTGGATTCCGCTCAAGGAGAGTCAGGATTACAAGGGCCATCGCACCATTTTTTTTTCGGTCGGTGGGATTTCCGGAAAGATGAGCTGCATGCTTTCGGTAATACGCGGGCAATCCAATATGCAGGATCTCGAGATAGTCCTCCCGTCCCTTCCGGATGTTATCGGCGTAGTCCAAGAGAGCAGGAGAATAGCTCCTCCAGTTGCCATAAGGGGGAGTGGTTCTCCACTCCCGTGACATGGACTGAAGGCAGTAGAGCGAAGCGGTCTCGCAGAGAGTCTCTTCAAACCATAAGTTCCCGCGATAATCGTTATCATACCCGCAGAGCACGTGGCAGACTTCATGAGCGAACTGGTAGGCATACTGAGCCCAGAAGGTTCTTTCGGTCGCTAGTCTCACCAGATACTGCCCTTCCTTGCCCCGCTGGAATAGTGCGATGGGACCATGCTGCCCCCTGCTGACCTCCACCGTAAATTCTGGGACCCCTTCCATCTGTCTCATCAGTTGATTTCCAGCTGATCGACACACTGCTTCAATGTCGGCTCTTGAGGCATTGAATTTTTCGGGGTTAACCCGGACCGTAAGGGCTTTTCTAGAGTCTGCGTGAGTAGTGCCCGTGTTGCAGACCAGCAGGTGTGCCAGCGCGACTACAGTAGTTCCGAGAATTTTCATCGATCTTTCGGATGCTAGGCGAGGATTCAGATTCCTGCCTTGGATGTCAGTAAGCCCCCCTGATATGTTGATGAACCTCTTCTCTGTAGAAGTCGCGGAGGGCTTGGTGAAGGTCCGAGGAAAGGGAAGGGGTCTTGGTGACGGTAGCGTTTTCGAAGGCTTGGGCGGGAGAGCTAGCCCCGGGAATGATTACAGAAACTGCGGGGAAGTCCAAAATCCATCGCTGGCTCATTTGGGCCATCGTCATTCCCTCCGGCACGAGGCTGCGAAGATGGTCGGCAAGCTCCACGCCTTTCTCAAATGGAATTCCTGCAAACGTCTCACCAACGTTGAAGCATGCTCCATCGCGATTGAAATTGCGATGGTCAGCTTCGCCGAAGGTGGTGTCGGCCGTGAACTTACCGCTGAGCAGGCCACTCGCGAGGGGGAGACGGGCAATGATCCCAACTTCAAGCTCCTCCGCGCGTGGGAGTAATTCATCAAGAAGTTTCTGTCTGAACGGATTGAAGATGACCTGAAGAGAGAGAAGGTCGCGGTGCTGCAGGCAGGTCAGGCCCTCATCAGCACTTTCCACGCTGGCCCCAAATTCCTTAATCAGGCCCTCCCCCTTAAGTTCCCGCAACCAGTCAAAGATCGCGCCATCGAGAAGAATGGAGTGTGGAACGCAGTGTAGCTGCAAAAGGTCGAGGCGTTGCATTCCAAGTCTGGCAATGCTTTCCAGAGTGGATGTTCGGAGATTTTCCCGGCTATAGCCATCGGGGTAGACTTCTCTGCCGGTTTTGGATGCAACCGTGATGCCCTCGCCATGCTCTTTCAGGAATTCTCCAATGAGGGTCTCGCTTCGACCTGAGCCATATACGTTGGCGGTATCAAAAAAGGTTGTTCCGCTCTCTTTCGCCGTAGAGAGAATCTCATGTGCAGTGTCCTCATCAAGCGGCCCAAATTCGCTTCCGCCGAGCTGCCAGCATCCGAGTCCGATCTCGCCGATGTTAAACCCATTCTTTCCAAGAGTGCGTGCATTCATGTTCGCGATGACGATGACTTTGGTAGGGCAATGCGCAAGAAGGTAGTGAGAAGAACTGGGCCAGAGTGACTTCTATAAATGTAACCGGGCCGCAGGAGAACTGCGGCCCGGTTACATTTGAAGATATGAGGAGGAAAGAATTACTTATGGTCGGCCGGCTTAACGCCCTTCTTGAATCCATTAAAACTGTAGAAGGTGGGATTGTATTCGCCGACTGGAGTCACATCCGCCTTGCCGTCGATCTTGTCCTCCATGCCAAGCCCCCAAAAGACTCCGTTGATAACCATGCGACGAAGGCCCTCACTTTTAAAGTCGGTGGCGGCTCCCATGGTCGTGCAGAAGAGTCTGTTTGTCTTGCCCTTGGGGTTTTTCAATTCGCGAGTCCAGGCGACAGGCATGGCCGGTTCGTTGACTCCCTGAACCTTTCCTGTAGCACGGTTTTTCTTCTGCTTCCCGGTGACGGGCTTGGAGTCCGGCTTGAGAGAATCGGTTACCAGGCCACGCATGAGAATCGTGGCATCGGCAGGTGGGGCCGCTTCGTAAGTGTCACTATCGGCAAAGACATCAGTTGCGCCCATGAGGATGGGGTGGTTTTTGTTGCTTTCCTCCACAACTCCACGGCAACCCTCGCGCTTGTGGCCGCCCCAGTGACTGACCCATCCTTCGCCCAGAACTTTTTTGCCAAAGCTGTTGAAGTCTCGGTAGGAGCCTTGGCGTAGCTGGAAAGCGTGAGTGCTTGTCCTGAGTCCGATCACGGGCACTCCGCGATGATAGGCGTCAGCGAAGTGCTTCATGTCCTCGTCGGGCCAGTTGCGGAATCGGAGTGCAATGATGATGAGATCAGCCGAAGCCATGGCCTTGGAGTTGGTCACGCTCTTCTGATTGTTTGGATCAATTTCACCCTTGTCGTTCACAGAGAAAAGAACGGTGCAATCAAAGCCATGACGATCTGCGAGAATGCGGCCAAGCATAGGGAGGCACTCTTCTGAGCGGTATTCCTCATCCCCGCTGACAAGGACTACGTGCTTGTCCTTGCCCGGGCCGGCTTTGCCTTTGTAGTGGACGGAAAGGTGGTGGTCAGCCTGAACCGAGGACAAGCTAAGTGCCATAGCGGTCCCAAGGAAGAAAATGCGTTTGAGGAAGTTCATGAATAGAAGGTAGTTCAATTTGCAACAGGCTGCACACCCGCTGTCAGGTAGCAAGGTTTCAATGATGGGATCCTAGTCGGTGGCTAGCATGCCGGCCTCAAGAGGGCGCTAAGGCTCCACTGCACCCGTAGAGGCGCCTTGTGGAATGCCTTGATTCAAGGAGGAAATGTTTTCCCTCATTACCTTCAGGAAATCGCCGTTCCTAGGTCTTCCGCCACAGGGATTCACCACGATATTGATAAATCCGGCTATTTTTATCTTATCAAGATTTTCCTGAGAGGGCTGCGTTTCCCAGATGAAATATCTTGCAGAAGCGCCCTCCGTCCGAGTTGCAGCAAGTTCGCTCATTTCAGAGGCTCCAAGTTCCTGGGTGGGTTCCCAGTGGAGGGAATGTGCGGAGAGTTCGTAGGCGCGGGTCCAGTACTGGTAGACGGGATGGGATACAACGAGATCTGCTCCCCGGAGGGCTGCTGTGGTTGTCCTCATCTGGCGGTCGAGGTCTCCTAGGTCGGTGAGGAGGGATTCAAGTTCTCTGGACACTGAATCAGAGTGCTCCGGGAACTGTTCGATCAATGCCTCCGCTGTCGATGACGCCTGTGCGGAAGCTTGCATAAGGTCGAGCCAGGTCGTTGACGCGACTCCCTCATGGGTATGGCTTGCGGTTCCGCGCTGGTGAGTGTGTCTAATCCCATCTTGGAGCTTAATGAAGGCATCCTCGAAGCTGGTCGATGTGATCACGGTAGCTTCGTATGGGATAGTGCGGCTGGAAGTCCACCGTGCGTATCCCGCTCCGTTGAGGAGAATTAGGTCTGCCTGCTGAATCGAACTCACCTGATTATCAGTAGGCTCCCAGTAAGCGGGATCTGTGCCCGGGCTAGGATCAAAGAGGACTTCAGCGAATTCCGCGGAGAGCCGCTCTGCAAAATAGGCCAATGGGTAGTTTACCGCCGCAATAGTAGGCTTGCCTGTTGGAGAGAGGTCGGGGTTAGCTTGATTGCCAGAATTCTCGCATGAACTGATGAGGCTCGTTGAGGCAAGCATCAAAAATGAGCGGAGAGAGATTGGTTTCATGGGGCAGAGTCTGGCGGCTAGCTTATCAGCCGGGTGAAAATGTCCTGAGCCGCAGACCTTGTTAGGACGATGCCGGCTTGAGCAAGAATGGTGGCGGCGGCAATGATGACCAGAACCTCGAGGCCCTGCAGGCATGCGACTGCTCTTCCGGTTGCGCCAATTTTAGAGTAGGTGAGCATTTCACGTTCTCGAAGTCGAAAGGATAGAAGAAATACCATCAGGGCGAGTGCCAGCGCAGCAATTCCCAGAAGCGTAAATGCGGTAAAGGCAAGACGTTGCGTCGCAAAGAGGGTTTTAGCGAGCTGCTCCACCGCGACGGCTGGGATTACGATTTGCTCCGCAGTAACTGGATCCCCGTAATGAGCAAGGGCGAGCGCTCGCTGCTTCTGATTATGGGGAACGAGAATTACAGAAGAAAGCGGGTAATTTCCGCGATCTCCGTGAAAGTGAAAGTCTCCCACGTTCGTGTCGGTTACTTCATTGAATTCAATTACCGAGGCGTTAGCGCGGAGAAATTCTCCCTTGGAGTCGCGCTGTAATTCCAAGGTTTCAGATCGAGAGAGCTCTTCATGGCCATGGGCGAGGCCCTCGATGATCCAAGCGCTTTTGAGATCGACAAATATGGCATCGTCATCGGGAGTTCGGTTAGGGGCGAGAATTCCGGTGATGCGCATCCGCAAGGGATATACTCCCGCTAGATCAAAGATGTTTTCAGGGCTCGACGTGATTGTGTCGCCGGGCTGCAGGTTTTCGTTTTGTGCAAGGTTTGCGCCAATTACACAGTCTCCAAGCCGTGTCATGGTCCGGCCAGTAGAAACCGTGAGCCCACGGAGTTTAAAGTATGCCAGTGAGGTGCCGACAAGCGGAGATTGTCCTGCAAGAAAACGTGAATAAATGGGGATCGTCTTTCCGTAATTCTTTTGAGAAAGCGCCTCGTACGAAGAATATCGAAGGGCGGGAAGTTCCTGGGATGTGAAGTAGAGTGCGTTGAGGGTCAGGTCTATGGAACTCCCCCGGGGTCCGATAAGCAATGGAGTGGACCGGGCTCTTGCGCTAAGGACCTCCTCGCTACGGTTTATAAATTCCTGCAGGGCCCGGGGAAAGTAGAGGGTCAGCGCGATTGTTCCGATTAAAAGGAGGGACCTGAGTGGTCGGTAGCGGAGAGCTTTCCAGCTGAGGTATACGATGCTCGAGGACCTCATGGCATCAGTTGCTTTCCGGATTGGTTCAGTTCCTCAAAATGGATTATGGTATCAAATGAATCAATTAGTTCGAGGTCGTGGGTGACAACTAGGAGTCCTTGATCGTGCTCTTTCGCAGTGAGGTGCATGAGGTCAAGTGCTTTCCTCTTGTTCTCAGGGTCGAGGTTTCCGGTGGGCTCATCAGCCAGTAAAAGGCGCGGTCGAGTGCTGAGGGCTCTGGCAATGGCTGCACGCTGTCTTTCGCCATGTGACAGCGCCGAGGGTAAGGTGTCCCAGTAGGGTAAGATTCCCAGGTGGGAGGCGAGATCTCGGCCTCGCTTCTCGATCACGCTTCGAGTGGTGTCCGTTCCAAGGTGGTAAGGCAACAGGATGTTGTCGCCGACCGACAAGTGTTCGATTAGTTCGAACTCCTGAAAGATAAGGCCAATCCTTGAGAGCCGGAAGGCAGCTGAAGCAGAGCGTTTGAGCGTGGTGACATCGGTTTCGTCGATAAAAATGCTCCCTGTGGAGGGCCGGATAATTCCCGCAATGAGGTTTAGAAAGGTCGACTTGCCACATCCACTCGGTCCTACCAGAGCTATTGTCTGTCCCGCTTCGCAGCGAAATTCGGGAATGAGCATCCGGTAGCCGCCCCGAGAATACGAAAACTCAAGAGAGCTTATGTTGAGCAAAGTCTTCACTCTAGTTGCTGCTGGGATGGTTGAGGGTGCGCCGGCTTCCGTTCCCGGTCTTGTAGATCAAGGCCGGTTATTTTCCATGTTCCGTTCAAGGGCTCTACAATAAAGACAGCTCTATATGCGTTGGAGCGGTCGTGGAAGTGGCCCCAGTGACCAACGCGGCCCTCAGCCTGCCAGCTGCAGAGGGCTTCAAAGCCTGGGCGTCCTTCGACAGGTGTCGCAATACATTTTGATATTCCGAGATCCTTCACTCTTACCCGCGATCCGTCTCGCTCTCTGCTACGAAGAATTCGCTGCAGGTCGAGAAATATCGGGGTCAGCGCTTCTCCAGTGGCAACAAGGCTCAGCTTCTCATACTGCTGCTCCTGATCAGTATAATTAAACGAGTGATAGATTGCTCTAAGGAGAGGGTCGAGGATTTCGGCAGCATCGGTATCACTGATGGCTTTCGTCGATGCCTTTAGAGTGATCTCGCCCGAGATCCCTCTTGCTGAAATTGCGGCGATTGTCGCTAAAGCAATTGCTGATATCCTGAGAACACCTAATTTCTTTTTACGGTAGGATGTGAAGCCGACAAGGATCGCCGCCAGGAGGAGGCTCATGCTTAGAAGGGGAACAGGAATTTTCTGCGAGTTGCCCTGATTGACGGATGGGGCTGGGGGAGGGGGCGCGCGTTCTTCAGGTCGAAACCGGCCCCTGATGTTGAGGGCCGGGTTCAGTCGGTTGAGCTCGAAGATTCTGGTGCCCTCGGGATCAGCGACTTTGACAGTCACGAAGTCGTCGGTCTCCGGAATTAGATCCCATACCAGCTGGAGCGCTTGCCTGGGGTCGGAGTGAGGTGCGGCAAAGACTACGCTAATCCATGTTTCTCCTGCGAGGACAGTGTCGTCAGGATCGATGGGGCTGAATTCAGATGCGTCAGGTTGAATAAAGTGAATCCTGTCCAGAGTGAAGGCAATAGGTTCATCTCGGATTGAGACTAGGCATCTGGAAGCAAGGAAGTTCCCAATGACTGGCTTGAGAGAAGCTCGTCGCTCCGGGGATAGATTGGAATCTGATTGAAGGCCGAGGTCATACCATTGTTGGAGGGCCATGGGGGTGAATAGAAATTCCTTCTCAATCTGCCACGCGTCGAGGTAGAGAGCCCCGGAAATAGGCGCTGGGCTCGAGGTTGCTTCAGCGGTCTCCTCGGGGCTCCGTTCATCCTGCCCAAACACGATGCTCCCAAGTAGAGAGTAAAGAGTCAGGCTGAAGAGTTGTCTGCTTAGCACCATTCCCGCGGAGACTGCGTTCCCTGTGCGGAGCCTACTTCGCAGCCTGCAGCTGATCAAGGTCGGTGACTCGGGTAAAAACGGCCCCAGTCGGGGAGGCCATTCCCTGCAAATGACTCTCTGTTCCAATCAATTATGCCTCGGTCGGAGGGGTGGTTTAGACCTAGAAGATCTGGCGGCAACAAGGCCACTCCCTCAGCTAGATAGTTCTGCTGTCGTCTGAAGAGAGTAATTCAGGACGGTTGGCTTGTCAGCCCCGCCCGGGAGTGTCACATTTTGCGTTAAGGTTATGCTAATGAGACAGATTCGAGGACTTTCCCGATCACAGGTTCTGGTTGCCAGTTTAATCCTGCAGTGTGCAGCAATGCACGGTGAGGAGGCGGGCGGGGAGCAGGTGATCCGCCCGGTAAGCTACTGGAACGACATTCGGCCACTGATGCAGGCAAGCTGCCAAGGCTGCCACCAGCCGGCGAAGGCAAAGGGCGAATATATTCTCACGGACGTGAAGAGGTTGATTTTGGGTGGAGAGAGTGGAGATGCGGCAGTCGTTCCCGGGCATCCTGACCAAAGTTATCTTCTTGAGCAGATTCTTCCTGATTCCAATGGCAAGGCTGAGATGCCTCCAAGAGACAAGGCTCTTCACGAGACGGAGATAAACTTGATCCGACGCTGGATCATTGAGGGAGCGCTTGATGATACGCCTGAGAATGCTTTCCAGAAATATGACATGGAAAATCCTCCGGTCTATGCGGAGGCTCCGATTGTTACTTCCATGGACTATTCGCCAGACGGCTCATTGCTGGCAATCGCCGGTTTCCATGAAGTAATCCTTCAAGATGCAAGAACTGGTGATTCGGTTGCGCGGTTGGTCGGTCTCTCCGAAAGGATCGAGAGCGTTGCCTTTTCCCCTGACGGAACAATGCTGGCAGTTACGGGTGGCTTGCCTGGCAGGATGGGAGAGGTGCAGGTGTGGAATGTTGCGAAGAGGGCTCTTAAAATTTCAGTGCCGGTAACCTATGACACTATTTACGGGGCTGCGTGGTCTCCTGATAATAAGCTCATTTCGTTCGGCTGTAGTGATAATGCCTTGAGAGCGATCCAGGTTGCAGATGGCAAGCAGGTGCTTTTCATGGGTGGGCACAACGACTGGGTTCTTGATTCCGTGTTCTCGAAGGATGGAACACAGGTCATCAGCGTCGGACGGGACATGACGGCGAAGCTCACCGATGTTGAGAGCGAGAGGCTCATTGATAATCTGACGTCGATTACTCCCGGAGAATTGAAAGGTGGTATCGCCGCGGTTGCCGGGCATCCATCAAAAGATGAGGTGCTCGTTGGAGGCTCCGACGGGCAACCCCAGATATTTCGACTTAAACGCCAGACGGCCCGGAAGATTGGCGATAACGCTAATGTTGTCCGAAAATTTCCCGGAATGCCGGGGCGCATCTGGGATGTTTCGTTTAATGCTGATGGGAAACGCGCGGCGGCGGTTAGCAGTCTCAACGGGGGAGGAACGGTAACAATATACAATACGGAGTATGACAGCGCCATTCCCGATGAGATTAAGAAAATCTTCAATAAGACTCCCAGCGCCGGGGAAAAGCAAAAGCTAGAGGGCTACTGGTCCCGGGAAGTGTCGGTAGCCCACTCCATCGAGCTGCAAGACGTGGAAATGTTTTGTCTGGCATTTGCGCCTGATGGAAAAACCCTTGCGGTTGCTGGTGCAGATGGAACGGTTCGGTTCCTCGACGTAGAAACCGGGAAGGAGGTTCGCAAGGCGGCCGTGGTGGAGATTGGAACGGGGGAGATTGCTTCCTCTGTCCAAGGGAGGACTGAGCGACGACTTAACCGGAAGCGCGGAAAACGTGCTGAAATCAGCGAGCGGAGAATATCATCTGATGAGATATCCTCGCTGACCCTCGATCCCTCTGAGATTGCTCTAACTGCGCCTAACCACTACTCTCAGATTCTGGTCACCGCGAACCTTAAAGCTGGAGGCCGAGTGGATGTCACAC
This sequence comes from Roseibacillus sp., assembly GCA_029242545.1. Lineage (GTDB taxonomy): Bacteria > Verrucomicrobiota > Verrucomicrobiia > Verrucomicrobiales > Akkermansiaceae > Roseibacillus_B. The sequence continues at coordinate 43,423 of JAQWTV010000123.1, forward strand.
GTCAGGTTGTAACCGAGGCGTCCGGGGGGCTCCTCTCAATCAGTGCCCGCGGGCAAATTGAGCCGGTTAAGGATGGGGAAGGGGTGCTTGTGGTTAGGGTCGGCGCAGTCAAGGCTGAGGCAAAGGTAAAGGTAAGTAATGTCGATTCGGTAGTCGCTCCTGACTACGTTCGGGACGTCAAGCCAGTCATCAGCAGGATGGGTTGCGATGCTGGAACCTGTCACGGGGCGAAGGACGGAAAAAATGGATTTAAGTTGTCGCTACGGGGATATGACCCTCTTTTCGATGTTCGGGGTTTTAGTGATGACATCTCGGGTCGTCGGGTGAATTACGCGTCTCCTGACGATAGTCTGATGCTGCTGAAGGCTACCGGAGCAGTTCCGCACGAGGGACAGCAGGTTACCGAGCCTGGTTCGGAATATTACCAGGTCATCCGGGACTGGATAGCGAGTGGTTCTAATCTTGGTGATCCCAAGCCGGTTGTTAAGTCGATCATGGTGACGCCGAAAAATCCTGTCATTCAGGAGGTTGGAGGGCAGCAGCAGATAAGAGTGGTTGCAACCTACGTAGATGGATCAAGGCGTGATGTCACTCGGGAATCGTTTCTTGAAAGTGCCAATCAGGATGTGGCCATTCATGACGATTACGGTCTGATGACCACCTTGCGCCGTGGGGAGGCTCCCGTCCTTGCGCGCTATGAGGGGGCTTATGCGGCCACGACCCTGACGGTGATGGGGGACCGTAGTGGCTTTGAGTGGGTTGAACCTGCAGCGTGGGGTCAAATTGACAAGTTGGTGGCGGAAAAGTGGCAACGCATGAAAATTCTGCCCAGTGATGTGTGCACGGATGAGGAGTTTCTGCGCCGGGTTTACCTGGATCTTACCGGGCTTCCGCCCAAGCCCCTGCAGTTGAAGTTGTTCTTGGCTGATCCCACGGATTCACGGGTCAAGCGGGAGGAGGTTGTCGATGATTTGATCGGCTCGAAAAGTTTTGTGCAGCATTGGACCAACAAGTGGGCGGACATGCTGATGGTGAATAGCAAGTTCCTTGGGGGTGAGGGTGCCAAGATATACCGCGAGTGGATCAGGAAAGAGGTGGAGGCCAACACGCCATACGATGTCTTCGTCCGGAAAATTCTTACTGCTACGGGATCTAATAAAGAGAACCCCCCTGCGTCATACTTCAAGATTCACCGAAGTCCTGACCTGCTCATGGAGAATACGACCCACTTGTTCCTGGCAACGCGCTTCAATTGTAACAAGTGTCACGATCACCCCTTTGAAAGGTGGACCCAGAATCAGTATTATGAAATCGCGGCTTTTTTCTCTCAAGTAAAGCTGGAGAGGGACGGAAAGAACGCACCCAAGCAGAATATCGGAGGAACTGCAGTGGAGGGAGCGAAGCCGCTCTACGAGATTACAAAAGATGCTGAGGAGGGCGAGATGAAGCACGAGCTCACGGGTCAGATTACCAAGCCGGGATTCCCATATCTCGCAAACCATGAAAATCCCGATGGTGCAGAGGGATCAACTCCGACAAGACGGGAAGAGTTAGCCGCCTGGCTTACCGCAGGAGACAATGAGTTTTTTGGAAGAAGTTATGCCAATCGTATTTGGGGGTATCTCCTTGGAACTGGCGTCATAGAGCCCCTGGATGACATCCGGGCAGGGAATCCTCCCTCCAATCCAGATCTCCTTGATTACCTTACAGACCGTTTCGTCGAGCAGGGTTTTGATGTTCGGAAGCTCATCGCAGAGATATGCAAATCTAGGACTTACCAGCTATCGCTGAAGGTCAACAAATGGAACGAGGATGACGAGATCAACTTCGCCCATGCGAAAGCCCGTCGTTTGCCTGCGGAGGTTCTTTATGATGCTGTTTATGCGGTGACCGGGGCTACGCCCAAGTTGCAGGCAAAAGAGATAGATGCAAAGCAGGACACCGGAAGTGGATTTTTAGCGACCCTTGGCAGACCGACGAGGGAGAGCGCTTGTGAGTGTGACCGGGCTAATGACGTGCAGCTCAGTGGGGTGATGGCTCTTCTAAGTGGCCCTGATATTGCTGAGGCAATAGCTGATCCGAAGAATGCCATTGCCAAGCTAGTTGCGGAGAAAGAGGACGATACGAAGCTGATTACTGAGATTTTTCTTCGGGTAATCAACCGGGCTCCAAGTGAGGCCGAGATCGCCTCGGTGAGGCAAAGCTGGGCCGAGATCCAAACCGATCATAAGGCGATGCTTGCTGAGCTGGCTAAGATGGAAGAGGAGTGGGAGCCCACACGGAAGGCTCGGGAAGCAAAGCGGGTGGCAGGTATAGAAAAAGCGTCAGATGCTATTAGCGGTTACCAAGCTCAGCACGATGCAGAGCGCAAACGTCTGGAGGATGAGCTTCAGAGGAAGATTGAAGGTTCAAAGAAGGCGGTAAGTGACTACGAGGCTTTGCTGGCGGCAAAAGCGCAAGACTTTGCAGATCAGATGAAGGGTAATGTAGCAACCAAATGGCACCTCCTCAGGCCTGCTTCAGTGGCGGCATCAGACAAGTCCAAGGTTGAAGTTACAGCAGATGGCTCAATCAGAGGAGGTGGAGGTGAGCGAGCGTTGGATTACCGGTTCTCGGTTGAAACTAGGATGACAAATATCACCGGGATCATGATCGAGGTTGTCCCGGATCTCTTATTCAATGGTGGGCCAGGCCTGAGCAAGGACGGGAATATGGTGATTACCGAGCTTGAAACGAAATGGCAGGGGTTGGAAGCGGGGTCCAAAGAGATGCCGGTAACGTTTGTTGACGCCAAAGCCAGTTTTAACCAGAAGGATTTTGATGTGAAGCGCGTCTTCGATGGGAATCTGGATGAAGGGAACCGGGGCTGGGCACTAGGCGGAGGGAATTACAAGGTTCCTCACCGGGCAGTGTTTAAAATGAAGGACGTTATTCAAGGGGACTCCGAGAAGGGTATTAGCCTGAGCGTGGGAGTCCTCTGCAGGTTTAAGAGTCATCCGTTAGGTCGATTCCGTATTTATGTGACGGCGGACCCTGACACTCTGATCTTTGGGCTCCCTTCTCATGTTTCCGATGCCGTCACTAAAGACGCTGCCAGCCGTAGTGAGGTGGAGAGGCGAGCGCTCGAGAGCTGGGTGGCCGAGGGCGATGCCGAGTATCAGGCCCTGCTCTGGGCAGCCAAGGGGCCTTTTCCGCCAATTCAGCCTGACAAAAAGATGGAAGAGCTCAAAAAAGCGCTCGAATATGCCAAAATTCCGATCGAGGAAGACCCCCGGGTCGTGCGCTTTCGCAGAGATGTGGAGATGAGCGCGGGGCAGGCTGAAAACCCACGACTTACCGCGGCCCAAGATCTCACTTGGGCATTGATTAATAACCCGGCTTTCTTGTTTAATCATTGAAATAAGCTAATCTGCGCTGGGTCTGTCCCTCCGCTCTACTCTATATACCCATGTTCCGTATTAAAGGGCCGAAAGGTCGAGATCTCTGTGATTCGCATTTAGGATCAACCCGTCGTGATTTCCTCCGGGTTGGGGGAGCAGGTATGATGGGGATGAGCCTGAATAACATTCTTGCGGCCCAGGACCAGTCAGCTGAGAGCCCACACGCCGGCAAGGATGGCTGGGGAAAGGCCAAGAGCGTAATTCTCATTTATCTTCAGGGAGGCCCGAGTCATCTCGATCTCTGGGATCCGAAGAAAAACGTGCCGGATAAGATACGGTCTTCGTTCAATACGATTCCTACCCAGATTCCGGGAATTCATTTCACCGAAATTCTGCCGAAGCTTGCTAAGGTAAACGATAAGTTCACCACAATCCGCTCGATGAGCTATACGCCGAATGGTTTGTTTAACCACACCGCGGCGATCTACCAGATCATGACGGGGTATACCACGGACAAAGTAAGTCCGTCGGGTCAGCTTGAACCGCCGTCTCCCAAGGATTTCCCAAATTTTGGTTCGAATATCATCCGAATTAAACCGACGGATGAACCGATGCTTCCTTTTGTAATGCTTCCGCGTCCTCTGCAGGAGAGCAACGTCGTAGGGAAGGGTGGAACAGCGGGTTTCCTCGGAAAAGCTTACGATCCCTATTATCTTTATCCGCCGGGGGATGACATGAAGATGAACAAGATGGATGGGCTGAATGTAGAGGACCTGCAGCTTCGTCCGGAGGTCTTTTCAACCCGATTGAGGAGGCGAGCCAAGCTGCGGAAGACTATCGAAGACCAGATGCCCGCGCTAGAGAAGGCGGTAGAGAAGTTCAATCTGGATAATTATTACGATCAGGCTCTGAACTTGATTGTTTCTGGTAAGGCGCGTGAGGCATTTGATCTGGAAATGGAGAGCGAAGATCTGCGTGATCGCTACGGCCGGAATACCTTCGGGCAGAGCTGCCTGCTTGCTCGTCGCCTCGTGGAGGCGGGAACCCGGGTGGTAGAGGTCGTGTGGCCCAAGGTCGCCAATTCGGACAATCATTCGTGGGATCATCATAAAGACCTCAGTAAGCGGATGAAAACTCAGTCGGGTCCAATGCTGGACGGAGGCCTTGCCACTCTTTTTGACGATCTAGATGAGCGTGGAATGCTCGACGAGACCTTGGTTGTTGCGATTGGAGAATTTGGTAGGGCGCCGGAGAAGGGCGTAAGCACTTCTGGAAATGGAAATAGTGCAGATGGTCGAGACCATTGGCCCTACTGCTATACTTCTGTGATCGGTGGGGCGGGTATTAAGAGGGGATATGTCCACGGAAAGTCAGATAAGACCGGTTCCGCTCCGGTGGAATTGCCTGTCCATCCAAGTGAAATACTGGCCACGATATATCATAGTGTGGGTATTGAGCCTGAGACGATCGTCTATAATCACCTGAACCAACCGCGTGAATTGGTGAAGGCTCAGGCAGTCGAGAAACTCTTCGCATAGAGAGACAGCGCTCCAAAGATTCGGCCCCGATCAGAAATACGAAACCGGGCGCCATTCCCTGTAATTAGGGCCCGTGGGTCAGGGCTTCGGGTTGATCTGTCTGGGCTATGAGAGTCTGTGCAGCCTCGTGGAATGCCGCTGCGACTCGGGATTCGGAAGGGCCCGCAAGAGCAACAGGTTGTCCCTCATCACAGCGGCGACGAGTTTCGGGGTCAATCGGGATTTCGGCCAGGAGGGGAACGCTCAGACGCTCTGCCTCCAGTCGTCCTCCTCCCTCGCCGAAAAGGTGATATCGTTTTCCTTGGTCACATTCGAACCACGACATGTTTTCGATGATGCCCAGAACCCTGACGTTTACTTTGGCAAACATGCTGATGGCCTTTCGTGCATCGATCAGAGCGACTTCCTGCGGAGTTGTCACGATAACAGCGCCGTTCAGAGCGAGAGTCTGGACGATGGTTAACTGAATGTCTCCAGTGCCGGGGGGGAGGTCAAGAATCAGGACGTCGAGTTCACCCCATGCTACTTCTTGCAAAAACTGCTGAGTGTAACGAGTTGCGAGAGGTCCGCGGACAATTACCGGGGAATTGTCTCCTAGTATAAATCCCATGGACATCAGCTTGATGCCGTGAGCTTCGATAGGAATAATACGCTCCTTCGAGTCGGCCATCGGCTGCTGGTCAGAGGCGCCAAACATCAAGGCGATGGATGGTCCATACAAATCGCAGTCGCAGAGACCGACCTTCAATCCCTGCTTTGCAAGGGTGATGGCCAAGTTTGATGAGACGGTAGATTTGCCTACCCCACCTTTTCCTGATGCCACTGCGATGATTTTCTTTACACCCGGAATTGATTGTTTGCCGGCTATTCCTCCTGGGGTGTTCGGTCCGCCTGGAGGGTCTTGAACATCGATGGATATTTGAACCTTCTCTGCTCCGCCTGCTAGATGGTCGAGGGCGGTATGGCAGTCCTTAAAGATTTTTTCCGGAATCTTCGGGTCCCTGGTCTGAATCTGGATCTCGACAGTAACCGTTCCGTCTTGAATCGAGACAGACCTAACCAGTCCAAAAGAGATGATGTCTCGGGAGAAGCCCGGGTAGCTGACTGACGAGAGTGCAGTTCGGATTGCGTCTTCGGTCATGCTCGGGAGGTAGAGGTTTGTGCTCAGTCCCGGCTGGGTTGTCAAATATTCCAGGGTCTTGACGAGAAAAATTGTTCAGGTGGAAAGGAGGAGAACTCAGGCCAGCCACCGCTAACAGACTGATCTTTTGCCTCTGGCGAGGAAGTCTGCTCGTGCCAGGCAGCAGGCCCGCAGGAGCTAAAAGCTGCGTCTAAGGTGGCTTGGCAGGATGTTGAGCTGCTCGCGGTATTTGGCAACGGTTCGCCGAGCGAGTTTGACCCCTTGTTCAGCGAGAATCTTTTGAATGGCTGAATCCGATAGCGGTTTTTGGCGGTTCTCCTTCTCGATGATCACTTGGAGTGCTTCCCGGACTCCTTGGTTGGAGATAGCATCGCCATCTGTGGTGGTATATCCGGAGGCAAAGAACCGGCGTAATTCAATCACGCCATGAGGGGTGCGCGCGTGCTTGCCGGCTACTGCCCGTGAGATTGTTGCCGGATGAACCTGGATCGCAGTAGCAATTTCGTTCATCGTGAGGGGTTTCAGAAAACGTGGGCCGCGGTCGAGAAATCCCTTCTGACGACTTATGATTTCCTCGGAAATAGCAAGAATAGTGGCTTGGCGCTGGTCGAGAGCCTTGATGAGGGTCCGGCCATCCCTCAATTGATTCCTCAGGTAGCTCCGGAGTTTACGGTCCGGACTGGTGGCCACCAGATCCTTGTAGGTCGTGCTCAGCTTCAGCCGTGGTAGATATTCATTGGTCAGGACGGCGGACCACTCTCCATCCTGGTTTCTCTCGAATGAGACATCTGGAATAATATAAGGATTGCCGGAGGGGTCGAAAGAGGTCCCCGGTGAAGGGTCCAGCTGGGCAATGTGGCTGGCCGCTTCGGCCACGTCCTCGACCTCAACACCCAGGGCGCTGGCAATCTTGGGATAATGCTTGCTGGCGAGATCGCCGAGATGACTTTCGGTGATACGAAACTCCAGAGTATTGAGACGATCGGAACGGTACAGTTGAACGAGAAGAGATTCTCGGAGGTCTTCCACTGCTACACCCGGAGGATCAAAGCTCTGCAGGGTGGTTTTGGCGCGTTCTAATTCCTCCAGAGGTATGCCAAGGCGCCGCCCAATCTCGCTTAGGGCTTCATCAAAGAAACCGCGCTCATCCATATTGCCGATCAGGGCCGTTGCTGCCAAGCGGACCTCCGGAGATGGTGCAGAAAGGTTTAGCTGGCCCAGGAGGTGTTGCTGTAGGGTTTCGGGAGCTACGATAGAGCTGTAGAGATGCTCCCTGCGTTCTTCATCTTCCTGAGTGGAGCCGCTAGTGCGGCGTTCCATGATAGCAAGCTCGCGTAAATCATCATCAGGGACTTCAATCGGCTGGTCGTCCTCTCCCGACCCTTGGTCGAGTTCTTCGAGGGATACTGATGCTAAGTCAGTTTCGAGAACTGGGTTAGTCTCGATATATTGCCTCAGGAGCTGCTGTAGCTCTAAGGCATTTGCCTGTAAAACCTCAAGACTCTGGCGCATCTGAGGCGCCAAGGTCTGCGTTTGATTGAGGTTTTGATTTAAGGAGGTTCCAGCCATTTCCTCTCCGGGTTTGTTCCAGTGTCACAGGGATTGGCATAGAGGCGAGTTTATTCCAGCAGAAAGCATGCCATGCTCATAAGTTTCTCTTAATAATTGATTTCTGACTATGGTTGAGTTGGTCCAATGCTGTCGATCCAGGTAGAGATGATGATGCTGTCGAGTGTTGAGCGTCCGATAAAGAAGATGCATTTGCTAAGGGGTAGTAAGGATGGAGGTGATTAGGCTTGATAACCTCCGAGGCTCTCCCTTGACTCTCCCATGGCGGATTTAACTCTGGGACTGTCGTTTGATGACGTTCTTCTCGTGCCTCAGAGGAGCGAGGTTTTACCTACCAGCGCGGTGCTTGATACAGCGTTGACCCCTGAGATTTCACTGAAGATTCCGGTGATTTCCGCGGCGATGGATACCGTATCGGAAACCGATCTGGCCGTAGCACTGGCGCGAGAGGGTGGAATAGCGGTGATTCACCGCGCCTGTTCGGTAGAAGAAGAGTTTGCTATGGTTGCCCGTGTTAAGCGATCCGAAAGCGCAGTCATTCAGAGGCCACTGACTGTTCGAGAAGGGACGACAATTGCGGATTTGAAAAACATCATGGAGGAACAGGGTTTCTCCGGCTTTCCAGTCGTCGATGAGGGAGGAGTTCTTGTGGGTATGGTTACTGGAAGAGATATTCGGCACTTTGCAGATGACTCGGCGAAAGTTGAAGATGTGATGACTGGGGGCGATAAGCTGGTCACCGGTGCGCCCGATACAACTCCAGATGCGGCAAGAAGGATTCTCTATGAGCACCGAATAGAGAAATTACCCTTAGTCGATCAGGAAGGAAGGCTTGTCGGACTGATTACGGGTGGAGATATCGAAAAGCAGATTACCTTCGTCAATGCGGCCAAGGATCCCAACGGACAGTTGCGCTGCGGCGCTGCGATTGGTGTGGGCGCGGATTGGAAAGACAGGGCAGAGGCGGTAATTGAGGCGGGTGCTGACGCTCTTTTTATAGATGCCGCGACGGGGCACACCTCCCGGGTTCTTAAGGTCGTAGAAGAGCTCGCAGCACTGTCAGATCGCCCAGTTGTCGCGGGGAATGTGGTTACCGAGCAGGGCGCTCGGGATCTCGTCTCCGCCGGAGCTCGGGCGATCAAGGTAGGAGTAGGTCCGGGTTCAATCTGCACGACCCGCGTGATCGCGGGAGTAGGGATGCCTCAGTTCACGGCTATACAGAACGTGGCTCCTTGGTGCCGAGAAAATGGGGTTTGCGTCATTGCGGATGGCGGAATTCGTTATTCTGGTGATGTCGTCAAAGCTCTCGCGGCGGGGGCCGATATCGTCATGCTTGGATCGCTTCTGGCGGGAACCCGCGAAAGTCCGGGGCAGACTGTTCACTTTCAAGGGCGACGCTTCAAAACCTACCGGGGCATGGGGTCCCTGGGAGCAATGATGAAAGGTGCTGGTGATCGTTATGGACAGGGTGCCAGTGGGAAGCTGGTGGCAGAGGGAGTAGAGGGCCGGGTGCCCTACAAGGGACCCCTTGCTGATGTGATCTTCCAGTTGATGGGAGGGGTGCGATCAGGAATGGGTTATGTGGGCGCAGAAAGTCTTGAGGCTCTGCGATCTCAGAGTGAGTTTGTGAGGATCACGCCCGGTGGATTGCGCGAAAGTCATACACACGACATCGTGATTACTCAGGAGCCCACCAATTATCAGCCCATTAGCTGACTCTGAAAAAGTATTCAATCGCCGGAAAAACATGGAAAAGCACAGGCATGTAGCAGTCGTTGATTTTGGGTCCCAATATACTCAGCTCATCGTCAGGAGAGTGAGGGAGCTGGGCTTTTTCGCGAAGCTCCACGCGGTCGAGGATTTCGAAGATCTAGGTCAGCCTGGTGCGATAATCTTGTCAGGTGGTCCGAGTAGCACACGCGAAGAGAATGCTCCGGACGTGGATTTTGAGCGCCTTCAGGCATACGGAGTTCCGGTTCTCGGAATCTGCTACGGAATGCAACTGCTGAATATCAAGTTTGGAGGCCAGGTTGAGGCTAGTGATCGCCGTGAATATGGGCCTGCGGACCTGACGCCAGAGGAAAGTGGAGGCCTGTTTGAGGGGGTATCAGGAAGTTCTCAGGTCTGGATGAGCCATTCGGACACGGTCAGTGAGCTGGCCGATGGTTGCAGCGTGATAGCACGCAATGAGCATGGTACTCCTGTCGGCCTGCAATGGGGTTCCGACTGTTTTGGAATTCAATTTCATCCCGAGGTGACCCATAGCCACGAGGGTCTCAGGATTCTGCAAAACTTCCTTGAAATGGCTTGCGGGTTACAGGAGTTCCGCATTGAAGATTTTAAGCGTGCCCTTTTAGAAGAGATCAAAAGGCAGGTCGGGGATAAGCAGGTGGTATGTGGAGTCAGTGGGGGCGTAGACAGCACGGTTCTAGCGGTTTTACTCAAAGAGGCTGGCATCCATATGAGGGCGATCTTTGTTGATCATGGGTTGCTGCGAAAAGATGAGGGAGAGGAGGTCCGAAAAAATTTCCAACGGATGGGAGTGGATATCGAGACAGTGGAGGCTTCTGAGACGTTTCTTGGCCAGCTGGCTGGGGTTGCCGACCCTGAGGCGAAGCGCGAGATTATTGGGAATCTCTTTATAAAGGTCTTCTGGGATTCCGTGGGAGAGGCCGATATGCTCGCGCAGGGAACTCTCTACCCAGACGTGATTGAAAGCGCATCGAATGCGAAGACGAAAGCATCTAAAATCAAGACTCACCATAACCGTGTGGAGAAGATTCTTGAGCTACAGAAGCAGGGAAAGGTTCTGGAGCCGCTGGCGGAGCTATTCAAAGATGAGGTGAGAGAGCTGGGTCTCTCACTGGGAATCCAGGCTGACATCGTTAATAGGCATCCATTCCCTGGTCCGGGCTTGGCAGTCCGCTGCCCGGGAGAAGTGACGCCTGATCGCCTTCGGATCATTCAGGAATGTGACGCCATTTTTATTTCCGTTCTAAGGGGGAATGACTGGTACGATAAGGTCTGGCAGGCTTATGCCGCGCTCGTGCCAGTGAGAACTGTCGGAGTGAAGGGAGATGAGCGAAGTTATGAGTTCGCGGTGAGCCTACGTGCAGTCGTCAGCGAGGACGCTATGACGGCTGATTGGGTAGAGTTGCCCTACCAGATCCTCAGGGACTCGAGTAATCAGATCCTCAACAGTGTGCCTGGCGTTAACCGCGTTCTTTACGATGTGTCTACGAAGCCGCCCGCAAGTATCGAATGGGAATAGTGGATCGTTGCAGGTAACGACGGCTCGAGGGAAGAGAGAGTCCGGTTAACCGTTAGACTCTGGTTTCCTAATGAGATCTATGGGAATAGGGCTGAAAGCCTTTCCCGCAGCGAGGGTCATGTGAGGGAAGGGGATTTCAATATTCTCCTTATCGAAGCGCTCCTTGAGCTCTCGGGGGAGCGTATTTCGGAGGGTGCCATAGTCTTCCTGGACACACCATGCGCCCAGAAGAAAATTGAGAGAAGAGTCCCCAAATCCGGTGAAAATGATCAGAGGATCGGGTTCGTTCAGAGATTGGAGGTTTGCCTCAGCAACCTCCTGCATAACTTTGAGGACGTGTCCGATATTCTCATCGTAAGCGACGCCAATATCGAGGTTGAATCGGCGTATTGGATGACGGGTGACATTAATCAGCTGAGTCTTGACGAGGGTCTCGTTAGGGATGCGTACCGAGCGGTTGTCGAAGGTGCGCAGGGTGAGAGCTAAGAGGCCTATAGTGTCGACGGTTCCAGCAATTCCGTCCACTTCTATGATGTCGCCCAGTTCGAATGGTCTCTCGCCGATCATGAAAAACCCACTGATGATATTCGACAAGGAGGTCTGTGCAGCAAAGCCGACCGCAATGCCTGCAACCCCAGCGGCTCCAAGGATCGCACCAAGATTAAGCCCCATCTGATTGAGGGCCAGAATGAACGCAAAAGCATATCCGATGTAGCGGATGAGCTTTTTGAGGACCATTGTCCCTTGTGGACCTAGTCTCTCTCCGAAGATGGCGAGGGCTGTCCTGCTGAGAATTGCCACTGCAAGAACCCCGCCGATAAGGATTATTGCAGCACCAAGAATTTTCCAGGGGAGATCAGTCGCGAGGAAATCCTGAAGCCACTGGGGCATTGCGGCTAGGTAGAGAGGGGTCACGAGAAAGCTTTAGTGAATGACGTCTATAACGGAGGCAAAAGCGCGGCGGAGGGTAGAGCGACTAGTTTTGCCCTCACGGGCCGAGGCAACTTCCTGTCCGCTCTCGGCCGGAGTGATCGGAGTCGAATCGTAGGTTATATCGTTACCCTCTTCGTCGCTCTCCGTAATCCGAATGCGACAGGCGTTTGCCCAGAGGCGGTTTTCGTAAGTGAAAATTGAGAAATGACCAAGGTCGAGGAAGAGCCGTTCGAACTCAAAGGGTTCCTGACTTTCATTGTGCAGGTCCACACTGACGATCACATCATGATCTAGCCAGTCGCTGGCATCAAAATGACGTCGAGCCTGGGTCTTTAAAGAGTAGCATACTTCGCCTGCCGACCGGTCTCCATGCCATGTCTTGCTGAGTATTTCAGAAGGAATACTGGTGAGTCTGCGGAGATTCCCTCCGCATTCCCCGTGGATCTCCACATCCATGGGAATTCCGATATAGAACAGGGCGTTGCCGCCGGGGGCGATAGACAGCGAGGTGTTTGGTTTGGCGATGACTGGAAGGTTGGGAAGCGCCGGAGTGAGGCGAATGCGTGAATCTTCGTCGTGGCAGTCCCAGCGTTGCCACTCTAGGGTCCCGGGGAGATCCTTCAGTTCTCCCTCGTCTCCATGAATTCCGTGTTCCTGCGCGCAGGAGGTGCTGACGCGCCACTCATCGTAGCGTCTCAACAGGGTAATCGACAAAGGTCCTGCGCCTGAGTGGAACCATCGACTGCTGGCTAAGGTTCGTTCGTCCCACGAGATGCTCACCGGGGCACGATGAAAAGAGGGGGAGACATGTCAAGCGAGGGCGCGTAGGGATCGCCTAGTGATTGTGAATATATTGTGAATATATGCTGTTAGGTGCTGCCTGCTCTCTAATCTACTGAGAGGGCTGACCGTAGAGGGATTGGGAGAGATTCATGCTCGGATCCCGCCTGTTCGCCGCGACCGCTTAGCGTTGACGGCTGGGCTCCCTAGCTTTAGGTGATGACTGAACAGATGAACCTGACGAAAACTGCTTACGGGACATGGAGCGGAGGGCGCTACATGCATTTTGGGGAGGCTCTGGAGGAAGATCGTTATATCAAGTGCATTCAGCTGGCTTACGCCCACGGTGTCCGAACTTTTGTCACAGCGGATGTTTATGGTCAGGGAGAGGCGGATTCCGTTCTTGGGAAGGCTCTCGCAGATTATCCGCGTGATTCCTACTGTTTGGTAGGAACCATCGGTCACGATTTCTACAAGGGGACGCGCGCTGGTTCAGGAGGCTTTCCGCGGTTCACGGATCCTGATCTTCGGGGGCCTGATCAATACGAGGATTTTCTGCGGATGGCCTGTGGAAAGTCCCTCGCGAATTGCGGAGCCAGTCACTTTGACTTGCTGATGCTCCACAATCCAGATGAGACGGGATATACCAGTGAAGATGTATGGAAGGGACTGGTGGCGCTGAAAGAAGAGGGGATAGCCACGCGGCTAGGAATTGCCCCGGGGCCGGCCAACGGCTTTACTCTTGATCTGATTCATTGCTTTGAGCGTTTCGGAGAAGTGATCGACTGGGCAATGATCATTCTTAATCCTTTGGAACCTTGGCCGGGACGTTTCGTTCTTCCTGCTGCTCAGGAGCATGGAGTGGAGATCCTGACCAGAGTCGTTGACTACGGGGGGCTTTTTCATGGAGACATGAAGCGAGGGCACGAGTTTAAGCCGGGTGATCACCGGGCATATCGGCCCAAGGGCTGGGTTGAGGCTGGGCACGAGCGAATCGAAAAGATGGGGTCTGTCATTGATCGGCACGACATGGAGCTTCTTCACTTCGCATGCCTTTGGAATCTCTCTCAGGCTCCGGTTCAAAGCGTTGTGCCGACCTTTATCCAAGAGGCCGGGGAATCAGCCCGGACTATAGAGGCAAAGATTGAGGAGTTTGGAAGGCTTCCGGATATTCAGTTCAATTCGCAGGAGATTGAGGAAATCATGGCGGCTGGCGACAATGCCGGATGTATGAAGTTGAAAGGTGCAAGTCATCGACATGAGACAAGCGAGCGCCCCGATGAATGGCCAATGCGGCCAGAATTATTGGAGCTTGCGGGGCGTCATGGGTTGGGAACAGAATGGTAGACCCTTGGTTTATCCGGATAGGGAGAATAGAAGGTCATGAAATGTCCCCGGTGTGTCCAGAGAGTTCACAGCAGAGCCCGGGAGTGTCCTCATTGTGCTTTTAGCATCAGGGATGTAGACCAAGTCTTTGGACAGGATGATGTGAGGTTGAGAACGCTGACTGATGCTGCCGGTGTTTTGCGGCGTAAAGAGCGGATTGCTCTCCGGGGGCGCCTCCACCAATTTCAGGAAAATTTCCCACAGCTCTTTTTTGGGATCTACTTTGGAAGCTTCAGAGAAACTCCCAGTCTCAGGCAGTTTGGGTTTTGGTTGCTGAATCGGGGTGCTTTTGAGGACGTTGATGTATCTAGACCAAATGAAGGGGGGATACTTCTCAGCGTTGATGTCGGAGGAAAATCCGCAGGACTGACTGCCGGTTATGCGCTCGGGCCATTTCTTTCAGAGGATGCCATTTTTGGTGCTTTGTCGGCGGCGCACCCTCACTTTCTGGAGGGACAGTGGTTAAGGGCCAGTGAGGCCGTTCTTGGTAGAATTACCAAGACCCTGGGAAAACATTCCCGTCGGGCGGAGAGGGATGCCGATGAGCTGAGGACAGACCGGGAAAACGTAGGTCATCCTGGCGTGGGCTTACGAGGGCTAAGAGAGCGTCACAAGGGAGGGCAGAAGAGAAGTAAGACATGAAGATGAAAGTCTGCCTGTGTCTGCTGCCTCTTGCATTGCTATCAACCCTTGGTGCTCAAACTGCGGGCCCATCGGTGGCGGCGAAACCTGATGTCAGCCAACCTGGCCTGCCTGCTGAGAAGCTGAATTCACGGCTGCCTGAGCTGCCGGTGTGGAGTCCCAAGGATTATGAGGGCGTGAAAAAGGGAGAGATCGTTGTGGGAGAGAATTTCTTCGGACAAGCTACGGTTGATCCAAAGGCTACCATTGAGCCTCCGGTCGTGGATTTACCTGAGGAGGAGCCCCTGCCCGAGCCTGAAGACCAGGATGAGACCGTAATTTCCTCTGAACAGATGGCAGCATATTTCCCCCCTGCCACGGGACAGCTTGAGGGCGAAGCGGAATTTCTCATTGATCCGCAGGATCTACTCTCGCAGCAGGAGTTTCGCGACTGTGCGAGTTTTCTAAATTATCACTCCAACGAATCAGAAATAGAAATCGTCCTATACCTTTTCGATGAGCTACAGGAGCTTCCGGAGCAATACGGGATCGAAACTGTTCATCAGTTATATGAGGATCCTGCGAAGGGCCTCGGTCCGGTCGTGTTGGTGTATTTTCATCTTGGGGCTCCTAATCGAGCCCAGCTCATGATGAGTCCTGAGATACGTGCCGTTATCCCTCAGGATGAGCAGGAGAGGGCGCTTCGCGCAGCGATTGCCGAGGCATTTGAGAAAACCGATGAAGCTCTTCAACTGGACAGTTTTCTGAGCGAGCTTTCGACCCGACTTTATTGGATAGAGAGAGAGCTGGAAATGGCCGGAGCTCAGGAGAAGACGGCAGGTATTCCGCTGGCCGTAGATCCTGTAGTTTCAGAGAATAGTTCGGAAAGAGACGGTTTTTGGATTATGGCTCGGGCGGGCCTTCTCGTTCTTGCCGGGGTAGTTGTATTTACTGCGGGGTGGAGTGCATGGCGTTGGAGGTTGAGACGAAGAAAATATTATTTTCCTGAAGTCGATGATGAGCGTGTTTTCGGTGCTCCTCATGCGGCTGGAGCAGGTGCAGTAATTTCATTCGGAGATCCACACCTTCCTCCGTCAAGGCAGCGATATCAAGAAGTTGGCTTCGGTTCTCTCTCTGAGCAGTAACGGACATTTTTAAGGGAGGCTGGCAGTGGACTGGGAACAATCGTATCTAGAGAAGAATACCCCATGGGACCTCGGAGAGCCGGCTCCTCCTTTGATCTCACTTCTGGAGAACGACGACCGAAGTCTATTTGCGAGTTCAACTGTTCTGGTTCCTGGTTGTGGCTATGGACACGATGCAGAGGCGTGGCGAAGGTTTGGTCTGGAAGTCACGGGTCTTGATGTGTCGCCCACTGCGCTAAAATCTGCCCGGAATCTTTATGGCAACTCAATCCGATGGATGGAGGGGGATTTTTTAGACACCTCGCTGGTGCCCAAGCACTCTATTGATATGATTTTCGAGCATACCTGCTTTTGCGCTATCGACCCTGAGCAGCGGAGGAACTATGTGCAATCTGCCAAGCACTGGCTTGTTCCGGGAGGGAAATTTCTAGGGCTCTTTTTTACGGATCCTCCTCCGCGGGAGGATGGAGGCGCCGGACCTCCATTCGGCATGGATTTGCAAGAGTTACGCGGTTTATTTGGGGAGGTCTTTACGATCACAAGTGAGCGGTCACCTGATCGTAGTCACCCTGATCGATTGGGTCGCGAGGTGATAATCGAGATGGTCAGAAACCCCTGACCTTTAGTTAATCATGTCGATTGGAATTGTGCTTGCCAATAGAGGGCGGATCGTAAATCAACTTAGTATCCTCCATGTGGGGATTGGACAGCCCAACAGGCGTTGGCTACAGGTTAGGGGGTTTCCTGGGCCAGTTTCACGCCGTTGGGTTGTCTTTTTTCGGCTTGGTCGTTGAAGTAATAAAGGGTGATGCCTAGATTCCAGCACCGGTATGAAACAGCGTTGTCTCCTTGGTTCCTGGTTTCCTCATCTTGCGGTATATTTGATGTTTGGCAGCTGCTTAGTTTGCGCGGCTGAAGAGGCCGGGAAGGATCGGCAGTATTTCAATGAGAAAGAGGCCCCGGAAAACCTTCGAGATCTCCGAAATATTCAGAAAGCTCTGCAGGAAACCCTGCCTCAGGCACGGGCCGCCACAGTGTCCATTGACCTTGGAGGAGGATCCGGGAGTGGCGTTATTGTTTCCGGTGAAGGGCTGGTTCTGACGGCTGCCCATGTAAGCGCGGGCGTTGGAAAGGAGATGACCGTGATTATGGAGGATGGAACGAGGCACAAAGCGATCTCTCTGGGTCTGGTAGCCTCAACCGATGCAGCAATGGTTCAAATTGAGGAGGAAGGAGTTTTCCCCTATGTCAAATTGGACCGTGAGGATTCAACCTCCTTGGGTGATTGGGTCTACGCTCTTGGTCATTCTGGCGGATTTGAAAAAGATAGGGGGGTTGGCGTTCGGATCGGGCGGCTCGTAAGAATGGCGGAAGAAACTATCAACTCCGACTGCAATTTGATTGGAGGCGACTCCGGAGGTCCGCTTTTTAATATGAAGGGTCGACTGATCGGAATTCATAGCAGGGTAGGGGCGAGTCTGGAGCAGAATATGCATGTGCCTTTACGCGAATTTCTGAAGAATTGGGATGCGATGTTAGATAAGAAATTCGTAGGAAAAGGGCCATTCGCTCAGGAGGCAGTGGCTTTCTTGGGGGTGTCTACGGAAGACCGTGAGGAAGGTGGCGTTGTAATTAAAGTTGTGGGTGATGAGACGCCGGCGGCTGAGGCCGGTTTGCTTGAGGGTGATGTCATTCTTACGTTAAACGGAGAGGAGTTGGAGGGCGCGGTGCAGTTTTCTGCGTCGCTCAAACTCTTCAAGCCCGGGGAAAAAGTGAAACTGAAGATCCTGAGAGATGATAAAGAGAAGGAAATCGAAGTTGAGTTGGGTGAGAAGTAGGGTCGCCCCAATTTTTTTGTTGGCAGTGGTTTCGGCTGCTACTGCGCAGCAGCAGGTTGGGCAGTTAGAGGGCGAGCTGCGCCTTAACGGAAAGGAAACATGGAAGGCGTTCGACCCCGTTCGCGAGGTGCTGCAGAAGAGTAGCGCGGTGATCTACGATGGATGGAAGTCAATTGCCTATGGGGTAATAGTCAGCTCGGATGGTTATCTAGTAACGAAGGCCAGCGAGATTGAAGGAGTGAAAGAGCTTAGCGTTAGAGTCAACCGAGAGCACTTCAAGAAGGTGAAAGTGGTCTCTTCTACTGTGGAATGGGATGTGGCCCTCCTGAAAGTGGAGGCGCAGGGCCTGCCCGTGATTGAGTGGGCGGAGCCTGAGCCGACCCATGGGACTTGGGTAGTGAGTAACGGGTCAACCACCCGTCGGGATCGGAGACTCCGGGTTGGAATTATTAGCGCAAATGCCCGCAAGGTAGGGGAGGGAAGGGCTCCAGTGGTGCTCGGGGTAACCCTTGATACAAGTGGAGAGGAGGAAGGTCTGCCAGTGAAGGAAGTGCAGGAGGATTCCGGGGCGAGTGAGGCGGGGCTGAAAAGTGGTGATGTGATTTTGGAAATGGAAGGTCGAGAGGTAAGAAGTATGAAGGATTTGCAGGAGTTACTGGGTAGTAAGGAGCCTGGTGATAAGATTCAGATCAGGTTGAAAAGAGAGGGGGAAGATGTGGAGCTGGAAGTAGAACTGAAGAGGCGTGAGAGTGTCTTCGAGGAGAAAAAGACTAGGAATGATGCGATGAGTGGGCGGGTCTCCAAAAGGCGGAGCGACTTCCCGAGGGTGCTTCAAACGGATCTTCCGCTTTCCGTCAGGAGCGTTGGCGGCCCTCTCCTTAATCTGGAAGGCCATTGCGTGGGGATGAATATCGCACGCGCTAACCGATGTGAGACTTTTGCGATTCCGGCCAAGGAACTACTGGCAATAGTCAGTCTCCTCACCACGGGTGAGGAATCTGGGAGCGGTGCAGAGTAGGGCGGTAGTGATCGCAGCTCCGCGGATATGACGTTCCTGAAGATGCCACATCAGGTCCTTTGGCTGCCTCGTCAGAAAGTCACGACTTTGCCAGAAGCTTCCGCGCCTTGCGGGTGGTGGCCTGACTGAGCTTGTTGTCCACCCGGCGGGAGTTGTCGACCAGCTGAATCAGCTCGGCGAGGCTGTTTTCCGCAGCTGCCAGCGATTTTTTGGAACCCCCGTATCTTTTGTCGCTGTAATATTTGGTGAACGTAGTGCCCGCTCTGCTCAGGCAGAGGCGCCAGCCTTGGAACGCTGTAGTCTCATAAGTGAAGCGGGTGAGGTTGCGTTTCGATTTCATGTCGCTGGCGGGCGGGACGATATGCCTTGATGTATGAGACAATCCAATACAAAAGTGCCGAGATTTGTTAGGTTTCGGTGAGGGAGTTTTTGAGAGAGGGATGGTTGCGATTTGCGGGTGCAATTTAGGGTTGCAATAGGGGGGTAGATCACCTTTAGTCCCCGGCCGCGAGACTGTATATTCGCCGTAGGTCCTCTGGGCAGCCAAAGAGTTTGGCCGTCATCTCGCCAGGGGGAAACCCGGCAACACCAAAAAATAATGTCTGAAGCACCTCTTGCTGAAAACGAAAGTGTAAGTGAGCCTATCCGGCTCGATCGGTTTGAAGTTCCAAACCGTCTGATCAAAAACGAAGATACTGCCACTGATTCCTACGCGCAGTTTGTGGCCGAGCCATTCGAGCGTGGATTTGGGCATACGGTGGGAAACTCCATACGCCGAGTGCTGCTATCGTCTCTTGAGGGGGCGGCAATTACTTCGGTTCGGATTGCAGGAGTCCAGCATGAGTTCTCAACCCTCCCGGGAGTTGTGGAGGACGTTACGGACATCGTGCTTAATCTGAAAAAGGTGAAGTTCCGTCATCACGATAAAGAGCCCAGAGTGCTTTCGATCAAGATTGAGAAAGCCGGAGTTGTGACCGCAGGAGATATTGACGATGATAATATTTACGAGGTGATCAACAAGGATCAGGTGATCTGCACCTTGGACCGGTCAGTTAAGTTTGACTGTGAGTTTGAAGTTCAGGTGGGCCGGGGTTTTCGGACAGGTGACGAAAACAAGAGGGAGGAAATGCCGATAGGAGTGATTGCGATCGATTCGATTTTCTCACCAGTCACGCGTGTCAAGTATGCAGTGGAAGACACACGTGTCGGCCAGATGACAGATTTTGATAAGATTATTTTTGATGTGTGGACCGACGGTCGAATCGAGCCCCATGAAGCACTACTGCATGCTTCGGCAATTCTGCGGCACCACCTCGATGTGTTTGTCAATTACGACGATGACGCGGTCGAATTCGAGGAAGCGCCAGCAGAGCAGAGCGAAGAGAACGCTGCGCTCAAGAAGCTGCTGAACATGAGCGTCAATGAGATTGAACTCTCGGTGAGGGCTGCGAACTGCCTGAACAATGCCAATATCACTTCGGTGGGTCAGCTTGCAATGAAGACGGAGGCAGAAATGCTTAAGTATCGCAACTTTGGTAAGAAATCCCTTAATGAGATCAAGGACAAGTTGTCGGAGCTGGGGCTTAGCCTTGGAATGACATTTGACCCATCGCTTCTCAGCGGGCCTATGCCATCAGTTGCTGCTCCGCGCTTGGGTGTAGAAGATGAGGCTCCTGTCGGTTTGGCAGATCTCATCGCCCAGAACATCGACGAATAATCATCAGACTACAGAAGGTATGAGGCATCGTAAGAAAACCGGAAAGCTCCAGCGTAATGCGAGTCAGAGAAAGGCTCTGCTCTCTGGGTTGGCATGCGCTTTAATCCGAGAGCGGAAAATCAGAACGACCCTTGCCAAGGCTAAGGCGCTTCGTCCCGTGGCAGAGAAGCTAGTTACTTTTGGAAAGAAGGGAGACGTGCATGCTCGTAGGCAGGCTGTAGCCTTCCTGCGCCAGAAGGAGGCAGTAAAAAAACTCTTTGAAGAGATCGCTCCTGCGTGCGCAGATCGTCAAGGTGGCTACTGTCGGATTGTAAAGCTAGGGCCTCGTTTTTCGGACTCTGCTCCCATGGCAATCATAGAGTGGGTTGATCTGGCTGTTGAGGCTGGTGCAGAGGAAGAGGAAGAGGTCGAGGAAGTAGCTGAGGCCACCGCGGACTCCTAAGCTTGCTAGTAAAAATACTATTTTCTCATCAGCGCTCTCCCTTTCAGGGAGAGCGTTTTTAGTATCTAAAAGTTAAGGTCACCTCGGGAGACCGCCGACGTTTCCATCTGGCACCTGTTTTCTACGGCTGAGACAGGTAGCTAGGTTGCACTTATATGGACCAGGCTACCCGTTGGAATGATTTCGTAAAGAGAGGCGACATCATGTCTCTTCATTCGGATGCAGCCGTGAGAGGTGGCGGATCCGATCGTAGCCTCGTGGTTGGTCCCGTGGATATAGATAAAACGTTGGAAGGTATTCTCATTGTGCTCCTCAAGGCCACTAAGCCGTAGAATACGGCCGAGGATAAGATCATCATCAGATGTTTCTCCAGTCCATTGGCCCATCGGTTTACGGCCCTTAAAAATGGTGTTCAATGATTGTCCCTTTCCATACTTCTCACAGATTTTGAAAGTCCCAAGGGGGGTCCTGAGGCTGCCCTCCTCGTTGCCGGTGCCGAACATGGAAGTTGATATCGGATAAGAGCGGGTCTTTTCGTCTCCGTCCCAGAGCTCAAGCAGCTGAAAGGATATAAGGACCTTGAGGACGGGGGTTGCCATGGGCATATATGCCGTGCCTACTCGGCTGCCGGAGAGAGAGGTCTTTCCGGGCTGGAGCAGGGGGGTGGGGTGGTCCGATCAGAGGCCTTGGCCTCCAGTCCGAGCCTTTCCAGGAGCGCTAGGTCATTTTCCACGGCGGGGTTGGCAGCGGTGAGAAGTTTGTCTCCGTAGAATATTGAATTTGCCCCGGCAAAAAAGCAGAGAGCCTGAGCTTCGTCAGAGAGTCGAGTGCGTCCTGCGGATAATCGCACTCGTGCGGCGGGGACTGAGATGCGCGTCAGCGCTATCAGCCGGGCAACATCGAATGCGTCTATGGACTTGTTCTCCGAAAGAGGAGTGCCCGGCATCGGCATAAGCGAGTTGACAGGTATGCTCTCAGGGGGAGGATTGAATTCTGAGATGACCTCGAGCATTTTGAGGCGATCCTTCACTTCCTCGCCAAGGCCAAGAATGCCACCGCAGCAGACCGACATCCCAGCATCCTGGACATTCCTAATCGTATTAAGCCGGTCCTGAAAGGTGTGTGTGGTAACAACGTTAGGGTAATGTTCCGGTGAGGTATCGATATTATGATTGTAGGCAGTGACGCCAGCCTCTCTGAGGGCAGAAGCCTCCTCTGCTCCCAGTTCTCCAAGGGTTACGCATACCTCCATATTGAGAGCTGCAACTTCGCGGACGATCTCGAGGACGGAATCGAATCGCCGCGTTCCAACACGCACTCCTCGCCACGCAGCTCCCATACAAAAACGTGTAGAGCCATGCGCCTTGGCTGCACGGGCTCGGTCGAGGACCTCGTTCTTCTCCATGAGGCGCTCTGCGGCTACCCCAGAGCTGTAACGAGCTGATTGAGCACAGTAGGAACAGTCCTCGGAGCAGCCTCCAGTTTTTATGGAGAGAAGGGTGCATAACTGCACGCTGGAGTCGGACCAGTGTTCCTCATGAACCCTCCTTGCCATCTGGAGAAGTTCGAAAAAGGGCAGATTGTAGAGTTTTTCTAGGTCAGAGTAGAGCATGTGAATCTCAATCGTCGTTTAATGAATCCATGATCCTGAGACTGTAGGCATGATGCCTTGGCCAATCCCGCTATAGTCGGTTTTTCCGATTGCCCCAATCAGGTGATTTCCGATCTGAAGACGCCATGTACGGCTCATGCTTTCCCCGGTATGACATCCGTAGCTCTGGCATCGTGCTTCTGGGTGAAACACGCTTCGCTTTATTTTGGAAAGATCTTTTTGATGAATCCACGCTTTCGAGATAGCCATGATTTCACTGCTATAATCCAAAAGGAAGGCATAGCGATTAGAGTGGCCAAAAAAGTCGAACGTCCGAATTGACCGAGATGACCGTGCATTGATCGCCTTGATTGCCTGTTCTCCACTCTCGATCCAGATTAACTCGCATTTCCTTTTTTTGGCGAGGGACTCGATCCAAGCTGCGTAGGGTTTGTCGTCTGCGTTGGCGCGATTCAGGTAGCCCCGACGATAGACGAGCCATACGATGTTCGCATCTTCTCCATGATCCAGGCGAAGCTGGGACATGCGCAGGGTAGAGGCCCGGACAAAATTGGCCCACCAGCGATCGTGCTGTTCGTGTTCCTTTCTCAGGTCTTCCCACTGGCGCAGTGCAGGGCCGCCGCAGAGGATTACGTGATCATCAGCACTCGCGACGAGGAGAGTTGCAGGAAGAAAACAAGAGAGGAGGAGACCTAATCTCACGTGCTCAGAATGGGTCAGGGGGAGGCCAGGGGCAAGGAGGGAGTGCCGGCAGTTCTCCGAAATGGGACTTAACGGGGGTGGCAAGGGGTAGGCCACACTGCAGTCCCCGATTGACGATTAGCCGCTCCCTGGTAACGCTGAAGCGTGTGAACGTGTTCCTCGTAGACTTCGTTGAAGCAGAGGCCGAAATCAGGGCTGTGCGAGATCAGGTATTCGGCGAAGAGCAGGGAGTTCCGGAGAGTATTAACTGGGATGGGCACGATGGGAAGTGCCTGCATGTGGTCGTCAGAGATGGGGATCAAAAGGTGATTGGGACGGGCCGACTCGCGCCTTGTGGAAAAATTGGGAGGTTAGCAGTAATGAGGAGTTTCCGCGGCAGCGGTGTAGGAGGAGAGGTGCTTGCGAGACTGCTTTGCGCTGCGAGGGATTCACAGTTATCAGAGGTATTTTTGCATGCTCAGACCGCAGCGATCGGATTTTATGAGCAGCAAGGATTTGAGGTTGCCGGATCTCCGTTTTTTGAGGCTGGCATTGAGCACTTTCGGATGGCGAGAAGTCTTCAGGAAAGATGAGCTCGGGCAACATTCTAGGATCTATTCTCCATTGCTTTTCTGATTTCGGAGATCGCCTCCTCCAAGTGAGATCGACTACAGCCGAAATTGAGTCTGGCATGTCCCTGTTCGCCGAAATAGCGACCGTCCGAGAGGAAGATCTTTGCCTCTTTTTCGAGGAATAAGGCAGGATCGGCAATGCCAGTCTGGTGAAAGTTCATCCAGGCGAGGTAGGTGGCCTCAATATTAGGAATTTTTATAGAGGTCATTTCATCGCGACAAAACCTGGTAATCAGATCACGGTTGCTTCGAAGATAGGAAATCAACTCTAGTCGCCACGGCTCCCCGTGTCGGTAGGCCGCTTCTGCTGAGTGGTAACCGAGGCAATTGATCTCCGCAAGAGTGTGTCCCTCTGCTGAAACGAAGCGCTTTTTTAGATTTTGGTCTGGGATGACCGCATACGCGTATCCCATTCCGGCGATGTTGAAGGTTTTACTGGGCGATAAAAGGGTGATGGTTCGTTCTTTGTAGCATTCAGGTAGGCGCATGGCCGTGAAATGTGGAGTGCGCACCTCATCTAGAATGAGATCACAGTGAATTTCGTCTGAAACGAGAATCATGTTGTGACGCTCACAAAATGCTGCCAGTTGCATTATTTCGCTTTCGGAAAAAACCCGACCAAGGGGGTTCTGAGGGTTGCTCAAGAGAAAGAGTCGTGTGCTTGGAGTTACCGCCTTTTCAAGACCGTCCCAGTCGAAGGTCCATGTCTCGCCGTCAGTAATGTAGGGAACGGTCGTCAGACGCAGCTTTGCGTCCTTGTGAACGTGTAGAAACGGAGGGTAGATAGGAGTGCAGGTCAGGACGCAGTCGTTTTCTTCGGCAAATGCCCTGCAAGCGAGAGATAATGCAGGAACTAGACCTCCGAGGTGAACGAGATCGTCAGGCGAGCTCGACACCTCATGTCTGGTTCGAAGGTAATCGAGAATCGACTCGACGAGTCCATCATGAGGTATCGCGTAGCCAAAGACCCCATGTTCGACGCGCCTCTGGAGTGCGGCAATCACCTCAGGAGGCGAAAGAAAATCCATATCAGCCACCCAGTAGGGCCGAAGCTCCGGGCGCTGGTCCCACTTCAGGGAGCCAGTGCCTCTCCTCGAGGGTATGACGTCAAAAACAGACATTCCCTGATCGAAAGCTCAGCAAGACAGGAAGTCAAATCATGTCCCTTGTAACCGAGAATTTCGCTGCGCATCGCGGGCATTGAATGGAAATTGCGGGTTCGTCCTTGAACAGCTCGTCAGGTTTCTCCCGCCAACCTCCAAGAATAGGTAAAATCCGGTCGAGATCGCATCCGCAGTTCCAGCGGAACCTTCTTGTTTCAAGAGTCTTTGTCTCCTCGACCTGTTGAATCCTGGCCGCATCCCGGGTGTCGATAGAGTGGAACCAGTCCTCGTCAAAGTCCGGCTGAGCGGCAAGGAGCACATAGTTTTCGTCGGGCAACCGAAAGATTCTTCCTGGCCGCTGCTCGGAGCGTTCATAGAGCTTCTCGACCCATTCTAGGGGATCACTGGTATCCAATTGGAGAGAGCTCATTCGGGGTTCCTTGTCCGCTACGGTTGTTTGCGAATAGAAAAGATTATGGGGAGGTTCACGAACATCCTCGGTGAAGCACCTTCCTGTGATGTGCTCGTTGATGGATGATCCGGTGACAAAAAGGTTCACACGAGGAGCTCGCAGGCTTGCCGTCCAGGCTATCGTCTCAGCCCAAGGACGGGCTACAAGGTGAAGGACAAGCATGGCCATGGCGTCCTTCAGTTTGCTATCAAGTTCCTCGGTAAGCCGTATGCCATGCTGCATCAGATGAAGGTAATAGTCTGTGTAAATGGAGGTGAAACACCCCCTGACCATTAGGGTATTACGGTGTCTTACGAAAACGGATTCAACTTTAACGAATTCCTCTGTAATATCCTTGTTCATTGGGAGTTGCTAGGAAAGTTAAAGAGGGAGTTCGGGGTCGGAAGGAGAGCTGCTGTCCGCAACATCATACTGAAAGTTCTCTGAGTCTGTGGATTCAATCCGGTCTTTTGCAATCTGAAGATACTCCTCATCGATCTCAAAGCCGATACAGGTCTGAATATTGAGTTTTTTTGCCGCTATCGCTGAGGATCCAATGCCGAGAAATGGGTCCAGCAGCACGGTGCTCTCACCTTGGCCCTGGAGCCTGATGCACTGCTCAACGAGGGAAGGCGGATAAGTGGCAGGGTGCGGGCGTTGGTCCTTTCGCGAACGGATCGTTTCGTAAGGGATGAACCAGGTGTTGCCGCGGCACCTTTTATCGTAGCCTCCGGTATGCTTCCAGCGCTTGATATTCGATTTGTCAGCGTAGGGTACTCCGGCTGACCGACGGTCAATTTGGGTTGAGCCGCTCTTTGTCAG
The DNA here is from genome assembly GCA_029242545.1 of Roseibacillus sp. Taxonomy (GTDB): domain Bacteria; phylum Verrucomicrobiota; class Verrucomicrobiia; order Verrucomicrobiales; family Akkermansiaceae; genus Roseibacillus_B. The sequence continues at coordinate 69,503 of JAQWTV010000123.1, forward strand.
GTGAAAGACAAATTCGTGACAGTCGTTCACGTATCGCGCTGAGTTGATGGGCTTGAAATGGCCGGCACTGATGGTTTCTTTGTCACGGGTTTCAATCGAGATTGATTTGATCCAGTGGAAGGTGTTCTGCAGGATAAACAGCTCTGGAGAGGTTAGGGCAAGGAGGAGCTGGTGAGGTAGAAGAGGATTGCTGGGCGATCCCGATAGATTGAGAAAGAACGAGCCGTCTGGGCGCAGGAGCCTTTGGACCTCGAGGGACCAGGCGCTACACCATTCGAGAAAGCTGGCCCTCGGCGAATCGTCGGCATAGCTACGATAGTTGAGTCCAAGGTTATACGGTGGAGAAGTGACTACCAGATCGACGCTTTCGCTCTCAAGTTCTCGCATTCCTGCCAGGCAGTCACCGTGATGAAGTTGGAAGGAGGTTGCGATTGTTCTAAGGGGCGGGGATCGTTGAAGCCTGTGGCGAGTAATGAGCGACCGCAAGTCCGGGTTTACTAGCGGCAATAACATTCACAAAATCAATGACTTATGATTTCCCAAAATTTATGGGATAAATTTAGGTTGACCGGTAAAACTTCCGTTTTAAGCATATGATTGAATTGATGAAGATCCTTTCTGAGGAAACACGAGGAACACGTGAGAGAATCCTTCTTTCTGCGGAGGCTCTTTTTGCCGAGCGGGGATTCGAGGTTGTTTCGCTCCGGGAGATTACTGGAGCGGCGGGAGCGAATGTGGCCGCGGTTAATTACCACTTTGGCTCTAAGGAGAAACTCATCGATGCGGTGGTGACAAGGCATCTAACTCCGGTTAATGAAGAGCGTTTGAGCCAGCTGGACCGGTTGGAAAAGCAGTTTTTCCGGACCCCGATTCCAGTCGAAGAAATTCTGAAGGCGTTTTTGTCTCCTGTCCTGCAACACATCGCGAGTGGTGAAATGTCGGAGGATCTTTTTAAAAAGTTCATGGGACGCTTAATAGGCGAACGAGGCTATTCCCTGCCTACCAGTGCCTGCTCTCTTTTCGCGGTAATGGCGGCCCGGTTCGCGGCAGCCTTCCAGAGAGCGGTTCCACAACTCAACGAGGAGTCCGCACTCTGGCGAATGCATTTTTCCTTCGGCGTGATGGCGCACACCCTCACCAACGGAGACACCCTTCGCCAATTATCCGATGGAAGGTCCGGGAATCCGTCAACTGAAACACTGTTGGTGAACATTATTGATTTCTGCAGGGCGGGAATCGAATTCGAGGGTCGAGAGCTATGAGGGTTCGAATCTGTAAAGTGGTAGGTTTCCTGGTCGGGTGGGTCCTTGCTCTTGCGATAAGCGGTTGCTCTGTGGTTGCCGTTGAACGCTCTACGGATCCGGTGAATAAGGATTACCCTTCCGGGTGGTCGGTGAACCCGGCTGGCGAGCTCGGAGTAGATCAGAACTGGATCGCAAGATTCAAAGATCGCCAGCTGGCTATCCTCGTGGCCGAGGCTATGAATCAAAATCCTGATCTTCGGGCCACTGCCGAGAGAGTGCTCAGGGCTGAAGCAGTGGCGAGGCTCGCCGGAGCTAGGAAAAAACCACAAGTGTCCGGTCAAATCAGTGGTCTCCAGCAAAAGCAGAGATTCCCCGGGTTTCCCATCAAGCTTGGCAGCAATACAGCGGAGTCTTATGGGGCTTCGCTGGATATAAACTGGGAGCCCGATTTATGGGGGAGAATGCGGGCTTCACAGCGTGCCGAGGTGGCGGAAAGCATGGCGCAGTCGCAGGATTACAGGGCGGCACGTGCTTCGCTTGCGGGCCAGCTGGCTAAGGCTTGGTTCGTTTTGGGTGAGGCGATGGAGCAAATTATGCTCGCGGAGGCAGCAATCGAGGTTCGTGTGAAGACGGTGGCTTCGATCCGGGAGCGTTTCGCGGCGGCATTGGAGGGGGGGCTTGCCTCCCAGCTGCGCCTGGCAGAAACAGATCTCGCCAGTTCGCGCGCCTCACTGGCACGATGGCAGGCAGAGAGAGCTCAAGCTCAGAGGCAGATAGAGCTTCTCGTCGGTCGCTTCCCAGCGGGGATGGTTGCTCAACCTCGAGGGCTCCCTACTGCGCCGCCGGTTCCTCCCTCAGGCCTGCCTTCTGAGCTTCTTCAACGCCGGCCCGATATTATCGCGGCCAGGCAGAGGTATACTGCCGCAGGGAACCGAAAAAGTGCGGCAAGAGCTGCACGCTTCCCGAGTTTTTCACTTACTGGTCGTGCAGGCACGAGCACCGGCGCGCTTGAGGAGGTGCTTGATAGTGGCTTCGGAATCTGGTCCGTCGCCGGCAGTGTAGTCCAGCCTCTGATTGGAGGAGGGCGCCTGAGAGTGGAAGAGCGAATTGCAGGCCATGATGAGATTATCGCCCTGCGTGAATTGCAGGGGACGATTTTGAGGGCATTTGCGGAAGTGGAGCAAGCCCTTGTCGCAGAGGAGTTCTACGCCAAAAGGGAGGCGGCTGTTGCTGACTCCGCCCGATTGGCGAGAGAGGCCGCTGAAGCTTCAATCCTTGATTTTGCAGATGGAGCTGTTGACGCCCTTACTCTCCTTGCCGCACAGGACCGGAAAGTGCAGACGGCTTTTCAGCTGGTGTCACTAAGAAGAATCAGGCTGGAAAACCGAATTAATCTTCATCTAGCTCTCGGGGGAGACTTTCAGTTCCGTGCTTCACGCTAAGAGAATGAACAAGATCGCTATGTCAAAGTCGCAGGTGCTTCGAAATTGTGTCTGGGGAGGGCTCTGTATTGCCATTCTCGCCAGTAGTATTGGCGTGATGAGGTTTCTGATCATGAATGGGCCGAAGGCAACTACTGCCGAGCCGGTGGAGAAAATTGTCACTGTCATGACAGAGCCTGCGATAATTTCGGCTATTCAGATTCACTTAAAGTCGCAGGGGGAAGTTAATCCTCGTCACCGCACTCAGCTAATGGCGCAGGTAGGAGGGAAATTGTCCCATGTAAGTGAATCCTTCAGGCCTGGAATAACATTCAAGGGACCAACGGTAGAAGCAGAAGGAGAGCTGCTCCTGCAGGTAGAAAAAGGGGATTACGAAGCCGCTGTGGCGGCAGCAAACGCCACCTTGGCCGAGGCAAGGCTGGCCCTCACAATGGAAGAGGCAAAGCGAACGCAGGCTGTGCGTGACTGGGACAAGATCCGTAAGGGACAGCAGCCTACCGAGCTTGTCAGAAGAGTGCCGCAGATTAGAAGTGCTGAGGCAAGGATCCGGGCGGCGGAGGCTGGGCTTGAGAAAGCTCTACAGGATCTGAAAAGGACAGAGATAAGAGCGCCTTATGACTGTCGAATCGAAAGAACCTACGTGGATGTTGGGGCTACGGTGGTTCCTGGTGTGCCGCTTGTCGAGCTGGTGTCGCTTGGTCCCGTTGAAATTCGACTTCCGCTTTCCCTTGAGGATTATGGGTATCTTGAGAGAGAAGATGGCGTGCTGAAGGGGCGAGTGGTTGTCAGTGGCGAGATTGGGGGCGAAACGGTCGAGTGGATTGGTGAGATCATGCGGTCGGAAGAAATCGTCGAGAGGTCGACCCGCTCTATCAATGTGGTTGCGGAGTTTGGGGGTGACGGAGAAGGCGTCCCTCCAATCGGGATGTTCGTTCAGGCTTCTATTCAAGGGAAAACTATCTCAGATGCAGTCAGGATTCCTCGGTCTGGGGTGGTTGATAGAGACAAAGTTCTGCTCGTCGAAAATGGCCGTTTGGCTATTCGTCCGGCGAAGGTTCTGTGGACCGAGTCCTCCCATGTGATTGTGCGCGGCGGAGATGGAGATGGGGAGATTCCCGGCGGTGCCACTGTTGTGACCACGCCGCCAAGTCCTCTTGTGCAGAATACAAGGGTTCGCGAGGAGCTCGCGAAAGCAGGGAGCGAAGGTGATTCAGCGGGGGGAGGAGAAAGTGCAGAATGAAAGGTGTTATCAAGTGGTTTAGTCGGAATCATGTAGCGGCCAATTCGCTGATGCTAGCGGTCCTGCTAGCGGGCTTCTACACATGGTTCCAGCTCCGCAAAGAGATGTTTCCAGAGGTGTCTGTGGATGCCATATCGATTGGGATACCCTATCCGAATGCCAGTCCCGAGGATGTTGAAGAAGGCGTCGTTATTCCAGTCGAGGAGGCGATTGCTGACACAGATGGAATTCGCGAAATCAATTCGTTGGCGGCCGAGAATATGGGGGTTGTTACCGTGATGGTGGAAAATGGATATGAATTGCGGAATGTCATGGACGAGATCAGGGCACGGGTTGATGCGATTGATAATTTTGCGGAAGAAGCAGAGCGGCCAGTCCTTGAAGAGGTTCTCCTGAGCTCTCAGGTTCTTAGTATCTCGGTTTCTGGAGATGTTGATGAGCGCAGCCTGCGGACAGTCGCGGAAGAGGTGCGCAGAGGCTTACTGGACTTCAAGCAAGCTAAGCCGAAATTTGACATCCGGGATCCCATACCTTGGTTTCTGTCTGCGATCAGGAAGGAAAGCAGAATTACCAAGGTAGAGCTCGCAGGAGCCTTGCCTTACGAGATTTCAATTGAAGTCTCAGAAGAGAAACTGCGCCAGTATGAGCTAACCATTGGAGATGTCGCAAACGCTGTCAGAAGAGCGTCACAGGACCTTCCCGGAGGATCTGTTCAAACCGCGGCGGGGGAGGTTGTAATACGGGCCCTGGGTAAGCCTGATAATACGTGGGAGTTTGGAGAGGTCGCGGTTGTTACTAGAGAGGACGGGTCCGCGGTCAGGCTTCGACAGATCGCGACCATCAATGACGGATTTGAAGAGCTGGAGATGACGAGTTCCTTTGATGGCAGAAAGACAATTCTCGTAAACGTATACAGAAGCGGGGAGCAGGATACTCTTCGTATCCGAGAAGCGATTACGGAGTTTCTCGAGAAGACCAAGGCAGAGATTCCGGAGGGTATTCACCTTGAGGTCTGGAACGACACCAGTGTTTTTCTCGAGGGGCGGCTTTCCTTGCTTAAGCGAAACGGAATGTGGGGACTCTTGCTGGTATTTCTGGTCCTCGCTCTTTTTCTCCGGCCAAGCCTGGCTCTCCTAGTGGCGCTTGGCATTCCGGTTTCCTTTGCTGGAGGTATCTGGCTCATGCCTCAGATGGAGATATCCATCAATATGATTTCTCTTTTTGCGTTCATCCTCGTTCTCGGAATCGTGGTCGATGATGCGATTATTGTCGGTGAAAATGTGTACCGGCGCATGCGGAATGGAGAAGATCCCCGTGAGGCCTCATGGAGGGGGACACACGAGGTTGGGATGGTAGTCATCTTTGGCATCCTTACCACAATGGTGGCCTTCACCCCAATGTTGGGATTGAGCGGCGTGAGCGGCAAAATCTGGCCCAATATTCCGCTGGTAGTCATCCCGACTCTGATGTTCTCGCTGATTCAGTCGAAATTGGTTCTTCCCGCTCACCTTGCGCTTCTTCGCCGAAGTGATCCTAACCATCGGCCGTGGTTCCTTGGGCGGATCCAACGGTCCATTGCGCTCGGGCTTGAGCGTTTCGTGAGTAGGGTCTACAGCCCATTCCTGAAGTTGTGTTTGCGAAGGCGTTATGTAGTTCTTTCGATCTTCCTCGGGGTGCTGTGCACGACGTTCGGGCTCGTCAAGGGCAAGTGGATCAGGAGTATGTTTTTCCCCGAAGTGGAGGCGGATCTAGTCATTGCACGATATGAATTGCCGAGGGGAGTCGCGTTTGATGCCGCTCAGGCTGCAACGGAAAGGATCGAGAAGGAGGCTCTTAAAATTTCTAAGTCTCCGGCGGTTGTTACGAGGGACGGAAAGCCGGTTGTTCGGCACATTCTCGCTAGTGCGGGAATTCAGCCCTTCATCACAGATTTCTCAGCGGGGGGGGCAAGGTCTGGCGTCCATATTGGAGAGGTCACCATGGAGCTTGCGCCTTCCGCAGAGCGGGACATTTCATCGGATGAGATTGTCCGGCGATGGCGGGAGCAGGTCGGGAGCATTGCTAGTGCAGTTGAGCTGACTTTCGTTGCCCAAGCGGCCGGGGGGGGGAATGCCATCGATCTTCTTTTAACTGGTAATAAGCAGAACGAGCTCAGGGCTGCAGCCGATTTCCTGCGAAATAAGCTTGAGGGCTATTCTGGAGTTATCGATATCGCGGATACGGATCGTCCGGGAAAGCGGGAACTGGTTTTTGAGGAGCTTACTCCGGAGGGAAGGGCGGCAGGTCTGCGTCTGGGAGAGGTCGCATCTCAGGTTCGCAGGGCGTTTTATGGAGACGAGGTTCAGCGGCTGCAGAGAGGCGACAATGAAGTGAAAGTCATGGTTCGTTATCCTGAAGCAGAGCGGGAATCAGTGGAGAATTTCGAGCGGATGAAGCTGCGGACTCCGGAGGGTAGCATTCCCCTGACTCAGGTTGTCAGGGCCAGGTCGCGGAGAGGACCGGATACAATTCGCCGCTCCGATAGAAACAGAGCGATTCGAATTACGGCAGATGTTGATTATGCGAGGGGTAATGCGAACGAGGTTGTGCGGCGTTTTAAAGAAGAGGGTTTGTCCCAGCTTGAGGAAAATTTCCCCGGAGTAGGTTATCGGTTCGAGGGCGAGCAGTCCGACCAGGCTGAGAGCGTGCGTGAGATTGGACTGGGATTTATTTTTGCTCTCATCGTGATGTACGTTCTGATGGCAATTCCTCTTAAGTCCTATCTTCAGCCGCTGATTATTATGTCGGTCATTCCCTTCGGAATCGTGGGGGCGGTGCTTGGACATGTCTTGATGCGCACGGAATTGAGCATCATGTCAATGTGCGGGTTTGTGGCCCTTGCTGGTGTCGTGGTGAATGACAGTCTCTTGATGGTGGATTACGTGAACAGGAAGAGGAAGATTTCATCGAATCTTCTGGAAGCGGCAGTAAGTGCCGGGGCGGTTCGCTTTCGCGCCATCCTCTTGACTTCTTTGACGACCTTTGTAGGCCTCACTCCGATGTTGATGGAAACTGATATGCAGGCCCGCTTTATCATCCCCATGGCGATATCACTTGGATTCGGAATTCTTTTCGCCACCACCATTACCCTGCTGTTAGTGCCTTCTGCTTACGTAATACTCGAGGACCTACGAATTGCGGGGCGCTGGCTACTGGGCAGGCCTCAAGATCCAGCGTTACAGAGCGTGGATGATATCGCGATCTCTACCGTCTCCTCGGACGATCTTGTAAATCGTTAGCAATTAGAGGATTGCGTGGTCCCTAGAAACGAATGACGCCCGGCGGCACCGGAGCGCCTGCCGGGCGTCGCCCTGCCTTGCCGTTGGGATTAGGGAAAGGGAAAGAGGCTGGGCTTCATTCCTCAGCTTCCAGGAACATAAATTTCAGACCCCTTAGCCAGTAAAAGACTGCCTCTGAAATCCCAGCCATTGAGCGCATTGAGCTGCTCGGGTGTAGTTCCGTGGCGTTTTGCAAAGTCACCAAAGGTTACTTCTTCGGAAACAAAAACTGAAGAGATTCTCTTTGGAGCAACAACGGGTTTCGTTCTTCCCGGTTTCAGGTCAACGGTTGATAGGATTGGCTTTGGTGATGCCTTGGGCCGGTCCGATGTCTTGGTCCTTGCCGGCGGATTCTTGGTCGGCCGGTTATTGGTCTGAATCGGTTTGTAGGTAATGGTTTCTGAGGACGGTCTTTTTTGGGGATTGGCCGGCATGGTGGCGCCGGTTCTTGCTTGTGCTTTCCGGTCAACCGGCTGTTGGACAGCAATTTGTTGTCCTACCAGAATGCGGTCCTCTACGTCAGGGTTAAGGGCGCGAATCGTCTCAACGCTGAGGCGATGACGCCGCGCGATGCCATATAGAGTGTCACCGCGTTGAACTTTGTAGTTTTTTATCCCGTGAGGAATAGGTTTGGCTCGAGGGGTATTAGCTACAGGAGCTATCTTTACTTCCTCCTCAGAGACTGGCACAGCTTTAGGAGGAATTTTTTTGAAGAAGGGGGTAGAAGGGGCTGCGACCGGGCCTGAAGGCAGGGCGATTCGCTGTCCAGCTCGTATTCGGGTAGGATCCTTGATTTCATTGGCTCTCATCAGGTCGGCTACAGACGAGCGGTGCTCCCGGGCAATCGAGGAAAGGGTGTCTCCGGTGGTTACGACGTAGCTTGTGGCCTCAATTTTGACTGGAGGGACTGCTGCCGATGAGCCGAGGCCTGAGGCCCGGGACCGGCGCCGCTCGAGAGCGAGTTGACCGTGCAGAGTCTCTATTTCACTCTCTAATGTACGAATTTGTCTTTCCTGTTCGTTACTACGAGCTCGGAGCATGTCGAGCGGCTCGGTGCTTTCAGCGTGGATAGGAAGGGCACAGAGAAGGCTTAGGGTGAATGTAGACGCTCTCATGATGAGCTTTATTATTTTGAAAAATTAATAGACCAGTCAAACATATTTTTAACATTTGCTTAATATTTGGGCGGAGAAGTGGCCCGCTCCTAAAAATATTAGGCAGAGAGGGGGCTCTTAGTTCTAAAACGGGTTGGGGATCTTGCTGACCGGCAGAATCGCGCAGGCCGAATTGCTGGGAACCCAAGCCCGGAGTCCATTGGGGAGCTCGATATAGGTCCATTTGCCCCTAGTTGCGATTAACCGACATAGGCTCCCGGGGGCTATGGCGAAGAGGTTCTGTGTCTCCTTTAAGTCGCTGTTGGCTTGTGGCTCCAAAGTGGTAGCGCTGCTTCCCCCCATAATGGGGGAAGAGTTGATCATTATAGCTCGCTCGTGCTCGGCGGCAAACCTGTCCAAGCTGGGATAGGCGATGAGGCCGGCTGATGAAGCTATTGCGGTCAACGTAGCTATCTGGAGGCAAGCGAGATAGAATTTACGGAATCGATGTGTTTGCAGAAGGGACAGGGTGGCTAGTAACACCAGCCAAAGGCCAACTGCGAGAGCGATTGAATAGGTGTTGCGACTGACCATGCTGATCCACTTTGCGTATTCAGCTGTCGGAGGACGAATAGCTCCTGTTTTGGCCTGCAGAAATCGAAGGTTCTGGATAGCTTCGGGATGGACTGGATTAAGCTGTAAAGCTCGATGGTAATACAGGGAGGCCATTCCGCTTCTTCCGAGTTGGAAGTGGCAGTTGCCTATATTGTAGAGAAGATCAGGAGAAGAGGGGCGGGTTTTCTGGGCGGTCTGGTAAAGCTCGAGTGCAACACGAAAGGATTGGGAGTCCCAAGCGGCCTCGGCTTGCTGGTAGATCTGGCGGTCTGATTCAACAGAGACCGAGGCCTCTACCTGCGGGATGCTCAGCGTGAAGAGAAGAATAATCGGAGAGGCGTTCTTGATGAGTCGTTGCCTGAGGTGTTGGAGGATTTCCTGGCGCCGGGAATCGGTAATATGAGGGGATTTTTTGTCGGGCCGATAACAGTATTCATCTCTATTTGCGAGGATGTCGCGGATTTCATCATCCCGTGATTCCTCTGGAATGGATCGCTCGATAAGGGAACCGGCTTTTCGGAGAAAGGCCTGAGGGTCAGGGTCGTCTTTTTCCAGTGCCTCGAGCGCTTTACGAAGGTTTGGATCTCCCTTGGATGGAGTCAGATAAGGCAGGATGCGGGATCGGAATAGTTGCAGGAGAAGAATGGCGGAGAGAAGCGCTGGGAGAAGGTGCCATGCGCGGGAGATGGCGTCCCTACTGGGGTCTTCAAAAAAGTCAGAAGACTTAATCCCCAGGATATTCTCCATTCCGTTGAAGAGGGCATCATCGGGGGCGGATAGGCCGCGCTCAGTTCCAGGGGCCGTATCTGCCGGGCTGAGTTCTAGAGGTATGGGGGCAGAATATAGCGTGAGGTACTTCTCGGTTTCGGGATTAAATGAGACAAATCGGAATGGAGGTATTGAGGGCTGGTAGCCTCTGGGGCGGACTGTCTGACGGAAGGCTACGGATCCGCTCGCATTATTGCCGATTCTTTGAGCGGCAAGTCGGTGGGGGGGGTAGGCTTTCCACGCTTCATCCTTGCCGGTAAACTCAGGTGGGGCGACAGTCTTCAGGTTTCCAGTGCCCTCAATCGCGAGGTGAATAGAGATTGGGTCTCGCTCGCGCATACGACCGGAAGTTGCTCGTGTTGTAACGGAAAATTCACCGATCGCATTGTCGAATCCCTCGGGCTGAGGAAGGGGAAGAGAACGGGCGGTGGTGGTGGTCCGAGGGAGCGGTAATTCAAGGGGAACGGGGACAGTTTGAGTCAGCCCACGGAGCGAAATGCGAGCAAGGAGAGTCAAGGTCGCTTTCCCGGGGCCGATGGAAATGGCGCCTTTCGAGAGTGGTGTAATATTACTGCGGTAGGTTATTCCTGTATAATCTTTTTGTTTTAGCCGGAGGCTGGAGGCCAGCATCTTACCTCCGGGTATTACAGAGGAGACATCAAAGCGTTCAGCCGCAATTCCTTCGCGAGCCAGCTCTGCGATAGAAGCTTTTTCGACCTGAAATTGGGAAGGGAGATAGATTTTTGCCTCTACGAGGACGGTTTCTCCTTCGAATGGAATCCGAGCAGGCAGGCTGGTCGTGCTGGCAAAATCATAAATCTTGCCTCCTATTTCAGATGTGAACCATGCCGTCTCAGGGAGGTCCTGCACTTGAATCTGCAGAGATGGAGACTCGAGCAGGTCTCCCTTATGATTGAGAGAAAATGATGGGATGGAGTGAAGGCCTTTCTGATACGATAGAACAACGTATCGATAGGTATAAGTGCGCTCACTGGTCGAGTGGGGAAGGACTGTGTCGCCAAGGAACTTGAAAGACAGGCTCTTTGTCTCCGGCGCTTTTGGGCGCTCCAGCGGCCTCATATCGGAGGTTATGGTGAGCCAGAGCTCGCTCTCCTCTCCTGGGAGCAGGTAGCTGGAGCCGACCCAGGCGCTCAATCTTGGAGCTGCAGGGGCGGTGTCAGCGCCTATGAGCAGCATCAGCGACAATATGACTATTAGGCGAAGTTGTTTCATCTGCTCACCAGTCTTTTCTTGGTCGTCTGCCTTGGGAGATTTTGCGGGGAATTAGCTTTGTCTCGAAATCAGCATTGTCACGAAGGATGCGGCGGGCAAATTCTTCGGGGGTTTCGCCGGGTATGGGTTCTTTGGATTTTGGAGGGAGCTGGTTTTCGTTGTCGATGCTTTCGGGCTGATCTGGTTGCGTCTGGTCTTGAGGGTCCGGGTTGGGTTTATCTGAAGGGGAGCTGGGAAGGGCTGGTTTATTTTGCTGATTTGGCTCGGTGGGTGGAGATTCTGTCTCGTTCTCCTTGGTTTTGGATTTCTGAGGTATTGGTTTCTCGTCCTTTCCTTTTTGGGCGCTCGTTTGAGCAGGAAGTTGCGCAGAGTGCTCATCCAATTTTCGTTTAACATGTGCAAGGTTCTCGGCAGCGTTCTTGTCGGAGGGTGTAATCCTCAGTGCTTGGGTAAAATGTGAAATAGAATCACCCCAATGGCGCAGGGCAGTGCGGGATTCTGGTGAGGCAGAGAGGAGCTCTAATCCACGATAGAAAGAGGCATTGCCAAGTCCATAATGAGCATGCTGTTGTACATCCAGATCTGTCGAGAGAAGGGCCTCAGAGTAATAGTGCTGAGCGGAGAGATAATCACGAAGCCTGTATGCTGCAACAGCGGCCCCAAGGTTAAGCTTGGCTTTGCGCTCCCCTCGCGATGTTTTGATTTGCTTCTCAAAGAGAAGGAGAGCCTTTTTTGGTTTTCCCTCAGAGAGGGCGCGTGCAGCGGAGGTGGGTAATAGAGGTGCGGCCTTGCAAGGAAAGGCAAAGGCAAGAATGATGAGTCCGCTGACCAGTAATGTATTAGGGCTCGGAGGGCTTGTCGGTTTCCGCTTTGTATTCCTGCGACTAAGTGGATAACCAGAATTGAGAACCATGCCAGTGGCGAAAAGGAGGATTGAGGGGGCTAGAAACCACTGAAAAAGTGGATTAGAAATTCTCCTCCTAGCCCCTTCAAACTCCGCGAATTCCATGCGCTCGATTGCGTTTTCTACTTGAAAGAGAAACCTCCGACCAGTGCCTTCGGAATAAGTTCCTCCAGTAACTGTCGAAAGGAGGACAAGAGGCTCCCTGTTCAGAGAGCTGATTACCAGAGATCCTTCCCGATCGTAAAAATTTCCGTCGGCGGTGGAGGAGTCCGGAATCATGGATCCTTCAGTGCTTCCGAATCCCACGGAAAAAACAGTAACCTTTGCCGCAGCGGCCTCGGAGGCAGCCTCTGAAACGCCCATGTGATGATTTTCTCCATCGCTTAGCACGATCAGAGTGGTTGATGCCAGTTCATGCTTTTGGAGTGTTCGGACGGCCAGTCTGACCGCAGATGGGAGATCAGATCCATCTCTTGGGATCCAGTCCGTGGTGCCCCGCGCGGCGGTGTCGAGTTGCTGCAGAGTGCTGCGCAGGGCTTCGTGATCGAGTGTGAGAGGAGCTTGGACCCATGCATTTCCCGAGAAGGCTATAATTCCAATGCGGTCGGAGGGAAAGCGATCGAGGAGCTCAAGCGCCGACGCTTTTGCAGCATGAAAGCGATTAGGCTGCAGGTCTGTTGCGAACATGGATCGAGAGACATCAATGGCGATCATGATGCTACGAGCCCTGACCGTTTCCTGCTCCTCCCGGAAACCCGCGACAGGAGATGCGAGGGCTAAAATTAGCAGCAGGAGGGCGAGAATCAGTGAGATGAGGCCTGCCCAGCCTCGTAAGTCACTACGAGGGTGACTTGGCGACGGCTGAGGACGTGTTCCTATCAGGAGTCTTACTCGGCGCGCGATGCCTCTTCTGCAAAAGACTGCTCCTGAGATAAATAGAGGCAGCGCCAGAAGTAGAAGCAGATATTCTGGGAGGATGAACTTCACTGGAGTTAAGAAAGGATAGGAGGAGTGAGAGCGAGGGATCCTACGGAAAGAAGAGCGAAACAAGCTGCTGCTCCCAGTAGCCATGGGTAGAGTTCCTTGGAGTCAATGACGGTAGATGTTTTGGCCTCTGATTTCTCCAGAGAGTCAATGGTTGAGAAGGTTTGACGTAAACTGCCCATATCCGAAGCTCGAAAGAATTCGCCTCCGCTAGTCGCTGCTATTTCTTTGAGAGTTTCAGTGTCGTACTCCTCCCGTATCAGGGCTGTGTCGTCCTCATTACGAGCTCTTTTCTCAGCTCCGATTGCCACAGTGTAGATCCGGGTCTTCAGAGATGCTGCGGCGTCAGCCGCTTGTATGGGAGTGAGAGAACCGGAATTACTGGCGCCATCTGTCACCAGAAGAATAATCTTGCTCTTGGACTGTCGGGAATCAAGTCGAGTAGTCGAGGCCGCAACTGCAGATCCGATAGCTGTTCCGTTGGAATCAAGGTCTCCGACCCTAAGCTCTTCCAGTCTTTCCGAAAGCCACAGGTGGTCGAGCGTGAGTGGGCAGACTGAGTAAGGTCTGGCCCCAAATGCGATCAGTCCGATACGGTCTTCCTGTCGGCGCTGGATAAATCGGCGAATCATTTCCTTTGCAGCCTGAATCCGCTGCTTTTTCTGTCGGAATGTGCCGGTTGATTTGTTTTCGAAGTAATCCTCGGTTTTCATGGATTGCGAGACGTCGAGGGCGATCATAATATCGATGCCACTTGCTGATCGGTCTGCCCGAAGGTTCCGCCACTGGGGTCGGGCCATCGCGAGGCAACAAGAGAAAATCGTGAGCACAAGCAGGCCCATAGTAAAGGAGCCGGGGCGCTCCCGAACCGCTTTGCCAACGGAGGAAAGAATTCCCAGAGAGGAGAAGTTGACCCCTGAATCTGTGCCCGGGACATTCCTGAGAAAGAACAGGGGAGCAGCCATGCACATGGAGAGAAGCCACCATGGGTTCTCAAAGCCAAAGTGCTCGAGAAGGATGGTCATGTTATTGCTCGCTCACGGGTAGATTCAAGTCCCTGCAGGATCTGGAGGGATTCACCAATAACCGCCTCGCTCTCTGAAGGGTCCACGTTGCTCGGTCCGTATTTACAGCGTGCGAGCTTTGAGAGAAAGGGAGCAAGTTTGTCTCGGGCCCCCTTTGGTAAATGCCGAAGAGCCTCCGGGCGAAGGAGGAATTCATCATGGGTCTCATAAAGGGCCTGCTCGTCGATATGAATACGCATGTAGGTGCGCAGAATAAGAGAGCACCGAGTAGCGACGTCAGCTAAAGGCAGTCCCGGGATCTGTTCTCTAAATTTATTTAATTCCTCCCTGCACGATTGATAGGAGTCATCAGAGTTGGCGGCAAGGGGTGATATCTGTCGGCGCCGGTATTTGATAAGCCATGCCAGGCCGCTGATCACCATGGCTGCGCAGAGCCAGATCCACCATGCGACCCTGGTACCCGGAAGTAGATTTTCAGGGGCTGGGATGTCATGGAGTTCGAGCATGGTCTTAGTCCATAGGTTGAGTTTCTGATGCTAGCGGGGAGGGGGAAATCGTGGGCAGGACACGGTAATCGCAATTCAAGAGGCATTAGGAGCCCGGGTCTTTAATAGGTGCTGCAAAGAGGGAAGGTAGTTTTCAGCTGTGGAGAGGCTGACATGGTCTATTCCAAACCGGTGAAACTGCCGGCGCATACCTTCCCGATAGCGACGGGAAAGTTTTCGATATGCCATCCTGACGTTAGAATTTGAAGTGTTCACCATGGTGAGATGGCCGGTCTCACTACCACGAAAATTAACTTTTCCCACGGCAGGGAGCTCCTTCTCCAAGGGGTCGCTTATATGAAGGGCAATCGTTTCGTGTTTGTGGGCAAGGGTTGCCAAAGGCTGTCCGAGGTCCGTATCCAAAAAGTCGGAGATTAGAAATACCAGTGCCCTGCGGCGAATCGAGCGGACAAGAAAGTTACAGGCAGCTGGTAGATTTGTCGTAGGACTGTCTGGTTTGGTGGTCAGGACCTCTCGAATACTCCGTAGGATCTGTTTGCTTCCTTTTGCCGGGGGCAGAAATAGAACTGGTTCATTGGCAAAGAGGAGAAGTCCGGTCTTGTCTCCGTTTTTTTGGGCGCTGAAGCCAAGAACGGCCGCTAGTTCAGCGGCGAGCTCAATTTTTCTTTGGTTTCGACTGCCGAAGTGAGTGGATCCTGAAATGTCTACAGCAATCACCATAGAGAGTTCCCGCTCCTCCCGGAAAGTTCGGATGTAGGGTGTCCCCGTTCTCGCGGTCACGTTCCAGTCAAGGAAGCGAACATCGTCTCCATGCTGGTACTCACGGAATTCATTAAAGTCGAGGCCCTGTCCCTTGAAGGAGGAATAGTAGTCGCCGCCGAATGTCTCAGTTACCAATTTCTTCGCGCGGATCTCGAGGTGCCGCACCTTTCTCATGGTGGCCTCGACAGCGGCAGAATCAGACATTGGACGAGAAGATATGATGCTTTTTAAGGCCGGGCGGGATGAGTGCCATCGGGGAGAGAGGGATAGGGGAGAGGTCTCAAGAGGATCATGGGACCGGCACCTTGGAGAGAATCCTCTCTATAATCATTTCGGGATTAATGTCTTCAGCTTCGGCCTCGTAGGAAAGGAGTATCCGATGCCTGAGGACGTCGCGAGCGAGGATTTTGATGTCCTGCGGTGTCACGAACGATCGCCCTTCCATGAAGGCCCGGGCCCGGGAGGCGAGAGCTAGGTTAATTGATGCACGTGGCGAGGCGCCTGACCTTAGAAGGGTCTTCAGTCTGGTATCTATCTTGGCTGGGTAACGAGTCGCACTAACAAGATCGACGATATACTCGCGAAGGGTGTGATCGATGTAGATGTCATCTAGGAGATCTCGAGAGGCTTGTATGGATTCTGCTTGGACGACCTGCTTTGTTTCCTTGGGAGGAGAGGTAGACGCCATGCGGTCCATTATGAGAAGTTCTTCGTCTCTTTCCGGGTAACTGACCGCAACTTTCAGGAGAAACCGATCAAGTTGAGCTTCTGGGAGTTGGTATGTTCCCTCCTGATCAATCGGGTTCTGAGTTGCAAGAACCAAGAATGGCGTTGGTAGAGAGTAGCTGGTTTCGCCTAGGGTGACTTGCCGTTCCTGCATAGCCTCCAGAAGAGCGCTTTGGACCTTGGCTGGTGCTCGGTTTATCTCGTCCGCCAGAATGACGTTTGCAAAAATGGGTCCAAGCTTCGGAGCGAAGGTCTGCTCGTTCGGGTTATAGATCATCGTTCCGACAAGATCCGAAGGAAGAAGGTCGGGCGTGAATTGCAGGCGAGCGAAGTCGAGGTTAAGGGTGCCGGCGAGCGCCTTGACTGAGAGCGTTTTGGCTAGCCCAGGCATGCCCTCGAGCAGGATATGGCCATTGCACAGCAGGCCTATGAGTAGGCGATCAACTAGTTCGTGCTGGCCTACGAGAACTCGGGATATCTCCTCTTTGACAGATCCCACCCAAGCGCTCGAGTGAGCAATACGCTCAGAAAGTTGCTGGGGATCAGTCGCACGGGCATCCATGGCCGCTACATCAACGTGTACAAGCGCCAAGCTTGCAACGCCAAATCGCGTTCGACAGGGAGTCTCTGGGACTCGGGGCTATCTGGGGAGAGCGGCTAAAATCCGTCTCCAAAGCCGTCCTGCTTGCTGCGGCCTCGGCGACTACCGCCACCGCCGCCACGTCGGTCTTCACCGCCGCCACGCCGGTCTCCACCGCCACGCCGGTCTCCACCGCCGCCGCCGCCCCAGTTTCCGCCGCCGCCGCCGCCACCGCCACCGCGGGGTGCGCGTTCCTGAGCTTCGCTGATACGAAGGGCTCTCCCTCCCATATCCTTTCCGTCAAGACTTCCAATTGCGGCTTCGCCTTGCTCTTTACTGCTAAGCGTAACAAATGCGAACCCACGAGGACGCCCAGTTTCGCGGTCCAAGGGGATATGGAGATCAACGGCCCCTCCAAAGTCTTCAAACATGGAGCGGATTTCGTCTTCAGTTGCGGAGAAGGGCAAATTGCCCACGTAGAGTTTCATCTTTGCTGTAGTGTAAGGCCAGGGCTTGCGGGATGATGGGTATACAAGCTAGCTAGGCTAACCGTACTTCCAAGTCCTGCTAACAGGGCTGGCGGGGAGTGAACTAATGGGAAACCTGCTTCAGTGCGAGAGAAATCGACAAGAATCGAGTAAGAATTTATGCTTGATATGGAAGAATTTGGGGAAACACCCCGGATTTCTAAGTGTGTTTTAAGCGGCCGAGGGTGCTAGCCAGACTTGAAATACGCTGTGTATGCAGGGCAAACCTCTGGAATGCCTTTCCACGGTTCGGGTGGTATCTCAGCTTCAGGATCTGCCCCTGCAGCTCCCATGGCTGAGGGGGCAATTCAAAGGATTGCGATAAGGGATGGTGGAGGCTAAAGGGTGGAAGTGAAAGTTGCGGTTGTCGCGAATCCCCAGAATGCACAGGCGGCTCCTGCCCTGAAGAGGATTTGCGAGGCATTGACTGCGAGGGGAATCGAAACGATCCTTGAAAAGGATAGTGCGGAACTCATTGGGAAGGCAGGCCACGAGCGAGCGTGGGAAGGGGCAGAAATGGTTATATCCTTAGGAGGCGACGGCACTTTTCTGAATACGGTTCATAAGATGGGGAACTGTGACGTTCCGGTCGCGGGGGTAAATATAGGAACATTGGGGTTTCTCACGGCCTGCACTGCTGCTGACGTCGACGAGTTTGCTTCTGCTATCGCGGAACATAAGCATGCAGTTGTAATGCGAGCGGTGCTGCAGGTATCCATGACAGATGAAGCCGGGCAGAACCATGTCTTCATGGCTCTCAACGAAGTCGTGCTGATGCGGGGTGGGACCGGACGATTGATTTCACTGGAAGCTCGTGTGAATGGAGAGCTCCTTAATCGCTACCGTGCTGATGGACTCATTGTGGCGACCCCCACCGGATCGACGGCCTACTCTCTTGCTGCTGGCGGGCCTCTCATCGATGAGCAGGCAGGTGTTCTTGTAATTACCCCAATCTGCCCCCACAGCCTGAGTGATCGCTCTCTTGTTCTGGGAGATAGTTCTGTGATCGAATTAGAGGCGAACCAGCGACATTCGGATTCCATCTTGTTTACTGTCGATGGTAGGGATGTTCTCCAGCTAGGAGAGTCCAGCGTAGTAAGGGTCGAGAGAGCGCCAGCACCGCTTAAGATTGTGAGGCTCCCAAATCACAGTTTTTACGAGACGCTCCGGGGAAAACTTGGTTGGTCAGGCGGCTAGACAGGGGGGCTCCTTCTGGCTAGAAGAAGGCAGTATGAGATACGAGCAGATTGAAAGTGGTCTTTTCGCGCAGAACCGCGCGCGGTTATCTGAGCTGATGGAGCCTGGCTCCATGGCAATAGTGCATGCAAATGATATCCTTCCGACCAATGCGGACGGAGTGCTTCCCTTGGTGCAAAACCGCGATCTTTATTATCTTTCAGGAGTCGATCAGGAGGAATCTGTAGTTATTCTATTTCCAGATGCGGTTGAAGAAAGAGATCGTGAAATTCTCTTTGTGAGGGAAACCAGTGAATTGATTTCAATCTGGGAGGGGGAAAAGCTGACTAAGTCGCAGGCAACCGAAGTTTCTGGCGTCAAGCAGGTGAATTGGACGAGTAGTTTTGATGCGCACTTTCATCGCCTGATGCCTCAGGCCAGATCTGTCTACCTGGCTACCAACGAGCATTTGCGGGCGGACATAGTGGTTGAGACGCGCAACGCCCGCTTTATCAAGGAGTGCAGAGATCGCTATCCTTTGCATGACTACAGGCGCCTTGCCCCGCTGATGAATCAATTGCGTGTCATCAAGGACGAAGTGGAGTTAGTCCAGCTGCAAAAGGCGATAGATCTGACAGAAAGTGGATTTCGCAGAGCTCTTGAATTCATCAGGCCAGGAGTTGGGGAATGGGAGATCGAAGCTGAGTATCTTCATGAATTTGTTCGGAACCGCTCAAAGGGATTTGCGTATCCTCCCATAATTGGAGCGGGCAAAAATGCATGCGTGCTTCATTATCTGGAGAACAGCGCTATCTGCAAAGATGGGGAGATGGTCTTGATGGACGTTGGTGCTGAGTGGGCAAATTGGAATGCCGACATGACCCGGACGGTCCCTGTAAATGGGCGATTCACCGATCGTCAGCGTGACGTCTATAACGCAGTCCTCTCGGTTCAGCGTGGATCAATGAACTTTCTCTGCCCCGGAGTTACGCAGCAGGATTGGCGTGACCATACTATCGAGTTGATGGAGGTTGAGCTGATCAAGCTTGGACTCATTGATGCCGAGGAGGCAAAGCGGCAAGATCCTCGTGATCGCTCTCTCGTTAAGAAGTATTACATGCATGGGATCGGGCACCATCTGGGTCTCGATGTTCATGACGTGGGAAATGCTTATGAACCAGTGAAAGAGGGAATGGTGTTTACGGTGGAGCCTGGCATTTACATAAGGGAGGAAAACCTCGGAGTTCGTCTTGAGGACGACATCCTGATCGGGAAGGATGAAAACGTGAACCTGTTCTCCAATTTCCCCATTGAAGTGGAGGAGATCGAGGATGCTATGAACGGTTGATTGCCTTAGAGTGGCTCAAGGGGGGCGGCCCCTGATTTCCCTAGATGAATTCAGGCAGGACCTCGCTCAGGGCGCAAAGTAGCTCGTCCATGGTGGCGGCGGTCTCGTTGCCCATGTTGCTGATCCGGAATGTCTTACCCTTGATTTTC
Organism: Roseibacillus sp.; assembly: GCA_029242545.1. Taxonomy (GTDB): domain Bacteria; phylum Verrucomicrobiota; class Verrucomicrobiia; order Verrucomicrobiales; family Akkermansiaceae; genus Roseibacillus_B. The sequence continues at coordinate 89,143 of JAQWTV010000123.1, forward strand.
CCGTAACCGCCGTTAATGAGAAAGTTGTGGCGTTCTCGAACGGCCTTAATGAATGCCGGGACATCGATTTCACGATTGTTTCGAACAGCGGTAAGAGTCTTGGAGCGGAAGCCCTCCGGGGCGAATAGCTCGAAGCCATTTTCCTCAACCCACTTGTGGACTAGAGCATTGGTCTCGGAATGGCGCCGGAATCTGGCTGCAAGCCCTTCCTCCATGATCGATGACACCATGGAGTCCAAGGCGTAGAGTAGGCTGATTGATGGAGTGGAGGGAGTGTTGTTCTTCTGATGATTTTTTTCGAACTCTAGGAAATCGAAATAATATCCACGGTCATTAGTTGTCTCGGCTCTCGCTAAGGCCTTCTCGGAAACGACGAAAACGGAGAGTCCGGGAGGAAGAGCCATCGCTTTCTGGACACCTGCAAGCAGGACATCGACTCCAATTTCATCGGTCGGGATGGGAAGAGCACTGAAGGAGCTAACGGTGTCGACTATCAGTAGGACGTCCTCAAATTCATTTACGACTCCCGCTATCTCAGAGAGTGGATTAAGGACTCCGGTTGAGGTTTCGTTATGGACAAGGGTAACAGTGTCAAATCCGCCTTCGGCAAGCTTAGCTCTTACCAAGTCGGGGTCGATCGGTTGGCCCCACTCGGACTGAATCTTTTCTGCTTCTTTCCCACAGCGTTGCGATACATCAAACCATTTGTCAGAGAACGCGCCACAGCACAGGGTTAGGACTTTTTTCTGAACGAGATTTCGAATAGCTCCCTCCATGACTCCCCATGCTGATGAGGTTGAAAGGAATACGGGCCGTTTTGTGCCTGCTATTTCTTGAAGTCCTGGCTGTGCGGATGCGTAGAGAGCCTCAAAGTCCTTTCCGCGATGCCCGATCATAGGAGAGCACATCGCTTCATAGGTTGCAGGAGAAATGTCTACGGGTCCCGGAATAAAGAGCTTTGGCTTTGGCATTGCGACGAAACTTTGCGCTGGATTCCCGAGCTGTCGAGCGCGTTTCTGCGAATTCGCGATTGCAGGTTCACTGACCGTCAAAGAGCTGGTGTTCTAGCTCTATCTCAAGACGCCGCCGACCCGCTTCCTCTCCCCATGGGCTGGCGCTGTTCTCGACGGTTCTCAGTATTTCAACGGATGCAGCCCAACGGGGGAGGGCTCCCTTGGACAGAAGTTCGACTGCGGCAAAAGCGCATCGTGAAAAATAAAACCATTCCGTCGGGGTCTGGCCTTCCGGAAGGTTGTCTCTCTGCACGACATGATAGTAGGACTCTAGAGCCTCTCTTGGTTTCTTCAGATCTTCAAAAATCTGGCCCTTGAGAAAGAATAGGCGATTGCTTAAGGGGTAAGCTGTATCAGTCCGCAAAAGGATTCGATCGTAGATTTTAAGGGCTGCTATAAGGCTGTTGGCATCGCCAATTTCCCGGTGGGCTTCAGCAGCGAGCATGTGGGCGTCAAGTAGGTCCGGAGCCTCTCCGGTGAGAAGGCTATTCAAGGTGTCCAAGGCTTTCTTGGGTTGCCGCTCGATCTGGCTACGGGCCAGGAGAAGTTTGGCATCCATATAAAGGGAACCTCTTTTTTCAATGATCGTATTGAGGAATACTTCCGCATCAGCGTCGGAATTATCCCCTCCCACTTTGAGGGCTGATCTTGCGGCATAAAACAGAGCCGTCTCGGAAATTTCAGAGTTTTTCGTTGAGGAGGCAATATCCTGAAAACGAGTCTGAGCGTCGAGCATATCGCCATTGTGGAAATACGCCTCAGCTAGCTTGAAGCGAACGAAGGGCGTCATATGGCTTATCGGATCAGTTTTTAGAAACTGTTTTGATGTCTGGATCGCAAGCTCCCACTGCCCTGTCAGGCCGGCGATCCGAAGATGAAGATTAAGGTGTCGTAGTTTTTCTCGCGGCCTCAGAGAATTCGTGGGAAGAGATGCCACCTGGGCGGAAATCTTCTCCAGAGTTCGAGTGTCTCCCTGGTTTGAACGAACATACGATTCCAAGAGCGCGAGATGGGCTTCAGCGCTCCGCGGATGTCGGGGATGACGTTCGAGGAAGGTTTGTAGGAGGGTTTCCGCATCGCCGGATTGCAGAGACGCCTCATGAAGTGCTCTTTCCAGAAGAAGCGTATTGCGAACCTCCGAAGGGTCGAGTGCTTGGAGAAGGCCACGGAAACTGCTTTTATCACCAGCCCGCAACAGGCTGATCCCAGCATTCACAGCGCAGATATCGCCCTCTCCCGCGGGGAGAGACCTATGCGCTCGGAGGAATGCTGAGGACGCAGAGGTAAAGGCTCCGCCTTCAAAATAGAGCCTCGCCAGCAATCGTGCTGATTCTTGGCGTATGCCTGGCACCCCGGAGGAATTCTCGATTTTGGTAAGGGTCGCGATGGCGCTATCCTTTCTGCGGTCCGCAATTTGTAGTTTGGCCATCTCCAGGATGGAGCGATCCCGAAAAGGATGAAGGGGCATGTTCGAGGCGATCCAGGCAAGCCTGCTTTCGGCCTGCCTGTTGGATGCGCTGGTATTTCGCTGAGCTAGGGAAAGAGCGTGGTAGAACAGGGCGTATCCGGTTCTGGTCTCTGTCCCCGGCGAGATAATAACCTCTGTTCCCGGAGAGGATTCCTCAGGTTGGGAACTGGCGGTGAAATCGGCCCATCTACCCAGCTGCTCCTCCAAGCGCTTCCTGAGAGCCTCGTTTGAGGCCCAGCCGTGGAGCCGGTGGAAGGAGATCTCCAAGAGAGGGCTTCTTTGCCGGGCATCGATGAGGCTAACAAGTGCGGTGAAGGCCTCTTCAGGCTGTCCGGTGGCACTTAAGCACTCGGCCATAAATACCTGAGCACTGTGCCGTATCAAGGGTTGGATTGGATTTGGGTCTTCAACAATCTTGCGCAGGAGAGGAATGGCTCCCTGCTTGTCGCCAAGCGCAGTAAGTTGTGCTTTCAGATAACTTATGTGGACTTCTTGTTGGCGATTAGAGGGCTTAATTTGATCGAGGATTTCACGAGCCTGAGACGCCTCCTCCTTCGCGATAAGGATTGTAGCTCGTAGGAGGTGGGCGTCCTGAGATAGTTGGCTTTGATCTTTTTTAGCGAAGCTTTTCTCCAGAAGGGAGTTAGCGCGGTCGGGATGCCCGAGAGCCGATAGGATGTGAGCTCGTGAAAGAGAGCTCTGATCTCGAAGCTTTCTGTCCCCGGTGTCTTCTAGCTCTTTAAAGAGGCCTATAGCTTGAGTCAGTTCTCCGAGGAGGACGTAGGCGTGCGCTGACCAGAAAGTGGCAGAGGGATCGCCTCCCTCAAGGGACCCTTTCAGGTGTTCTAATGCCGAATTCGCATGATCTTTCCTCTTGTCATGGTGTTTCTGGAGGCGCCCCGTTCGAACCAAGGCTTCAGCCAATTTTATTGTTATCTGGGTCTGGGAGCGCGGATCGTCCTTGAAGTCTATCAAGGATAACTCAAGTGGAGCGATAGCTAGATCAGGGAGATGATTTCGGAGAGCCGTTACGCCTTTGATGAACGAGGTATTCTTATCTAGTAACTGGCTCTCCTGACCTAGCGCCGAAGCAAAGACGGCTAATCCGATAAGAGCTATTATTACACGGAGCACGGGTGAATACTAGCATGGTGGAAGCCGAATGCCAGATTGGATCATGCTGTTCCAAAGGAGCGGTCTCCTGCATCCCCCAGGCCTGGGCAGATATATCCATTTTCATCCAAGCAGCGATCCACAGCTGCTACATAGATGGGGAGGCCGGGGTGCGCTGACTGGAGGGCCTGAAGGCCCTCGGGGGCGGCAATGACGCAAGTAAAGATGAGTCGCTTTGCGCCCTGCTTCTTTAGAATTCGAATGGTTTCGATGGCAGTGCCTCCTGTCGCCAGCACCGGATCCAGAACAATAGTGTTGGAATTAGCAAAATCCACCGGGGGATTAGGATAATACACCTCGGGCTTCAGGGTGGCATGGTTTCTACGAATGCCAATGTGTGCGACCTTCGCTTCAGGGATGGCGGTGAGGAATCCTTCAGCCAGAGATAGTCCCGCTCTCAGGACAGGAACGAGGACTACTGGCATTGAGATGCGGCGGCCTTCGGTTTCTTCGATCGGGGTTTCCACTCCCTGCGCGGTAGTCTCGAGGTCGGCTGTTACCTCGGCCACCATGAGAGTGGCAATGTTACGGAGGAAGGAACGAAATTCCTGAGAGTTTGAATCCTTGTTCCGGAGGGAGGTCAGCCGGTCAGCAATGAGAGGGTGTTTCAGAATGGTCATGCGGTCCTGTGCTTGGCTGAGGTTTGTTTTCAGTTGCCGAGGTGTTCGCGTAATTCCGATTGCGTAATCCCCAGCTGCTGTGCGCTTTCCTTCAGATTGTTTCCGCTCTGGTCGAAGACCTTCCTGCATATCTCACCGACCAGATGGGGGAGAAGGCTTCCGCCTGATTCAGGAGTTGCTAATAAAAGGGTGTCGAGCGCCGAGCTAATCTTCTGAGATAGAGAGAATGGGCTGCGAGCAAATGGGATATCCTCGGGGAGCAGAAGGTCGGAGGTGGATAGTGCGCATGCCCGTGCGATAGTATTCTCGAGTTCTCTGACGTTGCCAGGCCAATGATGTTGTTGAAGAGTTTCGGTAGCCTCTCCGGTCAGGCGCATGCGGGCCATGCCTTGCTTCAAAGCTAGACGCTGTAGGAAGAACTCGGCGAGCAGAGGGACATCTTCCGGGCGTTCACGAAGAGGGGGCAAGGTGATCTCAACAACGTTGAGTCGGTAATACAGATCCTCTCTGAACTCACCCTTGGATACCTCGGCAGCAAGGTCCTTATTGGTCGCTGCGACAATTCTAACATCACTTTGCAGTGTTTCGTTGCTGCCGACTCTGGAGAATGTGCCCTCTTGAAGGACTCGGAGAAGTTTGACTTGTACGGCTCCAGGCATGTCTCCGATTTCGTCGAGGAACAGGGTGCCTCCATCACATTGTTCGAAGCGACCGGCACGACGGGCGAATGCTCCTGTAAAAGAGCCTTTTTCATGACCAAAAAGTTCGCTCTCGAGAAGGTTTTCTGGAATCGCGCCGCAATTAATAGCGACCATCTCTGATTTTCGCCTCGGGCTGTATTCATGGAGAGCTCGCGCAACCAGTTCCTTTCCTGTTCCGCTCTCACCAGTAATCAGAGCGGGTGCATCGGTCTGGGATACGCGGCCTACAATCTTGAAAACCTCTTGCAGAGGTCTGGAAACCCCGATCATCTGCACGGGGCCTTCGGAATCAGGTAAATTGGGAAGGCTGTCGTCGGCATGCTTCCGCTGCTCAATATTCTGAAGGGCAGCCTCGACTACGGGGCGAAGTTCGAAAGAGAGGGACTCCTTGCGGAGAACGTCAAGGGCGCCACGTCGGGTTGCCTCAATTATCTGGGAGGTAGTGGGGAATCCTGCAGTCAGAACAACGGCGGCATTGGTATTCTTTGCCCGTAGTCTCGAAAGAAGCTCCAGACCGTCAAAGGGCTGTAATTGAATGTCGGCAACAACGAGGTCGACTGGGGTCTTGCCAACGACTTTGATCGCACTATCTCCGTTGTCGCACCGGAGAATCCTTACGCCCTCGGCCTCGAGGTGTTTGGTTGCCCAGTTGAGGAAATCCAAATCCTTGTCAACAAGAAGAATGGTCTGCTCGGTGGAGGCGGGGGCCATGGCGACATTCTTAATTCGTTCTATACTAAATCGAGCCGAATCGGCGGTTGCGGAGTGCGTATTCTGCGATCGCATCCTTCAGGTCAGGTTCTCTGAAGTCAGGCCAGAATTTTTCGCTGATCACTATTTCAGCATAGCTGATCTGCCAGAGCAGGAAGTTGGAAATCCGCCGTTCTCCCGAAGTCCTAATCAGAAGGTCAGGATCAGGGATTTTTGACGTGTAGAGCTTTTGACTCATCAAATCATTGTCAATATCCTCAGGGTTCAGGCTGCCACTCGCGGCTTCGCGCGCAAGCTGCTTGGCTGCATCTACGATTTCCTCCCTCGATCCGTAGGAAAGGGCTAGTACGAGATCGAGGTCACTATTCGAGGATGTCTGTTCGATAGCGGAAGAAAGCTCCCTCTGGCAATCCGAGGGCAGATCCTCGAGTCGACCGATAGCATGCAGTCGGACCCCCTGGCTTTTCATTTCCGGAGTTTTAACCCTGAGGAATTCCTTTAGTAATGCCATCAGGGCTCGGATTTCTGCTTTAGGCCGCTTCCAGTTTTCGGATGAAAAGGCATAGAGAGTGAGGAATTTCACTCCAAGTTTTTTGCACGCGTCTACGACCTCACGGACAGAATCTGCGCCGGCCCGATGGCCTTCCCGGCGTGGAAGGCCTTTTTCCCGGGCCCACCGGCCATTACCATCCATGATAATGGCAAGATGTTGCGGGATATGAGAATCGCTCACGGGTATATTAGCGTTTAAATCGCGGTTGAAGGCTGATTTCGCTTATATCCAATTCTGGTCGGAAAGGGAGAATTTCCTAAAGAAGAATTGTCTGTTCCCTGTCAGGACCGATACCGACATACTTTACCGGAGCTTCTGCCAATTCGGAAAGTCGATTCAGATAGGCTTGCGCCGCAGATGGCAGATCATCCCAAGACCGGCATCCGGAGGTGTCCGAGTTCCACCCGGGATGCGTTTCATACACCGGAACAGCACGATTCCACGCGTCGCGGTGGGCTGGGGGAAACGAATGTTGAACGCCGTCAATTTCGTAAGCGGTGCAGATCTTAATATCCTCACGCTGATCCAATCCATCAAGGTTTGTCACTGCAAGATCTGTAACTCCATTGACCATGGAGGCAAACCGGAGAAGAACGCAGTCCAGCCACCCACACCGCCTTTTTCGCCCGGTGGTGGCTCCAAATTCTCGACCCATGTCATGAAGGTAGTCTGAGAATTCCTGATTCTCTGTGATGTGTGCGCCTTCGCCAACCCGGGTTGTGTAGGCCTTACAGACGCCAATAACACGGTCGATTGCGACTGGGGGAAGCCCACTCCCTGTACAGGCGCCTCCGGAGGTCGTATTGGAAGAGGTGACAAAGGGGTATGTTCCAAAATCAATATCGAGGAAGGTCCCCTGGGCTCCCTCAAACACAATGCTCTTTCCGCCTCTCCAAGCTTCATGCAAGTTAGGAATCGTATTGGTCACATGAGGCCTAAGTCGCTCAAGGGCAGGGTTAATTGTTTCGAGGACCGCAGAGGTTTCATGCTTGGTCATCCCGTGACGTTGCAGAGAAGCATTAGCGTCTTCAAGCCGCACGGATATCAAGTCTCTGGCCAGTGCAGGGTCGAGAAGGTCTGCCATTCGAAGCCCATTCCGATTTGCCTTGTCAGAGTATGCGGGTCCGATACCGCGACGGGTAGTGCCTATAGAAAATTTGCCTCTGGCCTGTTCCTGGGCAGCATCAAGATCGCAATGATAGGGTAGCACTACATGAGCTCGGTCCGAGATGAGCAGGTTTTCTGGAGTGATAACCACTCCCTGTGCTTCGAGAGTCTCTATCTCTCTCACCAATCCTACCGGATCAAGAACCACTCCATTACCGATGATGTTTTGCTTCTTTTCCCAGAGAATTCCGGAGGGAACAAGATGAAGGATATATTTGTTGGTTCCGACAATGACAGTGTGGCCGGCATTGTTGCCGCCTTGCCCTCTGACGACGACATCCGCATCCTCGGTGAGGTAGTCAACGATCTTACCTTTTCCTTCATCACCCCATTGGAGGCCGTTAACTATGGTGTTCATGAGGCGCTTGTCGCTTTGATGCTGTCGGTTGCCCGCCATGACTGAGGCGCTGCGTCGTTTAAATTTTTACCTTGTAGCGTCAATAAGATCCGCGAACTCCTTAAAGAAGTAGGAGGCATCGTGGGGCCCCGGAGCTGCTTCCGGGTGGTACTGGACAGAAAATACTGGGTCTTTGGTGGAGCGGATGCCCTCCACCGTCTGGTCGTTGAGATTGACGTGAGTGACCTCGACGTGGTCAGGCAGGGAGTCGGGGTCAGTTGCAAAGCCGTGATTCTGTGAAGTAATCGATACCGTGCCTGAGCGAAGATCCTTAACTGGTTGGTTTCCACCCCGGTGACCAAACTTTAGTTTAAAGGTTTTGCCGCCGAAAGCGTGAGTGAGAATCTGGTGTCCGAGGCATATTCCGAAGATTGGTTTTTGCCCGATAAGCTGCTGAATCTCGGTGTGAATATAACTGAGTGCATCTGGATCGCCGGGCCCGTTTGATAGAAAGATGCCATCGGGATTAAGGGCAAGGACGTCAGCGGCGCTGGCTGAGGCTCCTACGACCTGGACTTCAAACCCATGTTGTCGTAGTTGGCGTAAGATATTGTACTTCACGCCAAAGTCGTAAGCGACGATCCGGTGTCTCGGCTCAGGGAGGTCAATATAATAGCCTTCCTGATTTAAGCAGGGGTTGGGGATGGTCCATTGGCGGGATTCTTCCTGCCACTCAAAGGGCTTTTTGGTGGTGACTTCCTTGACAAAATCAGATCCCGCCATCAATGCCGAAGAACTGGCGGCGTCTACCGCAGCACTCTCGTCGAGTTCAGTAGTCAGGCACGCTCTCATTGCCCCAGCAGATCGAAGATGTTTGGTGAGAGCTCTGGTATCGATATCCTGTATGCCGATAATTTTCTGCTCGGCTAGGTAGTCCTGCAGGCTTTGGCGCGACCTGAAATTGGATGGAGTATGGCAGAGTTCGCCGATCACAAATCCTCGGACGTGAGCCTGGCTCGATTCTGAGTCTTCTGGGATGATTCCATAGTTTCCCATAAGCGGGTAGGTCATGGTGACGATCTGCCCCCGGTAACTGGGATCGGTGAGAACCTCCTGATATCCTGTCATGGAAGTGTTGAAGCAGGCTTCCCCTGTCGAGGTGCCCGAATAACCAAAACTTTCGCCGCGAAATACGCGACCGTCTTCCAAAGCCAAAATAGCGTCCATTCGGCGGCCGGATGGTCGAGAAATGCTCCGCAATAGCAAGGATTATTTAGGTGGAGAGGTCGCGATTTTTCCTCCATTGCACCGAAAATAATGAGTTGGCGAGATCTTACGCCTGATTGTGAATAACTTCGAAGACCAAGTGGATCCCGATTCAGGTCTTTTGAGGAGGCAAGGCTCCTTTAACGAGGAGAGCTTATCCTACTGAGGTGCCGGTTCGAGATGAAAGTCAGCGAATTCGAGAAACCTGTCCCAGTCGTATGTTTCGATCGAGTGGCCCCCTTCCCGGAGGTGGTAACCCACATGACTTCTGATGACAGCTTTGCCGACTGCAGGAGATTTTCGATCCGCCAAGGAGGTTTTTGCGCCGAGTAATCGATAAATTTCACCTGCGTGATATGCAGAAAGATATTCTCCGCGCGGATCAGCCCACGTGTCATTGGTGCTGCTGTGAACATAGACGGGGCGGGGGGCAATACATGCGAGCAGCATGTGCTGGTCTACGGGAAGGTCGTCTTCCTGCCCGACAAACTTCCATGCGTTACGACAGAGCCAGTAAGGAAACCGCGTCACCATCTTCTTTAGTGTTTCTCCTGATTTTCTCCGCCAGAGTGCGGCGCCTGCACAGCCTGATTGAGCAGAGATGGCGAGAGCAAACCGCGTGTCCTGTGCAGCGGTCCAGAGAGCGGTCTTGCCCATCTTGGAATGCCCCATGACGGCAACCCTTGTATGGTCAATATCCTGATCAGCCTCTAAGTAGTCCATCGCCCGCATAGCGCCCCACGCACAGGCAGAGATCACTCCCCACTCGTGAGCTTTAGGGAAACTCTGACCCTTGGGGTAGAAAAGTTTGTGTATACCACTGCGAAAATCTACTTCGTTGTGCCTAACGAGATCCTCATGGTAAACGGCGCAAAGCGCATAGCCTTTTTCGATGAATTTACCAATTGGCCATCCGTTCTTGAGTTTGCCCGGCCTGAGAAGCGCCGCTCCAAATTCGTCACTTCGAGTGTTTTGAAAGCTATGTTTAAGGAAACACGGGACTGGTTTGCTGGCCTTATTGGGAACGAACAGGATGAGGTGCATGGCCATCCTTCCGTTCTTATTACTCAGATGAATTTTGATCTCTTTTCGTGTGGCAGCGGAGTCCATGAACTCGAGATCGGTTTGAGCTACCTCAAATTCGACAGTGATCGGGGATGGTGCTTCCGGAACCCGGCCATAAATTAGGTTGCTGAAGAGCGAGAGGATTTCAGGTCGCCGGATGTTATGCCACTGATCAGCTGTTGTGATTTTTTGACCGTCCGACGTTACAAGCAGGGGAGGGAGGTCGTAATGGGGTGTCTTGGCATCATCATAATTAACATCGCTATCATACTCTTTTGCTTCACGGGCTTCAGCGCTAAAGCATAGCGTCAGCAGGGACAGAGCCGCCGGGATGATTCTCATGGGCTGAGGGGACCGGAAAGCACTGGGAAAAGCAATGAGACTCTCAACTCCATATGGCGGATGATAGGCAAGCCCTAGGCAGGAGTAGTCGGAGGCGGAGCTCGACCTGCTAGGCCGGTTCGTCGGAGGAGGTTGAGGAGCCCTACAGGTAATGCTCCAATGCGGGATGCCTAGGTAGGGTGTTCACCCCGGGCCATGACAACCTTACCAGTTCGAACAGTCTCGATGATATCAAACTGAGAGAGCATGCTGGCCGCTGCGTCGACCTTTGGAGAGTCCCCGGTGATCATACCGGTCATGGACGAGGGGGTAAGATCGACGGTTTTGCCGTTAAAGTGCTCGATAATCTGCAGGGCGTCCGTGCGTTGTTGAGCGTCGCCGACAAGGAATTTGATAAGGAGCATTTCCTTGACGACGGCATCCGCAGCGGTGTGCTCGTAACAGTGCATGACGTCGATCAGCTTGGTCACCTGCTTGACGATCTGCTCGAGGCCCTCCGGGGCACCCTTAAGGCCGATAGTCATACGGCTAAAGTTGGCATCGCGGCCCTGTGATACAACCAACGACTCAATGTTGTATCCGCGGCGCGCGAAAACCTGGCAGATTCGCATTAGCACACCGGCTTTGTTGTTTACGAAAATCGAGAGGGTATGAGTGACCTCATCAGGATTGATCGAAGTCGGGGTGTCAGTGGTAACAATTGTCCTGGGCATGATACTGATTGGTTGGCGAGGAGAAGCTCAGATTCGATAACTATGCTATGCTGAGGGTGGTCGACTCCTAGGTGGAGCCGACTGGTTTGGCCATTTTCTCCTTCGGTGGCTCTGTGAGCATGTCTTCAAGTGCTGCACCGGCGGGAATCATGGGAAACACGTTGTCTGTCTTGCAGCATTCCGCATTAATCAGGCAGGGCCCCTCGTTATAATCGAGGGCTTTTTGCAGGACTTTTCGGGTGTCGGCTGGTCGCTTTATGTTAAATCCTTGTATTCCATAGGCGGCTGCCAGTTTCACAAAATCCGGATTTCCCTCAAGGTCGACCCCGCTTTTTCGGTCCTCGAAAAATAACTCCTGCCATTGGCGAACCATTCCAAGGTAGTGGTTGTTCAAGACCAAAATCTTAAGAGGAAGTTTATGGAGGGCTGCAGTAGCCAGCTCAAAGAGGGTCATCTGGAAGCCCCCATCACCTACGATGGCAACAACCAGTTCATCTGGACAGGCAAACTGTGCTCCAATCGCAGCGGGGAAACCAAAGCCCATTGTTCCGGCCCCTCCGGAGGATAGCCACTTGTATGGGGCGTCATTCTTATAGAACTGCGCTGCCCACATTTGATGCTGGCCTACGTCAGTCGAGATAATTGCTTCTCCGTTGGTCAGTTGATAGAGCTCGTCAATCACCTGCTGCATGCGCAGTCCTCCCTGCTTACGATACTGCAGCGGGAATTTCTTCTTGTAGGAGTCGAGTTGTTTCAACCAGTCCCCGGTATCCAGTCGCTCAACCTTCTTGTTAAGACTTATCAGAGAGGCTTTGGCATCGCCGATGACCTGAACGTCGGGCCGAATCATTTTATTCATCTCAGATGGATCAATATCCATATGAATAATCTTGGCATTGGCACCGAACTTGTCGGCCTGCCCGATAATGCGATCGTCAAATCGAGAGCCAATATTGAGAATGAGATCAGCCTCAACGATTGCCTTGTTCGCATAGGCGGTTCCGTGCATTCCCAGCATTCCAAGAGAATAGTCATCGGTCTCGGGAAAGACGCCCTTTCCTAGGAGAGTGGTTGTGACCGGGCATCCAAGGGTTCGCGACAACTTTAAAAGCTCCTCTCCCGCCCGGGCAATCATGCAGCCCTGCCCAGCAAGGATCACTGGGCGCCGGGACTGATTAATGAGGGCTGCGGCTTCATCCACTGCGGCCTCATCAATTTCCATGGACTGCTCGGGCTGGTAGCCCGGTAAAATTACGGAGGGATCGAGGTCGCCATCAAAGGGATCCTGAGATACGTTTTTCGGAATATCGATGAGGACTGGACCAGGTCGCCCCGTAGTGGCGATATGATGCGCTTCCCGCGCAATGCGGGGAAGATCGTTGGTGTGCTTCACCAGATAGTTGTGCTTAACGACGGGCATGGTGATACTGAAAATATCGGCCTCCTGAAAGGCGTCCTTTCCGAGCATCCAGAGAACTTGTTGCCCCGTGAGAACGATCATGGGAACAGAGTCCATCTGCGCGGTCATCAAACCGGTGACTGTATTTCCTGCTCCCGGGCCGGAGGTCACAAGGACCGCGGCGGGTTTGCCGGTCGCTCGAGCGTAGCCGTCCGCCATATGAACTGCACCCTGTTCGTGCCGCACTAGGACGAACTTCATATTGCTTTCAACGGTCTCTAGGGCGTCGAACATTGGGAGGGCTGCTCCGCCGGAGTAGCCAAAGATATATTCAATGCCGAGGTCATCCAGAGTCCTCAGTAGGGCTTGTGCGCCATCCATTTGCTTCGATTTCATGAAAATTGTCTCTAAAATTATAAAGACACCAAAATAAATTAATTGTCGAAACAAAAATGGCACCTATTAAGTGTAAAAACGGGTTTGTTATTCACATATATGGAGAAAAAATAGCCCAAAAGGTCTAAAGGGATAGTTTTTGGCAGCATTTAAATTTGAAAACAGCATTTATATTGATATTGAGTGCTGGAGGGTGTGGCCTAGATCCAACTCGAGCCTCAGCCAAATTCCTATCTATCGAGGCGGGGTAGCCACCGGGTTAGCCGGCCGGATCCTGATTTTCGACAAGTGCTAGAATCGCCTCTATGGTCGCGAGGGCATTTCCCTCAAGTCGATTGTTGGCATAGAGATATGTTCTCCGTCCTGATGGCTGCCTTTTTAGATCGGAGATGAGTTTTGCCGCCGCATGACGGACGCCTTTCTGGATCTCCTTAATGCCGTCATAGGGGGCAAAAGATTCTACTGCTCCATCATAATCCCGCCCACGCTTCAGAAGTAATCGGCAACCCGTGGGTGAGTTGTCCGGGGTCGGTGACCTCAGCTTTAACTGCTCGGAGAGGTCGGGCATGCGCTGCCATTGGTTGTAAACGTGCGCGACTGAGTGGCGTTCGAGAGTGTCGAAATAGGCTTTCTGCAGAAGGGAGGGGTTACGTATTTCGACCCCAAAGTCCCATTCGTTGGTAGGAAGCTTGGAAAGGAATAAGTCTAATTCAGAAACAAACTCTCTTCCGTGGCGATAATCTCTTGGGTAAAAGCGAGAGAACTCAAAGATTATCAGGCCGGTGCGTTCTCGATGGGGGGCAAGTGGATACAGAAACGATTTCAGAAAGATATCCGGATTGAGATAGCATGGATTGGCGCGCCCGGAGAACTCCCCATGTCTTTTCAGGGTGGGGAAGTTCTTGATGGTAATAGTGTCGGTGACTTTGTGGGAAAATCGAAAGTCGGGAGGAACCTTTTCAGTGAGGTTTGCGAGATATTTCTCTGAGGGAAACCGGTAGTAAGATGCGTCTACGCATACGGTAGAGAAGATTTCAGCATACTCCTCAAGGCAGGAGTCTTGAAAGCGGGACTTGGAAAGCTTTCCCCGGTATTGATAGCGATCGGGTTGGTAGAGCTGGCCGATCCATCCGGGATACTTCCATGATGATGTTCCGACGAAAATACCTTCGTGTGCCAGCTGGCCGAGAGTGATTTTTAAGGCCGAGAAATCGATCATGGTCCCGCCGTGTTTTCTTTCTCAGGAGCCTGTGATGGCTTGCGTGCCTGGTATGAAGGCTCTCAGTTGGTTATATTGTAGCTGGAAACTTCTCTCTCCAGCACTGTAGAGCTAAGAGGATTTCATCGGTTTGGCGCCTCGGTGAGAGCTCCCAGACGTGTGGCGTCCGGGGTTCCATCATCTTCAGTAAGCAGTCATAATTGAGCGTGCCAGTAAATGGGACCCGGTGATCACGATCGGGCCATGTCACATCGTGCACATGGGCTCCTATCAAGTGGGGCTGCATGGTTTTCAGCCAAGCCTCGTGCTCCAGTAGTCCAATGTTGTGCTTCAGCTGGACATGGCCAAAATCGTGCCAATAACCGACCCACTCATTTTCTGAGAAGTGCTCTTGGAGCAGAATCATTTCATCTTCGGTAGGAACATCCTCATACCTTGATCGAGACTCGATCGCGAGCTTCACCTTAAGCTCGGCAGCTTTTTCAGCTATGAGCTCAAGAGATTCAATAGCGCGTTGAAAATAGAGTGCTCCAACGCGGGATCGTTTTCTGATGCACTTTTGCCTGAGCTTCTCCAATTTTGGTTTGGGCTCCAATCCTTCTCGGACCATCTCGGTAAGTTTGCCAGTCCATTTCCGATGGGGCATCCGGGGGACAGACCCCATATGAAGAACGAGATACTCGGCATTAAACTCAGCGGCAACCTCGAGAGACTTAAGAGTCATTTTCAATGCTCGGTCGCGATCAAAGGTACGGTGAGAAGTGAATTCATAGGCATCCGGAGCGTCGATCATTACCTCGGTGGGTGACGGGAAGTAATTGTGAACCCCGCAGCACCGAAAAGCGCCTCCGTTAAAGGCGTTTCGAATCCCCGGCAATTTGGCAATCGTCATGCCGTGGCTGAGTTCAATGTCGCTGACACCGAGCTCGAGAATCTCGGTGATCATGGCCTCTCCGTCCGAATGGCGGGAGTTATTCCAGCAGGTAGAAAAAGCAAGCATTTGAGACTCTGGGCCTCCGTGGCTACAAAGGTTGGAGGCTAGGGGATTCCATGCCTTTGGCCGGCCCTTGTCGACAGTAATGCCTCAAGTGTTCGCGGTGACCCTTCAGACTCGGAGAAGAGTTTGGAGGATTACCACTTCGCGGTGCCCATAGGGTGTTGCCGGGACCGACGATGAAGACGGAGCAGGTAAAGGCCGTTGAAAAAGAAGAGAGCAGAAAGAAAGGCGATGGTTAGCTGCATCACGGCCATGGTAGCAATGTGGTCGTCGTGAGCCATTGCGCGAGCGACCTCGGTTGTTCGCAATGCGTTGTGAATGAAATCAGCCTCGCCACTTCCAATTGCGGCCTCTACGTATTTTTGGTCTGCGGTAGAGTGTTGAAGAAACTTTTGTTGCCCGTTGTAGATAATAGGAACGGCCACCAAGAGGCAGAGAGCGACTCCAAGATTGGTGAGAAGGACAAGAGGAAGGCGTGTGCGTCGTGGGTTTGTAATCCCGCGGGGAGTGTTAGGGGAGGGCTTCATTGCTGAGACTGGTTGGATCGATAGCCAGCACGAATTCTCCTCGTGGCTCACGATCAGTAAAGGTTGC
This sequence comes from Roseibacillus sp., assembly GCA_029242545.1. GTDB lineage: Bacteria > Verrucomicrobiota > Verrucomicrobiia > Verrucomicrobiales > Akkermansiaceae > Roseibacillus_B. Next base: position 104,877 of record JAQWTV010000123.1, read on the forward strand.
TAGCAATTTCATGGTTTCCCCTCCATACATGTTTTCAAATTTCTTAGTTAATTCTTTAAGAATACTAATGTGCACTTGAGGTTCCAACTCCGTTAATATTTCGAGGGTTGAAACAAGTCGATGAGGAGACTCGAAGTAAAGAGATGTGTGTCCACGCTGAAGCGCTTTCTCGAGTTCTCTCCGCCGCTTTCCCTTCTTATATGGAAGAAACCCTCCGAAGGTGAAGGGGAGGGGAGGGAGCCCGGAAGCGACGATTGCCGTGGTTATCGCGCTTGGGCCGGGAAGGACTTCGTAGGGGACGCTGCTTTCAATGCATGCGCGAAGCAGTCGGTATCCTGGGTCAGAGAGACAAGGCGTCCCCGCGTCTGAAATTACTGCGATACGCTCGCCATTCTGTGCCTTGGCAATAATTTCAGGAATTTTCCGCGATTCGTTATGATCATGGAGAGATGTCAGAGCTTTATCGATCTCGTAGTGCCTCAGCAGCTTGCGGGAGTGTCGAGTGTCTTCGCAGGCAATCAAGTCAACCGCCCGAAGGGTTTCGATGCCGCGCAGGGTGATGTCTGCCAGGTTGCCGATTGGCGTTGGAACAAAGGAGATACTGGGAGCAGCGGGCTCATCGGACATGGAAGGTGTATACAGAAGTCATCACCGGGTCGGAAGGCCAGAAAGGAATGATAGGGTCTTATTGTCTGCCTGTTGCTGCCTGGTAGTCGCGTGACCACAAGAGGTGCTAAGCGTGATTGTCTCCGAAACCGGGACGAATCTTAAAATCCTTCAGCGAATCGTGCGATCATGCTGTCGGTTGCTCTCTTAATGGAGTCAACAAGAGCACTTTGTCTAGCAGTCTGCAAATTCGGATCTACGAAAAATCTTGTAGTTCCAGTAGCGTTTCCACGGGCCAGAATTTTAGTCGGGTTATCTGTATCCACCAGCACCCAGTTCAAGTGCGCTTTCATTTCCAGTTCCTCCGATCGCAAAGCATCCTCTCTTGTTGACCGGACTTGGAGATACTCAATCTTTCTCAGTTCGGCTTGCAGGTGCGCATCTGCTCGATCAAGAGTCGTCATCCGATAGGTGCCGTCTCTTGTAAGAGCATCAGCAATGCTATTTGTGGCGAGGGCTGTAGCCCTGGGAATCTGGGTGCTATTTTTAACTACCGCAACACAGACCGAATTGATCCCGGCAAGGTGCTCGGGTTTCGCGCTTCCCCATCGGTAGCCACTGCAGCTGGTGAGAGAGAGAATTGAAATTGCGCCGAGGATCGACAGAAGGCCGTTGGTTGAGGCTATTCTTGGAACCTTGAACATGCGGCCTCCTACTCGCTTCGGTCGAGGCTTTGCAGGCGGGCTTTGGCGCGATCATGAAGCTCGCCCCCCTTTGATTGTCTAAGGACCTCCCTGTAATAGAGCGTCGCGGACTTCGTCTCACCCTTTCTGTAATAGAACTCTCCGATTTCAAAGGTGCGCTGAACGTCTCGGTTTTGGATTTCTGAGATTCGATTTCCAGCTGTAGCGGCAGGCTTGGATTTTGGGTGAGCTTGGCGCAGGTCCTCAAAGGTGTGAAGGGCGCGGTCGAGGTTCGAGTCGTCTCGGTTCCCTGTAGTCGCCCCAGTCAGTAGCAGCTCTCCAATTTTGAGCTGGGCTGTTGGTGCCTGCGATGATCTGGGATAATCATCCACGACTCTCTGGTAGGCAGCTACAGCTTCGTTCAACTTCGACTTCTTCTTCTCGTATACGGACCCTATTGCAAACTGCGCCTTTGCGGCTGAGGGTGAGCGAGGAGCGTTATCTCTTACGGTCTCGAGCATTGAGACAATCTTTTTAATATCTAGGCTCGGCTTGAACCAGAGGAGTTTTCCGGTGAGTTGTCCTTCTGCGGCCGAATGAGCAACATTGGATTGGTTGTCCCGGGCCTTGGTGTAAAGGGATGATCCTTGGTAACGAGTGATTAGGCTTTGGTAGGCCTCGAAGGCCTCATCAATCTTTCCGTCTTGCTCAAGTAGTTGGGCCTGCCTGAACCTTGCGGAAGGCGCAACGCTGGCGTTGGGAAACCGATCTGCAGTCGCTGCATAGAGACCGAGTGCTTTCTTTGTTCGGCCACTAGCGCTCAGGCTCTCTGCGCGCTGGTAAGTCTTTTTGGCGGTGTTTTCCGAGTTGTTGAGGGAGCCGGCTATCGGAAGGTCGAGGTCGGGTTCCGTGGAGCAGCTCGCAAGGAGCAATAACCCCCAGCCTGCGTGGTAAAAAGAGCGGCAGAAACCGGTCATGAACGGAGCTTAGAGGTGTTACCCAAAAAACCAATGTGATTCTAAACCCCTAAGAAATGTAAATAAAGTGCGTGGATTGGCAGCAGCGTGGCGCGGAATTTCAGGGATAAGAGCCGGGCTGTTATTCGGCACCCATTTCGCGAGCACGAGCTGCCGCGGTGTTAACTGCCTCGATGCAGGCAGCTCGAAAGGCGTGAGCCTCAAGGGCTTCCAGAGCGGCGATTGTCGTGCCGCCAGGCGAAGTTACCATGTCCTTGAGAACTGCCGGGTGTTCGCCAGTAGATTGAACCATCGCAGCTGCCCCGAGAACGGTCTGGGCTGCCAGTTGGCGGGCGTGCTCACGTGGCAAACCGTTTTGCACCCCGCCATCGGCAAGGGCTTCGATGAAAAGGTAGACGTAGGCCGGGCCGCTCCCGGATAGCCCAGTAACGGCATCCATCAAGGATTCCTTTATCTCGAGAGCCAATCCAACCGATCCCAGTAGATTCTGGGCGGTTGCTGCATCCTCGTCCGTGGCGATAGTGCCTCGAGAGTAAGCAGCTGCGCCTTGTCCCACAAGAGAAGGAGTGTTGGGCATGCAGCGAACGATGCGTCCCCCTCCGGCAATCTCTGTCTCAAGGCGCTCAATGGTCAGGCCGGCAGCTACAGATATTACAAGGAGCGTTTCAGAGGTAGTGCCAGAATCCCGGATTTGGTGCATTACTGATTGCACATCATGGGGTTTGACGGCGAGAAGTAAAACATCTGCAAAAAGAGCTACTTCGGAAATCGATTTGGCTCCGGATACTACGCGTTCGGCCAGGAACGCTTCCTGTGCGGCTGGCACAATGTCGTGGGCCATGACGTCACCTGCAGCGACGGCTCCGGCATCGATCGCTCCTACTGTGAGCGCTTTTCCCATTTTTCCACATCCGATGAGACCAAGTTTCATGTAGGAGAGTCTCAAGTTTCAGAATGTAAAGTTCAAGTGTTTGGATTGTTCTTTATAGGGAATAGTTCCCGATGTTTCAGCTTTTCCTTGAGAACTTGGTGGCTCCGGGAAGACTGGGGGCATGCGAATTTCCGGGGGTAGGACACTATTCATCGCGGGCTATTTGTCGTGTTTCAGCATTCAAGCCCTGCCTGCGGAAACTATCCCTTTGGTCGGTCCTCCTCTGGAGGCGAGGACTGTCTTCACGTTTTCTTTGGAAAAGGTGATTCATCCGGTCGTCGCAAAGCTGCCTCCGCCTGACTTCGTGGAGGAGATTATATCGATCCCGATGGCGATTTCCTCACCAAGCGCCCTGGCCTCACGACATGTATTGCAGGGGCTCGCTCATATTCAGGCGGCATGGGACTTTGAGGCTTACCGCCACTTTTGTGAGGCGTTGAAGTTGGACCCGGATTGCCTGATGGCCTACTGGGGAATCGGATTAGCGCTGGCTGCCCCAAATAATGAATTCACCCAGCAGCGGCAGGTGGCTGTGATGCGAATGATCGAATTGATCGACGCCACGCGGGAGCTGGGTGGGAAGCAGTTGCCCATCGCGACTAGGATTGAGCGGGAGTATGCGCTTGCCCTCGCAGAGTTATTCAGGCTGCGGGGGATGGTGGGCGAGGCTTTTCGAAGCCTGTCCGAAACTTATCCCGGTAATCTTCAGGCGAAGTGCCTCGCGATCTATTTACAGCGAGACGGCTATGATCGGTTTGGTCCTAGAGCAAAACAGGCTCTGGCTATTGAGCAAATGGAAGAGTTGGTGGCCGCTAATCCTGACAATATGGCAGTCCTAGGCTTCTGGGTAATGCTACACGGTGAAGCGCCCGAGGCCACAACCAAGCTCAGGGAGCAGATTCTTCCGGTCGTAAGGAAAATGGCTAGGTTAGTTCCGGGGTTTCCTCCCTATCAGCATCTACTTGGTCATTTTGAATGGCGTTGTGGGAATCATGCGTTGGCTGAGGCTGCTCTTGATCGTGCAAGCAGCCTCTACGCAGCCCACAATGAAAAGCATAAGCTGAGTGTCCATGAGTGTGATGGGTGGATCCGGTCTCAGCTATATCTTGCGACCGCCATGCAAAGTCGGGGAAAATTTGAAGAGGCGATGTCGATTGCGGTTCGACTATCTAAGCTGGAAGTCGATTCTTCCAGGTTGGGCTCCAAGGGAGCGAGTCTCTTGATGTGGGAGGCCAAGACTCTTCCGGCACGGCTTTACCTGGCGAGGGGAGACGAGGGAGATTTCACGAGGGCGATCACCAGTTTGCCGGGGAAAAACGATCCTTTTCTGGGAGAAATTAAGGACCGGACTTTGTCGGTTTTCTACCTTGAAAGCCTGATGCAATATCTCGAGTGCAGAAAGGCGTTGGAGGAAGGGAAAACCGAATTGGCACAGCAGAAGACCCTAGCTCTGAGCTCTATACAGCAGAGAATGGAGGCTCTGAGAAGTCAGGCGCTTAAAAGTGCATCAATCTCTGAATATGTGCGAGCGCTTGCGGGAGTTAAAGTCTACACCGCGGAAGCCCGAGGGCTGGTGGCCCTCGCTCGTGCGACTTCTGACGCACAGCGGCAGATCGCAAGGAGTTGGTTTAAGACCGCAGTTGATAAGCAGCAGCGGCCTGCTCTCCTGATGCCTCCAGTGGTGCTTTCCCCGATGGAATTGCGTCTCGCGCAATACTACCTTGCTTCCGAAGAGAACGCGAAAGCGGTCGAAAGTTATCAATCAGCTATCAGGCGTCGGCCCAATGATCTTCAGTCTCTACTGGGTTACCGTAATTCCCTCAAGATATCGGGAAGAGAGAAGGAGGCCGCCCAAGTCGAGGCTGTGATCTCAGCAGTGAAAGAGTAGTCAGCTCAGTTCAAGCCGCCTCGACATCGGAAGGGTTAATGCCCCGAAGCTCAAACACACGCAGGATAGTGGCTTCAATCAGGTTTGCAGGGCAGGAAGCTCCGGCGGTGACGCCGACGATTACCTGGCCCTCGTCCAAGAGCTTAGAGGGATAGTCGCTCTCGATCTCTTGACGTGCTTCCAGATCGTAATTGGCGATCTTTTCAAAAGAGGCCAGACAACTTGCGTCCTGGATAAAGAAGGTAGGGAGTTCTTCTTGCCCTATCTCCACGAGGTGAGTGGTGTTGGAGCTGTTGTATCCTCCTACGACAAGAAGGATGTCCAGGGGGGTCTTGAGCATGTCAAAAAGTGCATCTTGCCGTTCCTGGGTTGCGCCACAGATTGTATCAAATACTTGGAATCGCTCGGCGGAGCCATCCCGCTTTGTGATTGCATCGCTGATCCGGCGCTGAATCTCCTCTGTTTCGCTCTTCAGCATGGTTGTCTGGTTTGCGACACCGATCTCAAGCAGGTGAAGATCAGGATCGAAGTTTTTTGAGGTCGCCCCTGCAAACTTGGTCAGGAAAGCGCTCTTCTCGCCCCCATTCCGGATGTAGTCACAAACGTAATCCGCTTCGTCGAGGGTCAGGATAACCAGATAGTGACCTTTGCCGTCATCACCCTCGGCGCGGGATGCGGTGGCGCGGGTTTCCTCGTGCCCCTCTTTGCCGTGGATGATGGAGGTAGCACCGGTTTTGGCGTAGTTTCGGACGCGCCTCCATACTTTCATGACGTCACCACAGGTAGTGTCTATCACGTAGCAACCGGCCTCTCCGATCTTATCCATGAACGAGGTAGGGGCTCCGAAAGCGGGGACCAGGACAACGTCATCTTCGGAGAGTGCATCATACTGCTCGTCCATTTCTTTCCACGGAAGAGAGACGATACCCATTTCCTCTAATTGGCGATTCACCTCGGGGTTGTGGATGATCTCTCCGATCAGGAAAATACGGTTCTCGGGGAAAACGCGCCGGGAGGCATAGGCTAAATCGATAGCTCGCTCTACTCCATAGCAGAACCCGAATTGTTGGGCGAGGCGCAGGGTCGTGGACCCGATGGTAAGTGAGCCTCCGCCTTTACGGAGTTTCTCTACAATCGGCGACCGATAGTGTTTCTCTACCTCCGCCTGGACATCTTTCATGACGTCGGGGCGGCGGACATTGACGCGCTTGCGTTTTTGTGGCGGAGCTTTGCTCAAGAGAGGTTGGGGGAGTGTAGTCGGGTATTGAGTTTGGCGCAAGGGAAGCTGCGTCTCCTTTTTCCTTTAAATGCAGGGGTTAGCGGTCGCTTTTTTCCCACGAGAAGGTATCCGGGATTGGTTCGGCGATATGTTGATGCATCCGTGCCGCATATCCATTTGGCCGTCCGGGAACATCAGGATCGTTTGTGGGCAGTTTAGTGATGCGTTGCTTATATGGCGCGAGAACCTTCTGGGGTTGATGGTCGAGAGCGTTGAGAGCTGCGACTGCGTGATACGCGCTCGATTTAGTGGGGTCCGCATTGGCTAGGAGGACCTCAAGGGCTTCCTCGCCTCCCTTTGCTCCCACCGGGTAGGTAGCAAGGGCTTCAGCAGCGGCAATTTGTACGCTTCGGGAGGGGTCCTTGAGTAGGGAGTTGAGGGCTTCCAAGTGTTTATGGATGACCTTTTCGCCAAGATAGAGACAGGCATGGGCGGCCCAGTAGCGCTGCGCTGGAAGTTTTGCGCGGAGCATGTTGACGATGCGTTCCTCGTCCACCGTTGTTTCGAGGAGTATATCCGAAGCCTTACGGATCCGCTGGATGGGATAGAGTGACTTGTCCCGAGCAAGATCACCGGGTGTCAGACCATGCTCCTTGGCAAGGTCATGTAGCAACCCCTCCGGAAGGAGGGCCACATCAAAAGTCTTCTCAAGGTTCTGGTAGAGGGCGTTCCTCATGGAGATGAGAGTAGCTCTGAACTTGGGGTCCTGAGCCAGGTTGCGGGTCTCGTGGGGGTCCTCAGAAATATCGTAGAGCTCCTCGGGTGCCTTTCTTTCCCAGAACGCTGACTGGACTTTGTTGAGTTTACCCTGGTTGTGGAGGCGACGCCAGATACGGGTGCTCTGAGTTTCCATCTGGTAGTGAAGAGCCTGCCCGTGCGGAAGATGAGGCATGAAATTTCGGATGTAGACGAATCTCCCGTCAGCCACGGTCCGAGAGCAGTCTGGGCGTTCGTCCATGCGACCTCGGAACCCAAACGAGTGCGCCGGTTTCTCGGTGACATGTTTTCCTGCAAAGGGTTTTCCCTGTTGGAAGGCAGGAGGTTTTATTCCCACGAGGGAAAGCATGGTCGCCCCTAGATCGACGAAGCCAACCAGCCTCTTCGAAATGCTACCAGATTTGTATTCTGGTGGGCGGAGGTGCTTCCACTTCTCCGGAATGTGCATGATCATGGGAACGTGAAGGCCACTCCATCCGGCGTAGCGTTTACCACGCGGCATACCGGATCCATGGTCAGCCCAAAAAATGACGATGGTATCTTCGGCTAGCCCTTCTTCTTTGAGAGCGCGGAGATGAGCTCCGAACCATTCATCCATCTGGCTCAATCGGTCGTAATACTGAGCCCAGTTATCCCTGACCGCAGGAACATCTGGGTGATAGGGAGGAATAGGTGCTTTGGATGGATCATGCTTCGTCGCGCTTTTGCGAGCCCGGATCCGACTTTCGTGGGTGCAGGTCTGGTTGAAAATTGCGAAGAAGGGCTGGCCCTTTTTGCGCTTGTTGTAGTGCGCTTTGCCAGAGGACTCGTTCCAGATGTCCCTGATGTTGTGCTTAATATTGTAGTCTGTCTTCGAGTTGTTCGTGCAGTAGTAGCCGGCCTCCCGCAGGTATTGCGGATAGAATTTTAGCCACTCCGGTTTTGCGGCCTCCGAACGCATGTGGTGTGCGCCAAGCGAGGGGGCGTACATGCCACAGATGATGGTTGTGCGAGCAGGTGCGCATACAGGCGCAGTGGAAATCGCGTTTTTGTAGAGAAGAGAGGACTTCGCAAATGTATCGAGATTGGGAGTGTCCGCGTAGGTATCCCCGTAACAGCCGAGATGAGGACCATGATCCTCGGCAGAGAGCCAGAGAATGTTGGGGCGGTCGACGGCCAGGAGAGGAGGCAATCCCCCCGAGGCGATCAGGAAGAGTAGGATTTGAAGTCTAATTCTATACATGATGAGGAAGAGCGAGGTAGGACCTGGCGTTTTCATAACAGATGTTACGAATGAGGGAATCAAGGAAGTCCTGATCGTCGGGGATCTCTCCGTTTTCGACGTCTTCAGCAATAATATTACAGAGAAGCCGGCGGAAGTATTCGTGACGCGGATAGGAGAGAAATGAACGGGAGTCAGTCAGCATCCCAATGAAGCGGGAGAGAAGTCCGATTGAGGCAAGGGTTTGCAGGTGGTCAGTCATTCCCCGGAGGGTGTCATTATACCACCATGCGGAGCCCCACTGGATCCGTGAGGGGGTTGGGCCTTCCTGAAACGAGCCACACGCAGAGGCGAAAAGCGCATTATCCCTCGGGTTGAGGTTGTAGAGGATGGTCTTGGGAAGGGAGTTTTTCTGATGGAGGCCGTCGAGGAATCGAAGCAAGCGCTCTCCCTGGGGCCAGTCCCCGATCGTATCGAACCCACTATCGGGACCAAGTTCATGGAAGAAACGAGTGTTAGGGTTTCTTACTGGTGCAAGGTGAAGTTGCATGGTCCATCCGCGCTCGTTATTCCAGTTCCCGAGTTGTTGCATCAGAAAGTAGCTGAACGCATCAGCCTCGCTCTTGGTGGAAGGGCTCCCATCTAATGCTCGCTGGAAGATTTCCGCCGCTTCATCCTCTTTACAGGGCTGGATGGGGCAATAAGGCATGCCGTGATCAGAGAGGCGGCATCCCGCCGAATGGAAGTCATCATGGCGAGTGCGCAAGGCCTGAATAAGTTGATCAAGGCTCTGGATCTCTATATTACACTGTTTGCCGAGAGCCTCGCAGAATGGATTTAATATATGAGGACGCTCGACCATGAAGGCCTTGTCCGGCCTGAAAGTGGGGTAGACTTTGGTGGTGATCCCAAGAGAGGCGCATGCCTCATGGTGAGAGAGGCTGTTGGAGGGGTCATCAGTCGTGCCAACAGTGTCGACATTGAATTTGTTGAGAAGTCCCTGAGCGCAAAAGTTATCATCCTGGAGACGCTCGTTGGTCTCATTCCAGATTGCCTCTGCAGTGTCCGGGTTCAGGAGGGTGTCGATTCCAAAGCACCGGCGGAGCTCTAGGTGAGTCCAGTGAAACAGAGGGTTGCCGACAGTGAAGGGGATAGTCTCTGCCCAAGCTTGGAATTTTTCACGCGGAGAGGCGTCACCGGTGATGTGTGATTCCGGTATTCCATTCGCTCGCATGGCCCGCCATTTGTAATGATCCTCACCGAGCCAGAGGCTGCTGATGTTATCCCAGCGTTTGTTTTCCGCGACCTCCTCAGGAGGAAGGTGAGTGTGATAATCTATGATCGGCTGGATTGCAGCGACTTCATGGAAAAGGCGCTCCGCAGTTTTACTGCGAAGAAGGAAGTTGTCGTCCAGGAAGGCTCTGGCCATGCCGTATCGTAGAGGTGCGCGCCGGGTGAGTGAATCGGAATCTCACCCATCTTGATAACGCGCAGAATAGGGCAAAGATACTGCGCGAAAGAGTCGAATGCTTCTCACTGGGACCCCGATCTCCGAACGCGGTCATATTCGGGATTTACACACTTATCCTTCCACTGATTGAGAACTTCACGAAGGCCCGCCTCTGATTCCGGGTATTGACCTTTATCGTCAGTCCGCAGCTGCCACTCGGCGAGAATAGAGCGATGTTGTTCCAGAACCTTTGCGAAGGCCGGATCAGACGCGAGATTTTTGATCTCATGAGGATCCTGTTCTATATCATAGAGTTCTTCTCGAGGGCGTGGGCCGAAAAAGATCTCGTCCGTCAGGGCTGGGAGAGTGCCCGCTGCATGGCCTTGGCGGAGAAATACGACGTAGTCACGGTTGTCACGATATTGAGGCTGGAGAAATGGGCGGTCGGTAAGGAAATTGCGGATGTAGCGATATCGTTCGCTACGGACGCTGCGTATATAGTCGATCGTGTAATCACAGCGATCACGAGCGGAGATCACATATTCACGTGGAGTGAAAGAAGGAGAGAAGAGATCTACGCCATCGTAATGGGAGGGTATTTGGATGCCTGCAAGGGCGAGAGAAGTCGCTGAGATGTCGAGGGTCGATGTTAGTTCGTTGCGGAGGCTCCCTGCCTGGATGCGTTTGTCAGCTCCAGAGATAATCAATGGCACGTGGGTGCCTGCTTCGGTGCAGAACTGCTTGGCTCTCAGGGAATGGTTATTTCCGTGGTCGGTGAACCAGAAGATGATCGTGTTTTCCAGGAGGCCATCCGCTTTGAGATTTGCGAGGATCTTTCGGGTGTCGTCATCGGTTTGGCGCACGGTGTCATAGTGGTGGGCGTGCCACTTACGAAAGAGGGCGGTGTTTGGCAGGTAAGGAGGAGGAGTGACGGAGTCAGGGTTGACCTTGTCGTTCCACTTTTTGGTATTGCTTTTGCCCCCTGCGAGCTGGATTTGACCAAACCAAGGTTTGCCTTTTGGGAGGTTACGCCATGCGCCAAAATCTCTCCGGGGACCCTTGATGGAATAGAGGTCGGAGTTTTCGAAGACGAAGTTGTAGTCCTCCTTCCCGCTATTGAAGGTGAGGTAGCCGTGCTTGCTGAAGAGTTGGGGGATCGTTGTGATGCCGGCAGGAAGGTTGATAGCTCCAGCCTTGGTTCTGGAGGAACGGTGGTTGTGCAGACCCGTGGTTGTCTGATAGGTGCCGGTAATCATTGCGGACCTGCAAGGTGAGCACACAGGGGCAGGGACGTAGCACCGGGAAAATCGCACCCCACCCTTAGCGAGGGCGTCTATATTTGGTGTCTTGTCTGCGTTCACCGGATCGCCGTAGCAACCGATCAGAGGAGACATGTCCTCGATGAAGATCCAGAGAATGTTAGGATTGGCTGCAGTGCTCTGCTGGGATTGCAGGATCAGGAGCGAGAGAAAGAAGGTCAGGAATCGCGGCATCTCAGTATCTGAAATTCGAATTGGGGCAAATGAGTTGTTACTTATGCTGCGCTGAATCTTTAAGCGCCGCAGTTCGTCGAGGGCGGTAAGGGCGTAAACACGTTTTCTCCAGCGATGCCGTCCCCTCTAGCCTTTGACAAAAATGGCTTTAAGGATGAAGTAGAATACTGCTGCGAGGCCGCCGCCAGCCGGAATCGTTATAACCCAAGACAACGCGATATCTCGCACTACCTTGAGGTTCAGGTAGTCGATTCCCCGCGCCAACCCGATTCCCAAGACAGCTCCAACCAAGGTGTGAGTCGTTGAGATGGGAAATCCCATGCGACTAGCAACCACGATTGTGGTTGCTGCGCCAATATTGGCAGCAAATCCTCGGCTGGGCGTTAACTCGGTTATCTTTTTTCCGACAGTCTCCATCACCTTGTAGCCCCAAGTCGCCAGACCGATGACGATTCCTGCGCCACCTAAGAGAAGGATCCATATGGGGACAGGGGCCTCGTCGGCGATCGCCCCGGTTTTCAGGATCTCTACCACGGCTGCCAGAGGGCCAATTGCGTTGGCTACATCATTGGCTCCGTGAGCGAAGGCAAGAAAACATGCGCTGAGGACCATGAGGGTAGCGAAGATCTTCTCCATTTTCGCATACTCAAACTTGCGCCGATGTTCCCACCGTCCGCTGCCAATGTTAGAGCCGGGAGCGAGAGGTGGGCGCAGAAGGGGCTCCATGTCGGGTGTGGACTTTCGGACGAAGGGAACTCCCTCTTCGTAATCATCCTCCAGTTCAATGCCCTCGGCAACTCGCTCCTCGTTGTGCTTCACCCTCATCTTCCTAACCCACGCTTTACCAATGCCGAAGCAGACAAAACCGATTAAGGTTGCGACGATCAGGGCCTCTCCGAGGTTGAGGTCAAGTTTCAGGTTTTTCAGTCCTTTGTAGACCATCACCAGCGTTAGTACGAATCCGATGTAGAAAACCAGGTAAGGCGTAAACCGGTATGCTTGGCTCAGTGGTTTCTTATGGTTGATTATGCTGCCCTGAATAAACCGAAAGAGGAAGAAGGCGATAGCGCCCCCGCAGAGAGGCGATGTCACCCAAGACGCGGCAATCTCAAATACCTTCGCCCAATTCACAATTTCAGCCCCGCCTATCACAATGGCAATTCCTATAACGGCACCCACGATTGAGTGGGTCGTGGAGACTGGCCATCCGAACCAGGTAGCAGTTTGTAGCCATGCTGCTGCGGCCAGCAGGGCCGCAAGAAAGCCGAGAACGAGCAGCATAGGCTCAAAAATCGAAGGATCAAAAATGCCCTTGCGCACCGTATTGGTGACGTGGCTGCCAACCAGAACGGCACCCGCGAGCTCCATAATGGCCGCAATGAGAACCGCCTTGGCGACCGTTAATGCGCCAGAACCCACCGAGGTTCCCATCGCATTGGCCACATCATTGGCTCCAATATTCCAAGCCATATAGAAGCCAAACACCAAGGCCAGGATCATCAGAATCGATCCGTAGGGGAGGGTGGTTTCAAAGAGTGCAAGTATCATAGTTAGCTCTTTTGGTTTTCAATAATAATTCTAATGCCATTGGCCGTCTTGTCCGAGTAGGCGCTCAATTCCTGAAGCAGACTCACGATCTTGACCCATAAGATGATCTCTACGGGTGAGAGTGTCTCGCTGGCAGCATAGACCTTGCGAGTGGCTTCCAGACAGGCGTCGCGTGTCGAGTCGTCTCGACCACGAAGTTCGTTAATGAGTTTCATGGTAGTCTCGGCATCTCTGCCTGCAAACGACGACCTGATGAGGAGTTCCACCTTCGAAATGACTCCTGATGCCAACGTGCAATTCTCGAGAACTATGGAGATGAAATGGGCAATTTCTTCACGGATTATGTCTGGCAACCCGAGCGGTCGAAAAGTAAAGCTGGTAGCGATCTCCTCGGCCATGTCGGCCATGGAGTCCTGCTGTTCGACAGTATCGAACAACTCGGACCGGCTTACGGGGAGCATAAGCTTGCCGGAAAGCGCTTCGTGAATTTTGTTGCGCAGGTCATCAGCCTCTGTTTCCAGCGCGGATACTTCCTTGGCCAATCTTGCTATTTCTTCCTCTCTGCCATTGTTCAGCACAACAGAGAGAAGGGATGAAAGGCGAGTGACACATTCCTCCACCTTTCGACCGTGCTCGACTATGTGAATGAAGGGAGAGCGCCCAAATAAACTGGAGAGTGTACTCATGATTAATGGAGATAGATCCGGAGATATTGCAGGTTGAACGCGGCACTACGGAAGAAAAATAACGGGGTCATGTTTGACAGGCTTTGATCACTTTGAAGATCGAAAGTTGTGACAGAATTGTCACTTTCTTCTAGTTGTTCACATTGAGAGGGTCTCTTGTCCCCAGAGCCTGATCAAGGGAGGTCGCCCACGGGTCAGGCTCATGGCATGAGAGAAGGGCGTGTTCTAACCTCAGGGCGGGTAATCAGTAACCCGTCTGCAGTGGGGACTTCGTGTGGAATCATCCTCTGGATGGCCAAGGAAACCCATAACCTTCTAGTGATCAGGTTGTTTCGAAATCCGATCTCTCTCTAACTTCGGCAGGGGATTTTGGATGAGGGGTCTGGACTGGGGAGGGTGTGCGCTGTGTAGTAGTAGGGGTAAAAATTTACATAGTAGTGACAGCGGATCGCTTCCTGCTTTGGACCGTCAACAAGCATCAAGAAAGTAGAACCATGGCCAGAATTGACTCAGACAGTAGCTTGCGCGTGTATTTACGTGAGATCACCCAAACAGAGCTTCTCACCGCTGCCGAGGAGGTCGCATTGGCGGCCCGAATCAAAGCTGGAGATGAGCGGGCTCGTGCCGCGATGATCAAGGCGAACCTTCGATTGGTGGTGAAAATCGCGCAGGACTATTCTGGATATGGGTTGCCCCTCGCGGACCTGATTTCGGAGGGAAACATAGGTTTGATGAAAGCGGTTGAACGTTTCGACCCGGCGAAAGGAGGAAAGCTGAGCACCTATGGCTCGTGGTGGATCAAACAGTCTATCAAGCGAGCCCTCGCCAACCAAAGTAAGACCATCAGATTGCCCATCCACATGGTGGATAAAATAGCGAAGATGAGAAGGATCTCAGCGCTTCTGTCGGAGTGTCTTGGTCGGGAGCCCTCCGAGGAAGAGCTCTCGGAAGAGCTAGGTCTCCCGCGGAGAAAGGTATCTCTGCTGAAACGGGCCTCGCAGAGGCCGGTCTCCCTGGACGCACCCGTTAATGAGGATGATACCGTCGGCCTTGGAGATGTGATTGGAGATGAGAAGGCACTGAATCCTCTGGACACTCTGGTCGCCAAGAATATTCATCACCAGCTGGAGGATCTTCTCGAGGTGCTGGATGCCAGAGAGCGTCGAATTATTGAAGCGCGATTCGGGTTGCGCGATATCGAGCCAAAGACCTTGGAGGAAGTGGGAATCGAGTTAGATGTAACCCGAGAGCGTATCCGGCAACTTCAAAACATGGCGGTGTCCAAAATGCGGAAGGCGCTCAGGAAGAAGGAAAAGCCGCTGCCAAAAGCAGTGTAAAAGACTGCGCGCGATTCCGCCATTAAGTCAAACAGGTAGGTGGCTCGGGGCAGGGGCTTACCAGTTGCCGCCGCTCCTTAGGGCCTCGAGTTCTTCATTGTAAATATTGAACTCGAGTCTCGAGAAGGCATTTAGCTTGAACTCTACGTTTCCAAAGGTCTGGCTGTAACCAGTCAAGGTGTCTTTCGAGAAGGCGTCGAGGCGGAAGGTGATCCGCCCTCCTTCCCTTAGCCATCCCCTAACATCTCCCTTTTTTCGAATGGGCTCTTCATAATCGCCTTCGGTAAGGTCAATGGTGCGCATCCGGTCAACAGGGATATTCATTTTACAGAATGGGGTCTCTACGGCGAGCACTCCGTCTTTAATAAGTCCGACATTACCCACCACCGTGTCGCCGTTTTGTAGACGAATCTTCTGGCCTTCTAATTCATCCTCTTCGGGATCAGCCTCGAGCTCGGCAGTGTCAGGCAACTCGTCTTTCCAAGGGCTGACTCTGATGCGGCTAACCTTTACCTTGTAGAAGTCCTCCGAGATGAAGTGGAGCCAATTTCCAAAGCTTCCAGCCTTCGGGTTCTCATCAGTCCATACTTGTGCCTGTCTGCCATCGATATAAAGGGCGATGGTTCCTTCCTTTCGGTCAATATAGAATTCGAACCGAACACTTTCCTTTTCGGCCAGTTCCGGGATGTTCGCCTGGCCAACGATTTTTGAGCCTCCGGCTGCACGATCGACCCAGCGTTTCCGCAGATAGACGAAGCGACGCTGGCAGACCAGATCATAACAATTGTCTGGCTGGGTGGTCGATCCCTTGTCCGAGAGAAGGAGAACGCGGAACCGAAGGGAGCTTCTCCAGGCGAGATCGAACTGGATGCGGCAGCGGTCAGGGGTCTTTATTTCCCTCGCGATTCCAGCACCCTTGTTGGATGAGAGGGATCCTCCGTTGAGACTCCAAGAGTCTTTCTCGCCTTCGATGATCCATGAGTCAAAGTCCTCAGGCCCTGAGTAGACGGTCTGGTTGGCCCTTTGGATCTCCAGATCAGAGGCCATGGTTCGACGGATTTTAAGAGGACCTGCATACCATGTCTGAAGGGTAACATGTTCCTCGTCCAGAGCATCAAGCTGGCCGCGCAGGGTGTCTCCGTTGGTAAGAAGTAGGAGTGCTTGGTGTTCCCCCTCATCTTTTGGCGAGAGTCCTCCCTCCAGGCGCATTTCCAGCAGAGAGGAGGGCTTGACTGGGATAGGCTGATGGAGGAATGGAGCGTTCCAGCGGAGATTCCCATCCTCATCGATTCCCTCAGGAGTGCCGCTGACCTTGTCCTCGTTGGCAAAGGTGAGGAAGCCCTGGACTGAAGTGAGCTCTGCTGGGAGAGCGGCATTCCCATTGCCTTCTTCCCCGGGTTGCTGCTGTCCAATTACGATCGCAGGAAACAGGAGGATTAGTAGGAGAGACTTCTTCATGATCCGTTCTTCTGAGGTGCCTCAATCGCAAGTCGCTTGAGGGTGTTTCGGTCGAGCGTTAATTTTCCAAGAAGCGGGTGGGTTGCCTCTATAGAGGAGTCTTTCATCTCGAGGGCGGTGCATTGAAGGGATCCTCCACCGGTGAGAGATAGAGCAACTGGGGCCTGGCCCTCGGGGAGTTGTAAAGGATGCTTGAAGTAGAGGGCGGAAATTCTCGAGGTTTGAATGTTAAGGGGTTGATCGTTGAAGGGACTTTCAAAAATGATGCTATCACCCTGGTCGCTGGCTTGGAGTTGAAGTGCAGATCCGCTAAGATGCTGGCCCTCTACGTCGACCAGTCCGTCGGTCTTGGGGTCTTCATGGCCTTCATCGCGCCGTAGTTCAGTGACTGCGTCCCACTCATAGATTTCAAGCTTGCTGACGATGTTCTTCAGGTCTCCGCCAGCTTGACTCTGAAGCATGATCCCTGTGCCTGTGGGGAAGGTGTCGATGGGGTCAGGCGTTCTTTGGATCTTCTCGCTGTTCAGATAGAGATAGATCTGCCTGCTGTCCCGGTTGACTCGTAACTCGACGTCTATTCCACGGCCGGGGTATTCGCGGGGCTTCTGATGTGACTGCGCGAGGGTATGCCAGCGGCGGCCGCCCTCGGTGGTTTGTCTTTTCAGCTGTGATCCCATTGAGTTGACCTCAAAGTAGTATCTATCCGCATTCCCGGTCCTCTTCAGGAAGTCGTCACAGAAGTAGATTCGAAAGTTGGGATCGTTTTCCCAATCCAATCTGAATCGCAGGATGAATTGCCGGGGGAGAACGTTTTCCGCAGCAATTGTGCCGCTCGTGTTGCAGGTGAGACTGCCGTTCTCCCACTCCCAGTCATCATTATCACTCCATTCGGTAATGGGCTTTGGTCCCGAGTAGACGAGTTTTTGCGGGGTGACGCCAAAGTCGATGGAGTGAACGTGGTCGCGGGGAATTGTCAGCTCATTAGCATAGCCGGTGAGGAAGCTGACTTCTTTACTGTCGAGATTTTGCAGGGTGCCGGGGAGGATGTCCCCATTTACGAGATGGAGAAGCTGAGGAGCTTTTTGAGAATTTGCGTTGTCGTTGCGGAAGCTGATCGAGCTGAGGGACTGAGCCCTGAGGTGTATGTGTTGATCACTAAAGTCCGAATCAACCACCACTTTATCGTTCCCCTCGATAGCGAGAACCTTGCCGCTGAGTCGGCTCCCATCATTGAGTTCGAGGGTGTCCTCCGTGGGCTCCGCCGGAACTACAACGAGCACGCACAGCATGGCTATGCCGGTAAGAATGGGGGTTTTGGTCATTAGTAGTCGTCGTCCCATGAATCCAAAATACTCGATCCGAATGAGAATTCCATTAGACCGGTATAGCGGAGGTTAAGGTTGATTTCCCCGAGGGCGGGGTGGCGGGCCTTAAGGGTGTCGGAATTTGCTTTAAGGGGAAGAACTGTGAGGCGGCCGTGAGGCTGGAGGAGCAGGCGTATCCTCTGTCGACTAGCCCAGTCTTCATCCTCCTCTGTCCGGCTAGACTCGGCCAGACGTATTTCCTGGATCTCGTGAGCGGGAACCTTCATCTCGGCGTAGGTTCCCTTAATTAAAAACTGGCCCTCCTTGAGTGATTCCAGTTTGCCGGAGAATCGATCGGTCCCGTTGGTGAGCAGAACCACATCCCGGTCTTCAGCCTCCATGCTTTGCGCGCTATCCATCATGCCGTTCCAGCCTGTCACGAGGACGTCTGAAATGCGAAGGCGAGCGGAGGAATTCTGTGAGGCAAAGGCGAGGTGGGATCCGCTGCCGACGTATCCTTGTCGGTCGGTCCATTGACTTACGAACCTCCCATTGGCAAAGAGGGCTATTGTGCCGGCTGTCCGGTCACAACGAATCTCAAACTCCGCTTGACCCGCTTCATCAAGACGCAGGTTGGCACTTGAATTGGAAAGGCGATCGATGTCGGCATTTCCGTCTTCAGTAAAGTCACACCGGTAAATCTGAGCATAATTGGAATAGATGGTGAGGACGTAGCTGTGTCCGTAGGTATAGGCAAATCCTTCCTTGAATTTTGAGCCAGCATTCGGGGCTAACTTACGCTTTTCCTCTGCTTCTTTTTCACCCCCTTCTTCTTTCTTGGCTTGATCTGGCCGCTCCATGGTTGCGTGGAATGCGATCGCTGTATTCAGTCGATTACGCCATGCGAGGGTGAAGCGGATACGAGAACGATCTCCGGCATTGGTATCTACTGCGATAGGGAGTTGCCCGTTACTATAGTAGGCGCCACCACTGAAGACCCACGGATCCTCTTGAGGTTCCTGTTCCTCTGGATCCTCGTTTTGTTCCTCAGGTTGCTCTTCTGGATTGTCGGTAACAGGGGCATCCGGAGGGGTGATGACACTCCACTCGCCATCGCTGAACGGACCAATATATTGGACGTGACCACCATGTGGAGATGGTGCGATCTGGCTGACAAATTCCCGAGGAATGGATACTCGTCCTGCGAATTCAGTGTCAATCTCGAGCCTTTCCGGGTCGAGGCTTACGAGTGTTCCAGGGATTCTGTCGCCGTCAGCGAGTTGAACGAAGGAGGGGCTGCGGAGGTTTTTGCGGGCACGGCCCCCGTTGAAGGACAGCCGCCGAATCTTATCGGTGCGAAGGGTGATAGGTTCGGCTGCCTCCGAATGAAGCCAACGTAGTTCTCCGTCACCGAGGCCAAGGAAGGAGCCATGGAGGGAATCTCCATTACGAAACCTGAGAAGGTCTTCCGGCTCGCTTGGATTTTCTCCGAGCAATGAGGATGAGAGGGCCACTCCCAAGGCGAAGATGGCCTTGGTTATCCGAGGAGGGGAGCCGCACTCCATTGGGGGGCTACTTCTCATAAATTGGCAGAAACCGATAGTTCAGGGCCATCGATAGCAGGGCTCCTGAGGTGCTGAAAGCTGCGCCCTTGTTTCCTGGCCAGCTCCCATCGCGGGCTTGCAGGGTGGAAAGATACCGGATGTTCTTTGAGTTCCACTCCTCCCATACCTGTTCATCAGCGTGGAAAAGGGCCTGGGACATATAATATTCGAAATAGTAGGGATAAAAACGATCGCGATAGTTGAGCCGTTTGCCAAGGTATCCGAGGCTGGCTTTGTAGCCTTTGTTGTCCTTCTCCTTAGCGAGGGCCAGGCAAAGTGAACCGATTGCGGTGAGAGTTGGTTTTCCGCTTCCAGCCGAAGTGTATCCGTAACCGCCGTCTGATGCGCGGCATCTCTTCATGAAGGCATGACCTTTCTTAAGCGCATCCTCGGGAACTGGGATGCCAGCATTTCTGGCCGCGTATAAAGCCACCATTTGTGCGCCGGTTACGGTGGTATCAGCATCTTGGCTGTCGGGAGTATATCTCCACGCGCCCCGGCTGTTACGTTCCTGCGCACTTAGGATCAGGTCAACCGCTCCTTTGAGTGCGAGGGCCAGCTTGTCGTCCTTCAGGACTCCGTATGCCTCGGCCAGAGCGAGGGTTGCGAAGCCGTGATTGTACATGCTCGATCCGATATAGCCGTTCGTCTCATTCTGGTTCTCTAGAATAAAGCTGATGCCCCCACGAATATTTCGCGCATAGGGCCCGTGATTAGGGTCCTCACCGTGGGCGAGGAACGCCATCACACATAGTCCAACCACTCCCGGCTCACTGCCGTTCCTATCCGGCCAATTGCCATTTTCTGTCTGGCTTTCCGCAAGATAGCGCAGCCCCTTGATATACATCTGGTCAACCTGGGGGGGGATGGGGTCGTCCTGCCTGCGGGGTAACGCCTGAGAGCGCCCGACCAGGGACGTTACCAGTAAAGCTGCTGAGACAAGCGGTAAAAACAGTCTCATCGCATTCAGCGCACCTTATTGTAGGAGTCGAGAGCCTTTTGGAACTCAGGTGGGAGGTAAGAGCCTGATTTTCCTGCTTTTTTCCCGATAGTACGCTCCTCTTTCTTGCCTTTGCCAGCATCAGTGAACTCCTTGTTAGGGGAGTCAGAGTCACCCTCTTGGCCTTCGCCCGCCTGTTCTCCGGGCTGTCCTTTTTGCTCTCCCTGACCTTGTCCGGGAGTTTTGCCCATCATGCGCTGCATCATATCGAGCATGGCACCCATGCTCATTCCACTGTCTGGTCATGTGCCGCCACTTTGCTGTGAACGCTGTTTGGCGGCTTCAAAAATCTTTTCTATGATTTCGGTTTCTGCAGCGATGGTCGGTCCGCCGGTATCGGTTTCATCGAGTGAATCGATCACCTCTGCCATGACCTCTTCGACCTCTTCCAGAAGGGATATCAGTTTTTCGTCGGTCTGCTCCTCAATCAGGTCCTGAACATCGGCAGCAAGTTCGTCCTGTTCTCCGGCGAGGTTCTGCGAGCCTTCACGATGTTTTCCGGCAGCCTTTTTCTGGGACTCCGTGACCGGATCAGGATAGATGATCTCAGGGAGCTCGATTGCGAGCTTGGTGTCTGGCGGATCCTGCGCTTTCTGTGAAAGCGCGGGGACTGTCAGAAAGAGGAGCGCTCCAACCGCGAGGAGGAGAATATTGTTCTTCATGATATCTATGAGGTTCTAGCTGTTGGAAATTGACTGGTTTATTGTTCGGTGTCTGGAAGGTCTACTCTGAAAGATCCTGCAGATGAAGAGTTCGCCGAAGTTGTTCGAGGGCCCTCGTCCGGGCCCGGATGTCCTGTTCAGTCTGGATCATCGCCATGACTTTCAGCATAAACTCAAAATCATTGTCGTCTAGAGAAGGCTCCTGACCTTCACCCCCGCCGCCGCCGCCGGCCCCGGAAGGGTCTTCAGGAGGATCAAGGATATCGGCCCATGCCTTCAGCTGGTCAGCCCACTTTTTCGCGGAGGAGAGGGCCATGAATGTCCGGTTGGTAACGATCTTCTCGCGGACCGCCTCTAAGTGGGAGTCGATGTTCGATTCCCTCATCTCGACCATGATCTGCTTGTGTTCCTCCTTTTCCGTTCGTGCATAAAAATGCCCAAGATCCTCATGGATCCAGTGAACGTCTGAAGCTGTTCTTCGCTGCTGCATGGAAAGCTCTCCGAGGACTCGCTGATCTACTGGATCAAGTTCGTCATAGGGTGTCCCGGCGATAGTGGTGTTGCCCTTGTCGTCGATAGAAGCGATGAGGGTGTTAGCAATCCCATCTTCCTCGGAGGCAGCGCGACGTAATCTGTTGACAAAAGTGCTGGCTTCGAAGTCCTGGTTAGCTTCGTTGGCGCCTTCGATTGTCTCCCGCATTTTCTCAAGGACCTTCTCCTGCTCCTCAATGGCCTCTTGAAGGTCTTTCTCTGACTGTTCAGGGGTGGAGCTTGGGTCCTGTGCCTCCTGAAGCTGCTGCTCTACCTTGGGCATGTCCTCTTTGCTAAGCTCCTGCATTTTCTGCATGGTTTCGGCCATCTTCTGCATGGTTTCTGCTTCAACCTCTCCGTTCTTCAGGGCCTCCCCGAGAAGTTCTTCCATCCGTTCAGACAGCTCGGACATCTTTTCGATATTCTCTGCCTCGTTCATCTCCTGCTGCTCCAACCTCTCCTTGTTGGCTTCCTCCTGAAGCTTTTCGGCTCCATCCTGTTCTATTCGACGATTCTCGTCGAAGTTGTTCTGCTCACGGCGAGCCGCATCTTCGAGTTCGCCGATGACACGGTCGAACTGGTCCTTCAGGAGCTGGGCTTGTTCGTCCTTGGTCAGGATGTGGAGGGTGATGGGCTCGGAATAGACCCGCCCTCGCCCGGGAAAGTAGTCTTCGACAAATGCACGAACCTGTAGCTTCTGGGCAGGAATATTGCGAGTTTTGGGCGAAAAGTGAACCACTCCTGAGAGTCGTCGCTGGTTGGGTGCCCCGAGCTCGAGGACGTGACTTCCCCTGGAAGGAGTCTCATCGGTTGGCTTAGTGAATTCTCCGGTCCATTCGTAGCCGATCTGCTTCGAGCCGTAGTCGTCTTCCGCAATGATTTCGAAGCTGACCGTCTCTTCCTCTAGAATGACGGTTTGTCTCTCAATGTCCTGAATGTAAGCGATGGGCTTCTGGTCTTCAAGGGGTTCGACTCGGATTCTGTGTCCACCTGCATCCTCCAGACCGTTGACGTCTTCCCAGTTCATTTGGAGTTCGAGAGGCTGAGATTGAAGAGAGATTCGGGGGGAGATCATCTGGGAACCTGCGACCCTCAGCGGAAGAATCCGCGGGGGGGCCGGTTGGTCCTCTTTCTCCCCGTCGAGTAGTGGGTCCGCTGCGAGGGGAGCGTTCGAATCAGAGTTGTCGGTAGCTTCTCCGATTTCCTCACTGTCGCCGAGGGTCTCGAGGTCGCTATCAAAAAGGTCTCTTTCGGTGGTCTTGGGCAGCTCTTTGATGGTAAGCATACCAGTTTTTAATTCGCGACCTTCCAAAGTTGTCGCCTCCAGAGAAACCTGACTTCCTACCACGACATCCCCTGAGAGAGTTCCCACGCGGAGCTCCTTGGTTTTATCTTGGAGTTGTAGATATTCAGGATACACGATTGTGGCCCGGACGGATTTAATGGCGGGGCGTGTCTGAGGAATTACCTCCACTACCGGGCGAGCATCTCCGATACTGATCAGAACGCGGCC
This sequence comes from Roseibacillus sp., assembly GCA_029242545.1. Classification (GTDB taxonomy): domain Bacteria; phylum Verrucomicrobiota; class Verrucomicrobiia; order Verrucomicrobiales; family Akkermansiaceae; genus Roseibacillus_B. The sequence goes on from JAQWTV010000123.1 coordinate 127,745, forward strand.
CGGCTCAGACTGTCCCGGGAAATCAAAGGTATAGGATTTCTTGTCGTCCTGAAGCTGGGCAGAGACAGGCTCCTGAATGCCAAACCTCGCGACCCCACTCGTAGGTCTCTGATCGGAGAGCTCGCTCAGGGAAACCGTGACACTGAATGGCTCATCCATCGGAACGATGATGGTTTCTTTGAAATCGCTGATTTTGGTGAAGGTATACCGTTGAACATCCGAAAATGGCCTAAGCCACCGCTCGAACGCGTTCTGGCTCGGTTTTGGGACCTTCCACAGGGCGGCCGCAATGATGGCGGCAGTCGTGAGAACCATCAGGGCCCAGCGGATGTGCCGCGGAGCTGGTAAGGCCGCTTTCAGATTCCGGCCTTCGGCCTGCTTCGCCACGGCCTTCATCGCAGCAGCTCGAAGCTCCGGGGAGAGGGCCTCTTTACTTTCTCTTTGGTCCTGAAGCTCCACGACGCCCAGCATCCGGTCGCCGAGGCGAGGAAACTTTCGAGCAATTAAGCGTGCGAGCTGAGCTTCGCGGCGATGCCTAAAAACCCAGCGGTGGATCCAGTAGGGTGCGAAGAGGGTGAAAAGGGAGGTGCCTCCTAAAAGAATGACGAGCCGCACGGTTGGAGGAGTGTTCCAAATGCGGTCGAGTCCGAAGACTACCAGATAGGAAAAGAGGAGTCCGAAGAGACCTGCTAATAAGGCTTCCGCGACCTTGATAAACCATAGGCGCCCACGGAACGCTTCCAGTTGCCTTCTGAGGCTGTCGGGTAAAGGCGCGCGCTTGTCCTTCGAGTGGGGGCCTTGGTCAGGTGACATACAGGAAGCAGGGGAGCGGGGACTAAAGTTCTTACAGGAGGACTCTTGCAGAGGAGGCACGGCCAATCCAGTTGGAAATTACCCCGGAGCTGATTGAATTACAGGTTTGTCCAAGGCAGTTTGCCATCAGGCGCTCACAATCCCGACTTCTTATGTTTTTTAAACTATTGCAGATAGGGGTTATTGTGAATTTCCTCGCCGAGAACGCCAGTGGGTCCGTGGCCTGGGAGAAGTTGAGTTGCAGCTGGGAGGCAAGCTATATTGGATTTTATGCCTGATATCAGGAGATCATGATCTCCATGAGGGAAGTCGGTACGACCAATTCCACCTCTCGCAAAAAGGGTATCACCAGAGAAAAGTTTTTGAAAAAGTGCCACGTGGAACACAAAAGAATCTGGAGAGTGGCCCGGAACGGGGGCTGGCTCAAATTCAATGCCGTTGATCTCGATTCGGCTCGTTTCCGGGGTGAAGACTTCATCCACTGAGAACTCGGGGCAGGACACCGTGAGTCCCCACTTTGCTGCTAGATCCGTTAATTGGAGTTCAGGGGAGAATGGCGCGGACGCGTAGATGGGGACTCCTGCCCGTTGAAAGAGTGACACATCTTCTATATGGTCGAAGTGCTGATGGGTGAGTAACAGACCGGTCGGTTTACTTCCTCTTTGTTCGCAGAAGTTAAACATACCTTCTGGGGCGTCGATCACTACTCCGCCCTCTGTGGTTTCAACAAGGTAGCCATTAGTTTGACAAAATCCTCCACAGTGTGCGCTGAGCTTCATGGCGAGACGGTGTCCTAATTTATAGGAAGGTGCAAGCCGTCGCAACATGAAGGATCGGCGTCGGTTAACCTAACATTAAAAATGTTAATTAGGAGTCCAGATTGAAATTTTGGAGGGAGAGGCATCTCCCAGCGGGATCTAAGAGGCGGGCCTCTACAGATACTTTTTGCCTGTCAGTATCGCTCGAACGTCACCAATGAAGACTTCGGTTCGGAGTTCGACAGGGAGTCGCTCGCGGTCATCGCTGAGCCACAGGGTTGCGGTCTTCATTTTGTTGTAACTGATCAGTTTTCCTCCGGCTCCAATCTTCTGAAGCTTGATATCCATTTTGAGGCACTTCAGCCCGCGGTGCGTCTCACGGCTGAGCACGGATACCCTTGCAAGATAGGGACTTGCAAAAGGATGCACCACGAGAACGGCCTTCTCTCCAATTCCCATTTCGAGGCGCCTCAGGTAAATCAATGCGGAGGCCAAGTCATAGATTGGGGCCTTCGAGAAGGAGAAGGTGGAATTCCTTGTTCTGGGGCCTGAACCCTTAGGCGATGGCGTGAAGATCTCCCTGCTGCGTAGTGAGGGGCGATACCAGTTGCTGGTCTCGGTGCGCCCTTTGCTTGTCGTTTCCGTGGAGGTAAACATGGAGGGCAGGTAGGAGCCTTTCTTCAGAAACGAGGTGAAACTGTAATTGTAGGGGTATAACGATCGAGCCAGACCGGTGCTCTCTCCGTAAATTTGTGTAATAAAATGGTTGGGATAGCGGGCGTCTTTTCGCCCGAAGAGCATGTTCAAGCGCCCTGAGTTAATTGCGCCATTCCAATTCATCTGGAAGCTTAAATGAACGGGTCTGATAGTTAAAAATGAAGGGTCCGGCTTGCGGGTTGTCACTTCGTCCTGCCAGCCTTGTAGCGACGCCGTAAATGCTCCGATGAATGCCGCAGTAATGAGATATGATTTCATCTGCCTAGTTAGACGAGGTTGAGGGTGAATAATTCAATTCGCTCGCTCTTCCTCCAGTCTGAGCTGGGGAAGATTGCGGCTGTCTACGCTGCCTTTGCCTTAGGGTCTTCGAGATTATTCCGAGCTATAAACCTTTGCCGGATCAAAGGTGCGCTTCCCCCAAAAGGCTAGTGCGGAAGGGTCGCCGGGAGTGACGGATCGGTAGAAGCAGGAACGACGACCCGTATGGCATGCGCCTGCTCCTTGCTGGTCCACATATAAAATCAGTGCATCCTGATCGCAGTCGGTGCGAATCTCGAGGATCTTCTGGGTGTGTCCGGAGGTTGCCCCTTTATGCCAAATCTCCTGCCGGCTACGCGAATAGTAGACGGCCTCGCCTATTTGAAGCGTCTGTTTCAGGGATTGCTCGTTCATCCAGGCCAGCATCAGAGGCTCCTTGGTCTCGGCGTCGATCGCAATGGCGGGAATAAGGCCTTTGGAATCGAACTTGGGGCAAAATTGGTCTGTTTCGTCGACTGCGGCGGAATCCTTTGTGGAAAAGGTGACAGGTTTCGGCTGGTCCTGATTGCTCACGGATTTGATGCTGGCCGGGGCGCGTAAAAAGGAAAAGTCGGAAATCTGGGAAATGAGGTGGCAGCAGGGCTTATCTGGCTGTCGGTTTTAATTGCAGGGTGCTCAGGGATCCGTTGGATTGAGGCATGGCGCTGACAGAGAACATGGCTTTCAATTTGATTGAGGGTGCCCATGCAAGAGAGCGTCTTGCTCATGCATTTCTGATTTCCGGAGCTACCGGAAGCGGTAAGCGAGAACTTGCGGCAAGGGTTATCGCCATGGTGAACCCTGCCGAGGCCAGCGGGGGGGGTGATCTTTTTGGAGGATCTCCTGATGTGCCGTGCTCGGCAGATCTCGATGATCTGGAGGGAGAGTTTGTTAGGGTTGTTAGGCCTCGTTCGAGGTCGAGGAGGATTCTTATCGACGATATTCGTGGGCTGGAGCGCAGCATGCATCTTGCTGCTCCGTCGGGGGTGTGGAAGGTTGGTGTCGTTGTTGATGCGGATCGTATGTTTGACGAGCCTGCAAACGCTTTCCTAAAGACGCTGGAGGAGCCGCCGCCCGGCTGCCTTCTTCTTCTGCTGACTTCCAATGCAGATATCCTCTTGCCAACCATTCGCTCCCGTTGTGTTGAGATTGTTCTTCAGTCGAGTGGTGAGAATCAATTTCTTGAAGAGCAAGAAAGCGCTGCGTTTGCTGCAATTCTGGCTCACAGTGCGGCAAAGCCATCGGCTCATAGCGCACTGCTGCTGAAGGCGGCTTTTGAATCGTTGCTGAATAGAAGAAAGGAGGGGATCAACGCCGCGAATAAGGACTCCTTGAAGCAGGAGGCAGATGCCTACAAGCAGGCGACGGAGGGTGACTGGCTGGATGAACGTGAAAAGTATTACGAGGCAATGGCAGCCTCGGAGTATCTGGCTGTCCGCTCTGCCTTGGTAGACTGGTTGATTTCATGGCTGGGCGATGCGGTGAGGCAGAAAGCAGGCTCCACAGCTCTTAGCCTCTCTCAACATGGAGAGGATACGAGGAAGCTTGCGGAGGCCGAGGACATGACCGGACTCCTTGCCCGGATTGAGACTCTTCAGGAGCTCAGGGATCTCCTGAATACCAATGTGCCGGAAAATCTGGCCCTTGAAGTGTCGTTCCTTAAGGCTTTTGGAGCCTCTGGTGCAGGCCAGAGATGCTAGCGCTGAATCGCGCCTTCTCGTGCTGGATTGCATAGATCTGGAGAGAATAAATCTTTCGAATCGTTCCATTTCATCGCAAACCATCCCCATGGATCAGTTCAAGGATAAGAGGGTGGTGGTGACCGGGGCAGGCCGGGGTATCGGGCAAGCTGTCGCAGAGGCGTTTGCGGCGGAGGGCGCAAGGGTAGCCGTTCTAAGTCGGAACGAGCAAAGTTGCGGGCAGGCTGCTGCCACGATTAACAAGCAGTATTCGGACGCAGCGATACCCTTCGCGGTGGACGTCGCGGATTATGATGCGATGCAAGCGGTCGGTAAGGAGATCGTGGCAGAGTTTGGCGGGGTAGATATTCTCGTTAACAACGCAGGGATCACGCGTGATGGGTTGTTGCTCCGAATGAGCGGTGAGGATTGGGACGCGGTGCTCGATACAAATCTCAAAGGGGCCTTTAATGCGGTGAAGGCCTTTCAGCGACCTCTCATGAAAGCTGGTGGTGCGCGCATCATTAATGTGAGTTCGGTGATCGGTCTGATTGGTAATGCTGGCCAGGCGAACTATGCGGCTTCGAAGGCAGGGTTAATAGGGTTTACGAAGTCAGTTGCCCGTGAGCTCGCTTCGCGGAAGGTTACCTGTAACGCGGTCGCGCCCGGATTTATTCGGACCGACATGACGGATGCTCTCAGCGAGGAGATGCAGGAGGAAATTATCAAAAGGATCCCCTTGAAAGACATGGGTGAAACCGCAGAGATCGCAAGCCTTGTGCTTTATCTTTCCAGCCCAGAAGCTCGGTACTTGACCGGACAGGTGGTAGCCATTGATGGCGGCATGACCATGTGATTGAGGTCTCGAGTTGAGGGTGGGTATAGTTTTACCGTTGTCCCTCAAAGGGGCGAACCTGCTCCGTTTCTGCACATTCAGTGAGCCAGCTGAAGAGTCTCCGCACCTCCTCATTATCAGTGCGGATGGCATCAAGGGCAGCCCAATCCAGGTGGTCCCTGAGCCGAGGGCTGGCTATCCTCCTTACATCGAAGCGCTCCATAAGAGCCTCTGTCTCACGAGGTTGCCCGGTCAGAATATGCTCAGCCCCTGGAAGTTCATCGAGCATCTCAGCTGTCAGGCCAAAGGTGGTAATTCCAATCCCGAAACGGTTGCTTAGCTGACGCAGGGCGTCGGCTAGAGCCTCATCCTCGATGGGACCAGCATAGAAGAGTTCTCCTCCCTGGCACCACGAGCTCACGCTTAGAGCTTGGAAAAATTCTTCCCGGAATAGCTCGTGATTTGGGACGAGGCGGAGGGTCACAGATTGAATCCGATAGGGGGGAATCCCAAGGCTGCTCTTGAGAGCCAGAGTCTCGGGGTCGAGATTGAGGACTTGATCAGCAGGTTCGCCCCCTTCCCAGTCAACGACCGCCATATCTGGGAATTTCCAGAGGTTACCGAGAGGGGAGTCTCGGGTAAGGGCATCCCTGAACTGATAAGGAAAGCGTCCGTTAATTTCGCAGTAGCGGGTGGCCGCAGCTCTGAACTTACGGATCCTCTGTAGCATATGGTCCACCGCCCCAAGGTCTCCTGCGAAATCATCGAGGCGCCCTTGGGTCATGGAGAGTAGATCCTGCGCCCCTGACAGGGCGGGGACCGGGGCAGTTCGGCGGTAATATCCCTGACCCTTTTCAACCTTCGCGATCGGCGAAGCGGGATCGCAGGACATAATTGAAAAATGGTAGCGGAGGGAGGCGTCCGAATAGTCGCCTTCAAGCCGCAGTCTTACGAGCCGGATGAGCTCGGTTCCCTTTGTCGCCTCCTTGGGGCTAGACGGAAGAATCGTAGGGAGGATGTCGGTCAGTTGCTGGCGGAGACTCATGACAGATACTGTAGAAGCGGTCCTAACCAAGTCCCCCCGACGATCAGGTCGCAAGCAGCAATACGCCCCCGGCGTAAAATTTTTCTCTAATCGTGAACAACCTGCTTCTTATTAACAGAAACTCCATTGATACTCCCAAAAATATCAGACTTGATCCGGGAAAAATAGCGATCGTTGATAAAACGGGCCAATTGAATAAAGAAGCCACTCTTGCGTCTTAGATAGGTAACTGCGATATTCCTGTATGACCTCAGTACCTTGGCTTGCATTCCTGCTTGGTGGTGTTTTTGCGCTTGGTGCAATAACAGCCTCTGGGCGAGATGAAGCTCCCGATGCCGACGCTTTGCTGAAGACCGCCAGATTTGTGACGACGTTGCAGCAACAGGATCTGAAAGGCTATATACGGAAGGGGGAGACCAAGTTTCCTGTCGGGCTTTACCTGCGAGGTCAGGATATTCAGTTGAGCTATACTCGGCCACGCGAGGGGAAGGATATCCGCTTTCACATGCGGCTTGGGGAAAATCGTTATGATCTCTTCGAGCTGGCAAATGGTAAGACGGTAAGGTTTCCGGAAGAAAAGCTAGGGCAGTCAATCGAGGAGACTGATTTGTCTTACGAAGACCTGGCAATGAGATTTCTTTATTGGCCCGGCGGTAAGATCGATGGCTTGGAAAAGGTGAAGGGGCAGGATTGCTGGGTAGTTCGCCTCATAAACCCCACTCAGACAGGGCGCTATGTTCAGGTGCGAGTCTGGGTTCATAAGAAGTCGCAGGCGCTGATGAAGGTGGTTGGCTACGACAAGGACGGGAAACCTCTGAAAAGATTTGCGGTCACAGATGTGATGAAGGTTGGAGATGCCTATACCTTGAGAAGGATGCGGGTCGACAGTGTAGACCCGATCCAGAACAGGGTTGTGGGGATGACCTACCTCGAATTTGACAAGCCGAAGGTAAGAGCTCCCAGGCCCGGGGGGCTGAGGTGAGGAGCTTCGCTGGAGGGTCTTGAAAAGGGGCGATTGGCTTCATGCAACTCTTCGCTGGTATGGTTCCCTCGTTTGGGCGGGATTCATTCTCTGGGAGCGCGCATATGAATTGTAGCGCCCCACCAGTTCTTCGTTGCAGGCCCGCTCGTTCGTCGTAAAGAGAGGCATGCGGACGTCCGTGAAAGAAGTGTTAAGCCGGGTGGAAGCGGCTGAAGGAATCAGCGTTTCGGGTTGGGTGCGCACCCGACGGGATTCCAAGGATTTTTCCTTTCTTGAGGTCAACGATGGTAGCTGCCTGAGTGGTTTGCAGGTAATCGCTGATGCCGGCGTGAAGGGGTATGGGAATATCCAGATGATGTCCACTGGATCGGCGATCAGGGTGGAGGGGGATCTGGTGGCTTCTCCCGGTGAGGGGCAAAATTGGGAGTTACAGGCTACTGCGTTAGTTTTGATGGGTAGCGCGCCAGAGGATTACCCGCTTCAGAAAAAGCGACATGGACCGGAATTCCTCCGCGACATTGCTCATCTCAGGCCGCGGACAAATCTGTTTGGTGCCGTTTTCCGGACGCGAAGTCGCCTTGCGCTGGCGGTTCATCACTTCTTCGAAAAAAGAAACTTTGTCTACGTTCATACTCCTATCATTACCGCTAATGATTGTGAGGGAGCGGGGGAGATGTTTCAAATTTCTACGGAGGGGGCCGATCTTCCTGGCGGTGAGCACTTTTTCGGGAAGCCAGCCCATCTTACGGTAAGTGGACAGCTAGAGGGTGAAACTTTCGCCTGCGCCCTGAGCAACATCTACACCTTTGGGCCAACCTTTCGTGCGGAGAATTCGCACACCTCGCGTCACGCGGCTGAATTCTGGATGATAGAGCCAGAGATGGCTTTCTGCAATCTCGAGGGAGATATGGATCTCGCGGAGGCTTTTGTTAAGGAGCTCACCCAGAAAATCCTGGATGGCCCCGAGGACGATTTCGGGCTCTTTTCAAAATTCGTAGATAAGGGTTTGGAGCCTAGGTTGAAGATGATTGTGGAGCGGCCCTTCGCGAGAATCAGTTATACGGAAGCGGTCAGGATTCTTCAGGACTCCGGGCACAAATTTGAGTATCCGGTGGCTTGGGGTGAGAATCTTCAATCTGAGCATGAGCGCTACCTTACCGAGGAGCATTGCAAATCTCCGGTCACGGTTTTTGACTATCCTGAAAAAATCAAACCCTTCTACATGAGACAAAACGACGATGGGAAGACCGTTGCAGCCATGGATGTCCTGGTTCCTGGAATCGGAGAAATTATTGGTGGGAGCCAACGGGAAGAGCGCCTCGAGGTGCTTCAGGGGAGCATGAAGGCTGACGGGCTTAGTGAGGGGGATTACCAATGGTATCTCGATCTGAGAAAATTCGGAAGCGTTCCCCACGCAGGTTTTGGTCTGGGTTTCGAGCGAATGCTGATGATGGTCACGGGGGTCCAGAACATCAGAGATGTCATACCCTTTCCGAGGACTCCCGGCACCTGTGGCCCTTGAAGAAATGGGCTCATTGCTAGGAAAGTTCGGTGATCACAGTGATGCCTGGCTTCCCGAATGCCTGCCCTGAAGTCAGGAGGGCGGCACCCTCGGAGAGATCGCAGGTCCCTGAAATAAGAAGCCCCGGGTCGATGCCCTTGGAGGTGATCAGGTCAAAGAGCTCGGGGTAGCAGTGGGATTGCATTCCATGGCTTCCAATGATTTCAAGTTCGCGAGCAAGGATTTGGTCAAAAGGAACCGGGGAGGTTGCGTCCTGCCCAACCATGAGCCCGACTTGAATATGTCGGCCGCGGGGTCGCAGGCATCGAATGGAGTTTGTGGCGGTCTCCCTGCTGCCGAGGGAGTCGATCGAATAGTGGGCTCCCCCGGATGTCATATCAACAACGGTGCCGACAATTTCAGAAGTTGCATTTGCATTGATGGTTTTTGTGGCGCCCAGTTTGGTCGCGAGACGGAGTATTTCCGGGTCTAGATCGATAGCAATGGTCTGAACGTTCAAAGCATTGGCCACCATCAAAGCAGAAAGACCCACTCCGCCACATCCATGAATTGCCAACCAATGCTCGGGACGGGCTTGGGCTTGATGCACTACCGCGCGATATGATGTAGCGAGGCGGCACCCGAGGCTTGCCGAGGAGACGAAATCGAGTTCATCCGGTAGTTGGACAAGGTTCTCCTCTGCGTGGGGGATGGATACGAGGGAGGCGAAGGAGCCCCAGTGGGTGAATCCCGGTTGCTGCTGATCGGGGCAAACCTGTTGGTTGCCGCTCTCGCAGAATTCACAGGAGCCGCAGGCGCAAATGAAGGGAGCAGTTACGCGGTCTCCTCGTGACCATTTCCGGACGTTTTTCCCTGTTTCCTCAACAACTCCTGCAAACTCATGGCCCGGTATATGGGGAAGAGTGATATCAGAATCGTGTCCTTTCCAGCCATGCCAATCGCTGCGGCAGATGCCGGTAGCCTCGACGTGGATCACCACTCCGTCCGGAGAGGGAGTGGGGTCAGGCGCGGTGGTGACCTCTATGGCTTCCTCGAACTTGTGGAAGAGAGCTGCTTTCATGAGGAGAAAAGCAGAGCGAACCTGACTGAGGGCTTGGAGGGGAAAGGTTTGCTTAGAATAACGGCTCGAAGTTTTTTACTTGCCCTCGCTGATCATTTTTTTGAAAGCGGCCGAATGAGCTGAGACGGTTGCCTTGGGGCCGGTAAACTTTGCAAAGATGGCACCCTGCTTACTCTCAATGATTGCCCCAAGGAGTGCGTATCCTGGCTTTTCTTCAATCGGACCGCGGGGCGGTCCTGCCTTGAATGTGCCCTCGGCGGATACGAAAGTAACCACCGATTCACCGGCTTTCGATTTTTCCGTCTTCGCGTTGATGTTTTTTCTGGGCTCTGTGAACTGACCAAACCAGCGATCGACATTGGCTTGCAGGCCGCCCCCGCCCTGGGGGCCAAAATGAAAGAAAACGATCTGGCCTTCGGCTGCGTCTACGCCAACCTTAAGCTGGGCCTTTCGCATGAAGGAACTTGGTTTGACCGAGAGGAACTCCTTGGGTCCATTGAAGGTCAGGCCTGCAACTTTGAACTCGCCTGCTTGAACTGGGCACAGGCTGAGGAGTATTGAGGTGGTGGCAAGGAGTTTGAAAGTCTTCATGGTGCTTCCCTAGCCCCCTTGGAGACGTTGGTCAAAGAAAAGAGACGTAACACGGATTCCTCGGGCGGATTGGGATTCGGGGGAGTCGGTCTGAAATCTTCAGTTTCTTGGTGTAGCAGGGCAATTCGCTGCTGCCCTCAAGAGGGAGAACCAGTGTCCCGGTGTCAGACGTGTGACAGATCTTCAGAGGGCAGCTCTTTTTTAGGTTTTCAGGTGTTTTGGTGAGAGAAAAGGCTTTCAAGATTCGTATTTTAAGCGTCACCTATGCTCGGTTCAGGGGATTGGCGCGTCTACGCTGTTCTCTGGTCCAAAACAACTGCCGGGCTCTCTGAATGAAGAAGGTTCCGGCCCATAATAAACAACACAATATCATGGAAGATTCCATTCAATCTGACCGGAGGAAATTCCTCAAAGCGAGCGGGGTAGCGGCAGCTGCTACCTCATTGCCCATTGCCGCCTATGCGCAGGTAGAGGGTAAAAGTGAAATCAAGGTGGCCCTCGTTGGTTGCGGAGGACGGGGAACAGGTGCAGTCTCGCAAACTCTGAATGTTGAGGGAGCCAAGCTTGTCGCCGTGGCCGATGCATTTCCCGATAAGACACAGGGTGTGATCAATAATCTCAAGGGTCGCTTCAAGGAGAAGGTGGATGTTCCCGCCGAGCGAATGTTCCATGGATTCGATGCCTACAAGAAGGCAATTGAATTTGCGGACATGGTGATCCTGACTACGCCTCCGGGATTCCGTCCTGAGATGTTTGAGTATGCAGTTTCGCGCGGTAAGCATGTCTTTATGGAGAAGCCAGTCGCGACCGATGCGGGAGGGATCCGAAGAGTGCTGGCGGCAGCAAAAGAGGCCGATGCTAAAAAGCTCAAGGTGGTCTGTGGTCTGCAGCGCCGCTACCAGAAATCCTATACCGCAACACATCAGGAAGTGATGGAAGGTCGGATCGGCAAGGTGCTTAGCAGTCAGGTCTACTGGAATGGTGGAGGAGTCTGGGTCCGTCCGAGAAAAAAGGAGCAGTCAGAGATGGAGTATCAGATGAGGAACTGGTACTATTTCAACTGGCTCTGTGGAGATCATATCTGCGAGCAGCACGTCCACAATCTGGACGTAGCGAATTGGTTTATGGGTAGTCATCCCACGGTTGCTCAAGGCATGGGGGGCAGGCAGCAGAGAATTGGGCCCGATTTCGGAGAGATCTTTGATCATCACTTCGTGGAGCTTCAGCATGAGGGTGGTGGTTATACCAACTCCCAATGCCGGCATCAGAGGGGATGTATGAACCGGGTCACGGAGGTCATCATCGGTGAGAAGGGTCGTGCCTACCCGGGGAGGATCACAGACAACGATGGTAAGGTTGTGTGGAAGCTGAACGAAAAGTCGAAGAATCCCTATCAGGTGGAGCACGACGAGTTGCATCGCCACATCAGGGAGGACAAGCCAATTAACAATGCATACTACACTGCAGAGAGCACGATGACTTCGATCATCGGGCGGATGGCTACCTATTCTGGAAAGGAATTGAAGTGGGATGAGGCCCTCAATTCTGAAATCAGTATCATGCCCAAAAATTATGCTTGGGACGCAGACCCTGGTCCGAAAATGGATCCTGAGACGGGGCTTTATCCCTGCCCTGAGCCTGGAGTCACGAAAGTGATTTAAGCTGCTTCAGCGTTTTAACTGAAAAGCCGGGCCACTGGGTCCGGCTTTTTATTTGGTCGAGGACTAGAAGAGCAATGCGCTTCTCCTATCGGTGTGCTCGCTGGGTGGGACTGCCCACAAGCTAGGATAGGATTTCGCTCACGACCCGGCCATATACGTCGGTAAGGCGGAAGTCCCGTCCATCGTAGCGGTAGGTGAGTTTCTTGTGATCAAGTCCGAGTTGGTGAAAGATGGTGGCATGAAGGTCGTGCATGTGGACTTGTTGCTCGACCGCGTGGTGACCATGGCTGTCGGTCTTTCCGTATGAAACGCCAGGTTTGAAGCCCCCTCCGGCGAGCCAGACCGTGAACCCGTCGGGATTATGGTCTCTTCCAGTTCCTTTATTCTGGGCGTAAGGAGTGCGTCCGAATTCGCTACCCCACCAGACGATGGTGTCTTCGAGGAGGCCGCGGCGCTTAAGGTCTTCGAGAAGGCCTGCGACAGGTTTGTCTGTTGCGCGTGCATGTTCGATATGCTTTGGCATATTGGAATGCTGGTCCCAAGCTGGATTGTTGGAGTTGTCGGTGTAGTTGACCTGTATGTAGCGCACACCGGCTTCGCTGAGGCGACGGGCCCGGAGGCAGTATTGTCCAAAGTTATCAGTGTGCTTTTCCCCGATTCCATACATCTCAAGGGTCGAGGGGCTTTCCTGCGAAAGGTCGAGAATGTCCGGAGCGTTATTTTGCATGCGCCAGGCTAGTTCGAAGGAGCTAATGACGGCTTCAAGTTTGTCGTCCCCCGGCATTCTGCTTGCCTGCTCAGCGTTTAATTGGCGTAGGAGTTCAAACTGGTGCCGTTGTTCAGCCGGGCTGTTGTTAAAGTCGATAAGGTTCCTGATTGTCGCTTCGTGTGCCGGTATGCCCGCTCTTCCGACTGGGGTGCCCTGATAAGCCGCGGGTAAAAACGCGTTGCTGTAGTTGCGCGGGCCACCGTTGCCCATGGCGGGCCCGATGCTGACGAAACCTGGGAGGTTGTTATTCTCGGTTCCCAATCCGTAGTTTGCCCAGGAGCCCATGCTTGGACGAACAAGATTTATCGAGCCGGTATGTAGGAATAATGTGCTTGGGCCGTGCGCGACCCCTTCAGTGTGCATTCCTTTAAGAAAGCAAAGGTCGTCGACGTGCCGGGCGGTATGTGGAAAGAGCTCGCTGACATGCTGACCAGTCTGTCCATATTGCTCGAAGTTCCAGAGTGGCTTCATCACCCGGTGCTCAACGATCTTACGCGTCTTCGCCAGAGTTCTGGCATCGTCGAACCGGATCATTTTTCCATCATCCTGGAATAGCTTCTCCTTGTAGTCGTAGGAGTCCACGTGGCTGACGCCTCCGGCCATAAAGAGAAAGATGACGCGCTTGGCTTTTGGGGGGTGGTGCAGGATTCTGCTGTTTGCGGCCGGCTTCCCAGCGCTCGCCTGCTCATGGGCCAGAGCGCCCACGGCGAGGCCGCCAAAGCCACAGGCCATGTCGCGGAGGGCGTGTCGGCGGGAGATATTCATGGGAAGGAAAAAAGACTCGGTGGAGCGGTTGTTTTCTCAGGAGGATCGTATCGGATAGATGGTTCGGCCTCAAGCGTGCCTTAGTGAAGGTGTCGGAAGTCAAGGCTGGCAAAGAGGCTCTGAAAAACCTGTGACCAGGATTCTTTCGAGTTTTTATTTATTTGAAGATAGTCGAGAAGGATCCGCTCCTCCCTGGTAGTGGGGAGGCGTCCAAGGACAAGAAGGTAGGTGTATTCAATTCTAGATTTTTCACCGGAAAGAGACTCCTTGAGAAGGCGGTCAGCGGCAAGGTTTGCCTGCTTTTGCACAAAGGGGTTGTTCATCATGAAGAGCGCCTGAGTGGGAACGCTACTCGTTGTCCTTATGCCCGTGACAAGGTTGGGGTCCGCAAAGTCAAAAACCTGCATAAGCTCAGGCAGCGTATTTCGAAAAACCGGCGTATATATACTTCTGCGGGTGCCGCCAAATTGATAACCATACTCTGTTTTAGTGCCGGGCTTCACGGTATTACCGCCGAGTCGGCCGTCGAGTGCGCCGCTCACCGAGAGAATGGAATCCCGAATGGCCTCAGCTTGCAGACGCCGGTGGTTCTGGCGCCAATGGAGAAGGTTTTCAATGTCAGATGACGCTTGCGAAGGCGCGGACGAGGAGCTTAGTTGATAAGCTCGGGACAACACGATCTTGCGCACAAGTTTCTTGGTGGACCAGCCCTCCTCAATAAAGAGGGTGGAAAGGTAGTCGAGCAGCTCGGGGTTTGAGGGTGAATCACCCATTTGCCCAAAGTTGTCGACGGACTTCACGATCCCCCTGCCAAAAAGGTGATGCCAGACCCGGTTGACAAATACCCGGGCGGTGAGGGGGTTGTTGGGGTCGGCAATCCAATTGGCCAGCTCCATCCGCCCGCTTGATTTCGGAGCGATGACGGGTGTTGGGGTGGTTTGTAGGATCTTAATAAATCCCCTGGGTGCTTTCGGTCCGGATTCGTGAGCGTTACCGCGTAAGGCGATTGGGATATCAGCGGGACCAGGAGCCTCTTCGGCTGCAATCACCATCGCGGATGGACTTCCCGCTTCCCGTAGGGATTTGAGTTCGTTTTTCAATGCTGCCAGTTGCGCTTGCGTTCTCTCGCTCTTCTCTGGGGACGGAGTGCTGTTTTTTGGGGCTGTCCCCTGGGGAATTAACTGCACGGCATCAGCGATGACGTGCGCAGTTGTCCCCTGATTGGAAATAAGGACGACATCCCAGTCGCCTGCAAGAAAGTCGTAGGTTCCGAGGGAGATGAAACTGCCATCGATCGGAGGGCGGCGGGTCTGGTCGACATAGATGGTTTTTTCGCCGTCGGCGTGGCGAACTACTACAGGAACTTTGCGGTCCCTGTTCGTGCCTTCCGTGTAGGAAATACGGACTTCAAATTTTCCATCACCAGGAATCCCAGCCCTGTAACGGACTTCTTTCTCTCCCTTCCCAGTAGCTCCATCATGCAGGTAGTTCGCTGCCACATACCCGCTGTTCGAGGTTGACCGGGTCCACTCGCCCTTCCTCTGGGCATTCTCATCGTCAACGACAATGCCGGGGAGAGAGCTCAGAGGGATGGATGCCTTCGTCTTCTTGTTGCTGAGGAGCGATATTTCCTGCTGGAGGGTCTTGATGCGGGCGGCTTGCTGCTTGTGGAGGTGTTCCTGTTCTGGAGAAAGAGGAAGGGGTCGCTTGTTCCAGGTAGACACATTGCTGTGGATTACCACCTTGGTTCCTTTCAGGATACCCGCCATTCCGTAGTAGTCTCCGGAATCTATTGGGTCGAACTTGTGATCGTGGCAGCGGGCGCAGCCGATGGTTAGCCCGAGAAAAGCCTTTCCAATGGTATCAAGCTGTTCATCGATAATATCCATTTCAAGGACCGTCTTGTCCTGGAGTTCATAATTGGTTGGTCCAAGAAGGAGAAACCCGGTGGCGATTAAAGCTTGTTGCCTTTCTTCGAGGCTGCCGCCTGCGAGCAGATCGCCAGCTATCTGCTCGCGGATGAAGCGGTCATAGGGTTTGTCAGAATTCAGGGAATTGACCACGTAATCACGGTATCTCCACGCTTCACCAAAGAGAAGAGTGCGTCCTCCTCCAGTGGATTCCGAGTAGCGGGCGATATCGAGCCAGTGCCTAGCCCATTTGACGCCGAAATCTGGACTGGAAAGGAGGTTGTCTACGACGGCCGCGATTGCTTCGTCCCGGTTTTTCCTCACAGCCTCGAGGAAGGCTCGGATCTTAGCTGGGCTGGGAGGCAGGCCGACCAAATCGAAATAAATTCGTCTCAGGAGAGTGGTGGCAGGTGCGTCTGGGACCGGAGATAGTCCGTGGCGTTGTTGGGCGGATAGGATAAACTGGTCGATTCCGGTCGCAGGCCATTGGGAATCTTGAACGGCAGGAGGACTCGGGCGAGTGATGGGTTGGAACGACCAGAAATCCTTTCCTGCCCTGTGAGAGTTCTCAGTCTCCGAGGCGCTACTACGATCCTCAGCAGTCTCACCGGCGTTAGCAGCTGCACCGAGGCAGGCAATAGCGCAGAGCAAAACCTTTGGGTTGAAGCTGGAGAGGCTAAGTGTGATCGGGTTTGATGCCATTCCTGCCGGTCAGGAAACGTCCTGTAACAACCGGATACTACTCATTATCTCTCCTTTTTTCAGTGAGAATCTGAGGTGGAGGACTTTATTTACCCCAAGTATCAGGAGGAAATCAGTGCTACCCTCGGATGCAGCATGGTTATTGCCCATGTGCTTCTTTTAATCGTGGGGTTCTGGCGCGCGGGTCTCAAAACGCATGAGCTGCTTGAGGAAGGTGAGCTCCACATTGCCTGTCGGGCCATTTCGATTCTTGGCAATAATAAGTTCTGCCTTGCCTTGGTTAGCATCGCGCTCGTGGTCGGCGTCGTCGCCCTCCGGCGTGGTATTATCATAATACTCCTGCCGGTAGAGAAGGCCGATGAGGTCGGCATCCTGCTCCAGTGATCCAGACTCTCGAAGATCAGACATCCGTGGGGCACCTCCTCGCTGCTCAGGACCACGATTGAGCTGGGCAAGAACAATGATGGGAATGTTGAGTTCCTTCGCGAGGGCCTTGAGGCCAGCTGAAATTTCGGCGATCTCACGTTCGCGGGAACCTTCAGCCTGGCGGGATTGTGAGCGCATGAGCTGGAGATAATCGACCGCGATCAATCCAATGTCAGAGTCCCGTTTCTTACGGCGTGCTTTTGCCCGGACGTCGCCGATGGGAATCGCAGGAGTGTCGTCAATGTAGAGCGGTGCGGACTTCAACTGTTTGGAGGCATCAAGGATGTTCTGGAGTTCTTCCTTGGTTGGCTGCAGGCCAGGTCGAAGATTCGCCATGCTGTAGCGGGCCCTTGAGAAAAGGAGTCGCTGCACGATCTGCTGGGCACTCATTTCGCATGAAAAGACCAGAGTGGGAACCTCTTGCTCAATAGCAACGTGCTCCACGATATTCATCATGAGAGAGGTCTTTCCCATCGAAGGACGCGCGGCGATAATGAACATCTCTCCGGGCTTAAGACCTTTGCTCATTTCATCGAGCTTGGTGTATTTCGTCGAGACCCCTTCAAGCGGGCGCTCGTTATGCATAAACTGCTGTAGAACCTCAATGACGCCCTCAATCAGGTCGCCGACCTTCGTCTCGCCCTGTACTTCTGAATCCTCCTTGATTGCGAAGACTTTGGACTCCACCGCGTCGAGGAATGATTGGACGTCCTCAGGGTCGTCGTAAGCCTTACTGATGGAGTCCGTGCAGGAGGAGATGACAGACCGGAGAATATGCTTGGCCTTAACGATGCCAAGGTGGTGTTCGAAGTGAGCTGCTGTCGGGGAATAGGTGTAAATGGTGGTTAGCTCACCTGGTCCTCCGAGGTTCTCTAGAAGATTTCTGTCTTTCAGGAGCTGGGTCAGGGAAACGAGCTCGATAGGTTGGCCTTTCTCATAAAGCTCCAAGAGGGTTTCATAGAGAGTGCCATGTGATGGAATGTAGAAATGGCCGGGAGCGAGGTGCTCCTCAACCGCGGCGCCGATGTATTCCGTTGGCTCCTGCATCATGGAGCTAAGGATGCTTTTCTCGGGCCCAATCGCATTGGGTAGTGCGCGGGCGGCGCCCTGGTCACCTGCCTCTACAACTTGCAGGCGTGGGGAGTCCTTGTTAGGCGGCGAGTCAGAAGGCATGTTGGGTAGGAAACTACCAAGAGGAGGGGGGCAGGGAATCTAACTGAAGGTAAGATTTGGTTAAGGGGTCCGAGTTAATGTGAATCAGAGATCGGAGGGGCCCGCCGGTCCCTAGTAGTAAAGGTTTCCAGATGCCGGAGCGGGCTCTCTGACTGTGAAGAACCCGGGGAAAAACTTGTTTAATTGTTAGAAACGCATGCCGCCGGGGCACGGTGTCCCCGCGGGCGGAAGGTGTTCCTATGGGCTGGGATGGCCCCGGGGTGGCGATCTGCCTTTCCCTTAGCTTTCCGATTCCCCACTCGCAGAAGCGGGGGCAGAGCCTTCTGCAGTCTCGACCGTCACTGTTAGAGTAGTGGAGACCTCGGAGTGAATCTTGACCTCAACATCGCTTTTGCCTGAACGTTTGAGTGGCTTGTCCAACTTGATAGCAGTGCGGTCGATGATGATGCCCTTGGCCTCAAGTTCTTTCTGGATATCCATGGAGGTGACCGATCCAAACGCTTTTCCACCCTGTCCAGTTTCGAGAGTGAACTTCGGTTTGATACGACTGATCTTACCGGCGAGTTCCTGTGCGTCGGCCAACTCTTCGGTTTCTCTCTGAGCACGCTTGGCGTGCAAGGATTCCAAGGTCCGAAGGTTTCCCTTTGTAGCTTCAAGAGCCTTTCCGTTCGGGATGAGGAAGTTTCGCGCAAAGCCGGCTTTGACTTTCACGACATCAGCCTCGGCTCCTAAGCCGGTTATTTTCTCGCGGAGGATGACTTCGGTAGTTGCCATGTCAGTCTTAGTAGTGGTTGAAGCCAGGCCCTAAAGGGAGGGCAGGCGGCCGCTGGAGATAGTAGCGGGCGGACTCCCGGTCAAGGAGTTAATCGCAGTGAAGGCCTGTTTTCCAGTGATATCAGGGGAGGGACCAGGCGGACTTCAGCCTCCGGTAATCCTGCAGGGGCAGGAGGACGTAGACAGGATTTTTACCGGGGTCCAATCCTGCAATAAGGGAGCGAAGGTGAATTTCCTTCATGGTTGTGCACCCCGCAGTAGGGCGTGTGCCGCCGCTGCGCCAGATATGGAAGAATATGGAGGATCCCGCCCCGGGAAGAGGCTTGGGTTCAGTATTGTGAGCAATAAAGAGCTTCAGGGAATGCGGGTAGTCGTTCTGCCGCATCTGGGCCTTCTTTTCCCACAATTCCCGAGGCTCGTGATTGAGAGTAAGGTGTCTGTTGTAGTGAGCAGAGGTTGGATCTTCGACCCACAGGTCGCGGGTGGTGATCTGGTGGTAGTTCGTGCCGGGCCTCTTTTTTATGGACTTCTCGTAACCCCAAACACCTCCAAGGGTGAAGACTCCTGCAGGAGAACACCAATCACCTTCTTTTTTAATTAGAGGGGTATTGGATGCGGGATGGAGACCACGACCCCACGCAAGGCCCTTTTTCCCGCACCGGCCTTTCCAGGGGCCGGCAGCCTGTCGCCATGAATGCCCCGGAACTCTCTCGTATATTGATAAGGTAAGATGCGAGCTCTGCCACGACTCTGAAGTGCCGACAATCACTTGAAGGCAATCGTCGGCGATTTCAAAGCCCGATGCCGGCAGGGACAAGGCGAGGCTGAGGAGGAGAGACCGCTTCACGAGAGGAGTGTAAACTCGATTAGCCTATCGTGACAGGACCGACTTCGGATCTCTCCTGCTCCAGGACCTTGAACGCGTTGCCGGCCCCGGCGGGGTCGGTTAGGAATCGGGCTTCTTGGGTGTCGGTCACACGGCCCTGATGAGCCTGACAGTAGTCGTGCTGATTCACGAGCCTTCTGGTTGAAAGCTCAGACTGCTCGCCCCAGTAGATTAAGTCCTCAAAATTGACATCTGCTGTCAGGTCCTGTCTCCCGCAAAGCCGGTAGATGTCTGGTCCGGTGAGATGTTCGTGGTGGTAATAGGCACGGAGTGTTCCTTGAGGCTTCCGGTAGTATACCTCGGCTCCTGAGCCACCGTAATCGATGGTGACCAGTTTCCCGTTTTGAAACGAGGGGAGCCATTGGTCGAGCCATGTGCGGTAACTGTGATGAATCTCCAGGCGTTGTTTCGGGTCTCGAGGGAGATTGAATTGTGTTGAGTCCGGGATCTCGCTCGTGGGCACCCACTCCTCGACAAGGCTGCCACCTTTCAAAGAAAGGAAAAGCTCATGGATAGCTCCGGGGGCCCCCTGGAATACTCGAACTGGAAATGCATCAACAAGTTCGTTGGATATGACAAAGCCAGTTCCACCCGTGACCTTGAGAGCAGACTGCATGTCAGGGTGGAATTTCACCGAGCGGCCGAGTCGTTGTTTCAGGAGAGCTCTCAGAGGGGCTGAGCGCTCCACAAGGTGATACCGGATTCGCTTTCGCAAGGAGAGAGCGGATGGCCTTAGCTGGAGCAGAAGTTGAGAGGCGAGGTCTCCAGCACCGGGGCCTACTTCGATAATGTCGCGCAGGCCGGAAGTCATGATGGCTTGAGAGAGCGCGATAGCGAGGACCGGTGAAAGGCTGGGCGTTGTGGAAAAGTCCCCGCTAGTCCCGACAGAGTTTATGTTTCTCGCATAATACCCATTCTCCTCGTCATAAAGGCAGAGCTCCATGAAGCGCTCGAACCGCAGGAGGTTTTCTGCCTCAATAAAATGAGGGCGGAGCCAATGGGGCAGGGCGCTCTCGGATGTTCCCATGTTTACACCCCGTGTGCGCTCTCCTGCGCCAAGGTGTTGCAGGCCTTCAAGTCGAGTTTGCCAGATGCGAGGAGGGGGATCTCATTCACCGGGATGATGGTCTTGGGACACCAGAGGGAGGGGATGCCTTCGTCCATAAGCTGATGGCGGATGTCGACCAGCTCCTGCTGAAGGGTGTCGCCCGAAATGGTCGAGAGGAGGCCGATGACTTCGCCTTTCTTCTCGTCGGGTATTCCGACAACTGTGATCTTCCTCTCCTCTTCTCCATCAAGGTTGAGAATCCTATTCAGGTGCCCCTCGATGACTTCATGGGGGACCATTTCTCCGGCAATTTTAGAGAAGCGCGACATCCTTCCCTCGATGTAGAGGAATCCATTCTCGTCCATTCTTCCGACGTCGCCTGTCTTGAACCAGCCGTCAATCATGACCTCCTCGGTGAGATCCTCCCGACCCAGGTATCCAGGAAAAACGTTGGCGCCCCGAAGCCAGATAATCCCGCTCTGGTCTACTGTGCACGGTGCGTCGGTGGACGCATCCGTGATTTTGACAGCCATCCCAGGAAGGAACGGGCCCACTGAGCCGAGCTTACTACAGGATATCACTGGGACACTCTCTATTGGAGTCTCAGGATCGGGCAGGTTGACGTTGGTAGCAGGGGAAGTTTCAGTGAGGCCGTATCCCTCGAAGGGAAGTTTTCCGAATTTCTTTTCGAAGGACTCGGCAAGGTTCGAGGGAAGCTTCTCTGCTCCGGTGACGACATAGTCGAGCGAGGAGAGGAGCTCTGGGTCCACCCGGCGCATATATCCGCGCAGGAAAGTAGGCGTGGCTAGCAGCAGGTTGAGCTGGTGTTCATGAATCAACTCAGCGAGGCGCTTGGTTTCAAGGGGGCTGGGATAGGTTACGAGCCTGGTGCCTTCGATGATTGGATACCACAGGGTGACGGTGCAGCCAAAGGAGTGAAAGAGTGGCAGGGAGCCAAGGATTCCCGCATTCTTAGGCAGCGATAATCGCGTGCCAAACTGGCAGACATTGGCGAGCACATTGCGGTGAGTGAGTGGGACTCCCTTTGGTTCGCCCGAGGATCCGGAGGTAAATAGAAGCGTTGCTTCATCGTCTCCTCGTCCAGATTTGTGTAGTTTCAGGAGCAAGGAGAGAGCCCAGGTCGGAAGGAGCTTGGAAAGAAGGAACCATCGAGTAATCGCTAGTTTGATCCCGGGGAGAATTCTTTCTATCAGGAGAAGGTCCCGGGTGGGCGGCCAAGGAAAGGTTGGGACCTTTCGGACGAAGGGGTCTGCGGTAATGAATTTATCGAGATCAGCCTGTCTGATGGCTGATTCCACTGCTTCCTGCGATGCAGTAAAATTCAGGTTAACAGGGATCTTGTTTGCAAAGAGAACGGCGATATTTGCGAGCAATCCTCCCTTGCCCGGGGGCAGGATGATGCCAACCCTTTTTTTGTCAGTGCTTCTCCGAATCTCCTTTGAGAGGGCGATAGCGGCAGCGAGCAGATTGCCGTAGGAGAGTGAGCTGTCATCGGTGCCGTCGTGAACGGAGGTCTTACTGTGTTTCTTCAGTCCGGTGAGGAGGTGTCTGCTGAGAGATTCCCGCAGGAAGGTTCGTGAGCTAAAGCTGCTTTCGGAGGCTCGAAGGAGGTTTTCCTGGTAAGCAGGCAGGGTGACCTCGCTGGCCGGGATCAGGTCACCGAGGGCAAAAATCGCGGAGGGGAGATGAGATCCGGACTCCGTGGCAAGCTTGAGTTCAGAGGGAAGAGAGACAGCAAGGGGGATGGTGGGCAGCTTGAGATCACAGAGAAATGCGTTCAGTGCCGGGGGAATGTGGCATGCAGTACCCCGACGGGCGGCCGCATCTCCGGGTATGAAGATCATCAAGGAGTCGTCCTTTATTTTTTCTGCCAGGGCCTTCCCGATGGCCGCGGGATCTGGGTCGGCCTGGGAAAAGGTTACAGCTCGGATGTCCTCACCGTTAAGGTATTCCTGGGTGGCGGGATCCACCATGGCGGTTTCCTCGACCAGCCATATCAGGCTCCGGGGTGCTAGTCTGGCAACTAGCGCTAGAAGCTCCTCATGTCGGAGTCGTCCAGGTACGAGCAAAGCTCCGTGGGCAGGGAGAGTATCAAAACCTAAGAAACTTGGGGAAGAGGCCATCAGATTCTTTGATAAGTTGTCATCCATGAGTCGCCCTGAAAAGTTATAAACAATACTCTTTAGGAGACTTACTCACATCGGTATTCCGGAAAAATTCTTCCCTCGGCGTGTTTGCATTGTTAGACCCCGCGAGCATGAGCGAAACCCCCTCCGCCGCTGCCCGGGCCCGGTATTGGCGAAAGAACTTATCCTGGCTGGGAGGGCTTCTCTCCGTGTGGTTCATTGTGTCCTATGGATGTGGGATCCTCTTTGTGGACCAGCTGGACAAGATTCGGATTCCAGGAACTGGGTTCAAGCTTGGGTTCTGGTTTGCACAGCAAGGAAGCATTTATGTTTTCTTAGTGCTTATTGCTATCTACGTCCTTGCGATGAACAGGTTGGATCGAGAGCTACTCGGCGAGGAGGGCGACGATGCATAGTCTTCTTTCAAATAATGTTTATCTGGCCGCGATGGACCCGGTCCAGAAGTGGACGCTGGGTATTGCAGTTCTGACCTTTGCCTTCTACATCGGGATTGCGATCTGGGCCAAGGCGAAGTCGACCGGGGAATTCTATATCGCCGGGAAGGGAGTGCCCTCGGTTGCCAATGGGATGGCGACTGCAGCCGATTGGATGAGCGCGGCCTCGTTCATTGGAATGGCAGGCATTATCTCGTTCGCGGGGCGGGATGGCGCTCGCTATCTCATGGGTTGGACAGGTGGATATGTTCTTCTGGCTCTTTTGCTCGCCCCCTATTTACGTCGCTTCGGTAAGTTTACGGTGCCGGATTTCATCGGCGATCGCTACTACTCGAATATTGCCCGATTAGTGGCTGTGGTTTGCGCGATATTCGTCTCATTTACCTACGTCTGTGGACAGATGCAGGGCGTTGGGATCGTCTTTGCCCGTTTCCTGAAAGTTGACGCGGAGGCCGGGGTTTTGATCGGGATGGGACTGGTGTTTTTCTATGCGGTGATGGGGGGGATGAAGGGGATTACCTACACCCAGGTAGCGCAGTATTGCGTCCTGATCTTCGCCTTTACGGTGCCAGCCATTTTTATCGCGATCCAGATGACGGGGAACCCGATCCCACAACTTGGGTTTGGTGGCGAGTACAAGGATAGTGGGATGTATCTGCTGGACCGTCTCGATGGGCTCTCAACGGAACTCGGGTTTGGAAATTATACCGAGGGCCAAAAAGGAACCTTCGATATGTTCTGTATCACGGCGGCGCTCATGCTGGGTACTGCCGGACTGCCACACGTCATTGTCCGCTTCTACACGGTCAAGAAGGTGAAGGCGGCGCGAACGTCTGCGTTCTGGGCTCTGTTGTTTATAGCCATCCTCTATACGGTGGCCCCAGCGGTTGCGGTCTTCGCCCGTTCCAACCTGCTTGATACGGTATCCAATAAGCCTTATGCCGAGATGCCGTCCTGGTTTAAGAACTGGGAGGAAACAGATTTGATCGTCTTTGATGACAAAAATGGGGATGGAATCATTCAGTATACCGGGAGAACCGATAAGAATGCTGCTGAATTGCCTGATCTTGAAATGAACGAGTTGACGGTAAATCGCGACATCATGGTTCTGGCTAACCCAGAGATTGCGAAGTTGCCGAACTGGGTGGTCGGTCTTGTGGCAGCAGGGGGGTTGGCGGCTGCGCTTTCGACGGCAGCAGGGTTATTGCTGGTAATCTCAACCGCGGTGGCGCACGACCTCGTCAAGAAGACGATAAAGCCGGATCTTAGCGAGAAGAAGGAGCTTCTCCTCGCGCGAATTGCAGCAGGTGGTGCGGTTGTTGTGGCTGGGTATTTCGGAATGAATCCGCCGGATTATGTTGCGGCGGTGGTGGCCTTTGCCTTCGGTCTTGCCGCGTC
Source organism: Roseibacillus sp. (assembly GCA_029242545.1). Taxonomy (GTDB): domain Bacteria; phylum Verrucomicrobiota; class Verrucomicrobiia; order Verrucomicrobiales; family Akkermansiaceae; genus Roseibacillus_B. The sequence goes on from JAQWTV010000123.1 coordinate 152,158, forward strand.
CTCCTTCTTCCCGGCCATTATCCTCGGGATTTTCTGGAAGCGGGCGAATTTGCCGGGGGTTGTAACAGGTATGGTTGTTGGGCTTCTCTTTACCGCGGGGTACATCGTTTACTTCAAGTTCCTCAATAAGGCAGCTGGTGAGGACGAATGGTGGCTCGGGATTTCCCCCGAGGGAATTGGAACCTTCGGAATGATCATCAATTTCGTTCTCGCGATTGGAATCTCACTCGCAACCAAACCGCCGCCGCCGGAAGTCCAGCATCTTGTCGATCGGGTGCGTTTTCCAAGGAAGGCGTTTGTGGACGAGGAGAACGAGTAAGAAGAGAAGAGCAGGAGGCGAAGCCTTCTACATCGGCGTGCGGACGTGCTCGATGGCCTCGATGAGATCTTGCTCGATAACTTCGTCAGAGACAAAGGCCTCGCCCAGCTGACGCAGGAGGACGAAGCGGATTCCTCCTGCGGTGAACTTCTTGTCCCGGGCGAGGGCGGTCATGATTGCATCGCTACGGAGATCAAGTTCAAGGATAAGAGGGAGTCCCCAGTGCTCATGAAGATGGAGAAGTCGGGCGGTGTCCGCGGGGGGGAGGTCGGCCCTCTTCTCGGAGAGATAGAGGGCGGCCCGGACTCCGAGAGAGATGGCCTCGCCATGAAGAAGGGTGCCGTATTCGGCGGTGGATTCGATTGCGTGTCCAATGGTATGTCCGAAATTGAGAAGGGCGCGGATGCCCGAGGTCTCCTGTTCGTCTTCCTCCACGATGCGGGCTTTAATGGCCAGATTGGCAGCGATAAGTTCGGGTGAGACCTCCTGATTCTGAGGGTCCATTGCTTCGAGTTCCGAGAGCATGGACGCATCCCGAATGGCAGCGTGTTTGATGACCTCAGCGAATCCCTCGCAAAACACGTTGCGGGGGAGAGTGCGCAGGACGCCAGGGTCAGCGAGGACGAGACGAGGCTGCTGAAACGCTCCAAGGAGATTTTTCCCCTCGGGGACGTTTACGCCCGTTTTGCCGCCAACTGAACTGTCAACCTGGGCCACGATGGTGGTCGGGATCTGCACGAAAGGAATACCGCGATAAAAGATGGCTGCCACGAAACCAGCCAGGTCCCCGACGACGCCCCCTCCGAGAGCGACCACGAAGCTGCCGCGATCATGCTGGTGCTCGATGAGAGAGCGGCAGAGGGATTGGGCCTGCTCCATGGACTTGGAGGACTCCCCCGCAGGAATGAGGTGGGAGGAGACTTCGAAGCCAGCTGCCTCGAGGGATGCGCGGACTTCCTCGCCGTAATGGCGGGCGACATTCTCATCGCTGATAAGTGCTGCTCTACCTGTAAGCCCAGCTTCCTTAATCAGGGAGCCTGCTCTAGCAATGCCGTTAACTTCGACAATGATATCGTAGGAGCGTTCGGGTAGGTTGACAGTAACTTGGGGCACGGTGGACTTCTATGCAGGCAGGTTCTGGACGTGATGGGCGTGATTGGCAAGCTACTACGAAGGTCTGAGGGACTTCCATGCCGAGAGATCGGGACGGAGGAGGAGATCCAGAGCTTTGTCATGAAGGGAAAGGGAAGTGATGAGGTGGTCCAGAAGGATGGCAGAGGCGGTGGCGTCATAAAGTGCATCATGCCAGTGTCGCTCGGGATGAATGTCATCAACTTTCTGCTTCAATTTAAAGTGCCCTACCAGCTCCCCTAGAGAAAACTCAGCAAGAGCCGGCCACGCGGCACGGGCAATATTCAAGGTGTCGGCCCAAGGCCCGAATTGATGGCCAGGAAAGGCCCGGAGGAATCGTTTCTCTGTGCCGTGCCCATGGGCGACAAGGACCCGATTCTGCAGAAGGTCACGGATCCGGGGGTAGAGAGAGAGTAGAGAGGGTGCGCCAGAAAGGTCTTCGAGGGTGATGCCGTGCACTTTTCGAGCTGACCAGGAAATTGGCTGGTCAGACGAAAGATAGGAGCAGAACGATTCCCCAAGCCCTTGCCGCGGGCACCAGAGAGTGATGCCGACCTGAACTGGAACATCGGTTCGTCCGCGTGCGGCACCAGCGGATTCAAAGTCGATTGCGGCGAACTTCTGGGACCGAATGGGATCGGCAGCGGTGATGGAGAGGGGCATCCGGGTTTGAGGGGTCTAAATATGGGATGGTTTTATAATGGCGACTCAAGAGTCGTGCGCTAGTATTGTGCTCCCAACATCATGAATGAATCACTTTCTCAAAATTTAGCGTTTTTGGATGGAGGAACGATGGTCCTGCTCGCCTTCGGTGTGTTGGTAGTCTTCTTCCTTCTGTGGGCGATTGGAGCTTACAACGGGTTGATTAGATTGCGGAACATGTATCGTAACGCCTTTGCCCAGATTGACGTTCAGTTGAAGCGGCGCCACGACCTGATTCCAAATCTGGTGGAGACGGCTAAATCGTTCATGAAGCACGAGCGTGAGACCCTTGAAGCGGTTATTCAGGCGCGTAATGCGGCAGCGAGTGCTCGGGATGGATTGAACCCGGATGATGCTGCCCAGATGCAAGGATTGATGGCGGCCGAGGCAGGGCTGGGTTCGATGATGACCAAGTTTTTTGCGCTTGCAGAAGCGTATCCGGATCTCAAGTCCAACCAAAATATGATGCAGGTGAGCGAGGAGCTTACCACCACCGAAAACAAGGTCGGTTTCTCCCGTCAGGCCTACAATGATGCAGCAACTCTCTACAACACGAAGATAGAAGTTGTGCCCTCTAATATCATCGCTGGAATGTTTAATTTTAAGGCTGCAGTTCTCTTCGAAGTCAGTAGTGAGGCCGAACGCGAGGCCGTAAAGGTGAGTTTCGACTGATCGGCTGAATTGCTAATTTGGGGTGTCTCTGGGGATAGAGGAGCGACCTTGTGTAAAGCGATGAATTTTTTTGAGGCGCAGGATCAGGCTCGCCGCAGAACCAAGTGGCTGATTGCTTATTTTGTCTGTGCGGTGATCTCCATCGTGGTTTCGGTGTATTTCGGTGTTGCCTTTGCCATGAAGCTGGCAGGGTCCCTGCCAGAGCTCTGGGATCCAGAGCTGTTCGCTTTCGTTGCCGGGGCAACCTTGCTTCTGATCCTCGGAGGGACGGCCTATAAGTCGATCGATTTACGAAGAGGAGGGCGGGCGGTTGCTGAAGGTATGGGAGGGCGTCCCGTGCAGCCCGACACCGGAGATCTCAAGGAGCGACAGCTCCTGAATATCGTGGAAGAGATGGCAATTGCGTCAGGAACACCGGTTCCACTTGTCTACGTGATGGATCAGGAAGCCGGGATTAATGCCTTTGCGGCGGGCACCGAGCCCTCCAATGCCGTGATCGGCGTGACGAGGGGGTGCCTTGATTTGCTTTCTCGGTCAGAGTTGCAGGGGGTTATTGCACACGAATTCAGCCATATCCGGAATGGCGATATGCGCCTCAATATGCGTTTAGTTGGGTTTATTTTTGGGATCCTCGTCCTCATGATTGTGGGACGAGTGCTGATCTCTTCATTACGGTATGCTCGCCCCAGTAAGAATAGCAAGGAGGGTGGGGGCGTGCTCGTTGTGCTACTGCTCTCAGGGTTTGCCCTCTTCCTCGCAGGGGCAATTGGAGGGTTTTTCGCACGGGCGATTCAGGCCGCGGTGTCCCGTCAAAGGGAGTTTCTTGCCGACGCGTCGGCTGTTCAATTTACTCGTGATACCGATGGACTTATAGGGGCCTTCAAGAAGATTGGAGGTTGGAAGGAAGGTGCCCGGGTTCAGAGTCCCCAAGCTGCCGCGATGAGTCACATGTTTTTCGCAGAGGGCGGATTGTTCCGTTGGGGTATGGCGACTCATCCTCCGCTTCAGGTGAGAATTCGGGCCCTGGATCCCAACTCTTCCAAAGTCAATTTTGACTCCGTATCACTACCCGATGTAGATATGGCGGGCGTCGGGGCTCCCTCGGCTTCGATGGCTGGTTTTTCTTCTTCGGCTTCGACTCGAGAGCCGCCAGCCATAAAGGCAGCCGAGACGCTTGCTTGCCTGGGTGATGACATCGATTGGCAGCTGGAGCGCGGGCAGCAGATTTGCGTTGGGATTGATGAGGAGTGGAGCGCCGCCGCGCGAGATCGAAGTAAGGCGCAGGTCCTGATATTCGCAATGTTGCTGTCCGGAGATCCTAGGAAATGCAGGGAGCAGCTGGAGGGCTTGCGCCAGGGTATGGGGCGGAAATACGTGGAAACACTCAGCGAGTGGCATGAAACCATTGGGCCGCTTCACTCAGCCGCGAAGATTGCGATTCTAGACCTCTGCATTCCAACTCTCAAGCGGCTGAGCGAGAGTGAGTATGAGCGTCTCCTGCAGATGCTGGACTGGGTTATTGCAGCTGACGAGAAGGTGGACCTGTTCGAGTTTATGCTCCAGCACTCGTTGTCTAGGCACCTGTCTAGACACTTCTTCACAGGAAAAAGGAAGCTCGAACGCGGTCCCGGGCTGACGAAGGGGCTTTCGGAATCCGGAGACATTCTGCTTTCAATGATGGCGTGGAACGGGCGCGATAGTAAAGGAGCGGCAAAGGCTTTCAAATTTGCTGTAGAGGGGTCTACTCCATTCGAGAGCAGGGTGCCTTCTCTGCTTCCCGAGGACGGCCTTAACTCGGAATTGGTATTGGCAGCTCTTGCTGCGTTCGAGGAGGCGTCACCGCTCTTAAAAAAGAGAATCCTCGAAATGTGCGGTCATGCGGCTGCCGAGGATGGGGTGCTTAGCAATGAGGAGGCCGAGCTCCTCCGAGTGGTTGCCGATGGAATTGGGGTAGCTCTTCCGCCATTCCTTCTGTGATCCGAACTTGATGAATACCTGAGTCGAACTATCTTGCTTTGTCATGCGCGTCGAGGGAGGTTTGTGCGCGCCCATGGCACGTCGTCCCCTTTGGATTTGGCCTAACATTCTGAGTCTCGATGCTCCCTTAGTGGCGCTCGCATGGTTCTGGATGTTCAAGCAGATTTGGCTGGTGAAATACCACCAGCCTTCCTTGCCGTGGCTCCTGGCTCTGACAGTATGGTGTATTTATGTGGCCGACCGCCTGATGGACTCCCGAGGTCAACGAGGATCGAAGGATGAGCTGTCTTTACGGCACCGCTTTCATTGGGACTATCGCGGACTGATGAAAATTGCACTCTGTGTCGGCGTGGTGGGAGTGTTTTTTCTCTTGTCGCGGCAATCACGGGGACTGCTAGCCTATTGCTACCCAGCTGCTGCTCCGGTCATCTTGTATTTTCTGATAAGTTTTCAGAGTTCCAGCAGAGGGGTGTCCTGGTTCAAGAACGTTGTTGCGGGGTTGGCTTTTGCTTATGGGACAAGCGTAGGAGTGCACTTTCGTAGTGGAAGCTCGGTTGGTTTTCACGAGCTGGCTTTGTCTTCGGAGGTCGTGGTGTTTGCGGCCCTGTGCATGATCAATATGATGGTGATTGACCACTGGGAGTCGACTAGTGAATCTCAAAGGGGTGCGGAGGAGAGAGATGAGAGTGACACCGAGAATAAGATTCTCAGGATCCTCCTTCTCGCCTTGGTGATCGTATGTTACCTGCTTGCGGGCTCTGCCGAGGCCTTTGGCTCGCAGGCTCATAAGGCCTTTTACCTGGCCGCGATGGTGGGTGCAGGGGGGGTGGCCTTTCTTGCGTTATTCCGTCATCTCTTTTCGCGGGTATCACTGAGAATTCTCGCAGACGTTGCATTGCTCCTGCCGCTGCCTTTCTTTTGCCTCTTTGCCTATTGATCTCCGCCTTTTAAAGGTTTGGAAGCGTTGCGGAGGGGGGGCTGGGGAAAGCACTAAGGATGAGGGGATCACCAGCGGAAATTTGATTTGGAGCTTGGAGCGGCTATGATTCGTTATTAGGAAGAATGTCTAACTCGCTTTAAATTGTGGGAGAAAAATCACACAAACCTTTCCCGGCAGTTCTAATTGTTGGGGCCCCGGGTTCCGGGAAGGGAACCCAGGGAAAAGTGCTGGGCACTATTCCCCGTTTTTTCCATTGCGCATGTGGCGATGTATTTCGCTCTCTGGATACCCGGACTGCTCTTGGGCAGCAGTTCGTAGAGTATTCCAGTAAGGGAGAACTCGTGCCGGATGAGTTGACCATAGGGTTGTGGAAGGTTCAGATCGACAACTGGATCGAAACCTACCGCTACAAGCCGGATATCGATGTTCTTGTGCTCGACGGCATTCCAAGAAACGTGCAGCAGGCCGAAATCATTGAGAACTACCTTGAGGTTTATACAGTGATACATCTGACCTGCCCGGATCGTGAGGAGCTGGCCCGGCGGATGAGGAAACGTGCCTTGAAGGAAAACCGCTTCGATGATGCCAGCGACGAGGTAATCAGTCACAGGATAGAAACCTACGTTGAGGAGACTCGCCCGCTGACCGAGTATTACACTGACAAGGTCATTGATGTCGATGCTACCCGCCCGCCGGTTGAGGTTCTTGGCGATATAATCGGGGAAATTGTAAAGATAGATGCTTACAAGGAGCGGGCAAAGATAGTGGTCTAGGCCGATTCTCTATCCCCTCGAGTGGGCTGCGCGTATGGCAGTCAGTCTACTGGTCACCACAAATTGATTATGCGGCTACTCTTCATGGGCACAGGAGATATCGCTCTTCCAACCTTTCGGAGACTGGCGGAGAGAGATACCCTGGTTGGGCTGGTGACCCAACCGGATAGACCGGTAGGGAAGAGCTCAAAACCCAGGCCTCCGAGGATCAAGGAGGAGGCCCGTTTGCTCTCCATCCCGGTGTTCCAGCCTGAGGATGTGAGGAGCGAGGAAGAGATTGTGGCGATTAAAGCCCTCGATCCGGAGCTTATCGTGGTGATGGCCTACGGTCAGATCCTGACCAAGGCCCTCTTGGCTGTTCCTCCTCTTGGCTGTATTAATATTCATGCCTCCTTACTCCCGAGGTACCGGGGGGCATCCTGTATTCAGGCCGCCATTGCGGCGGGGGATCGGGAAAGCGGCATCAGTATCATTGAGATGGTAGAACGTCTCGATGCGGGCAACGTGGTCTTGTCGAAGGCGATTCCTCTCCTAGCGGAGGAGACTGGGGGAACGCTCCACGATCGTTTAGCAGCCCTGGCTCCTGAAGTGGTGGAGGCGTGTCTCGAAAAGCTTGCCAGTGATGAAATGGCCGGGAAGCCCCAGAATGAGGAGCTTGCCACTTATGCTCCGCAGCTACAGCGTTTGGATGGTCAGCTTGACTGGGAGTTTTCGGCTGAGGTTCTGGAGCGCCGTATTCGCGCATATGAGCCGTGGCCCGGCTCTTATACGAACTTCAAGGACGGCCGTGGCCGGTCCAAGCGAATGAAAGTGTTTGCTGGAGTAGAGGTGACAAAAGGGGGTAGAGGCGCTGTTCCCGGGGAGATCGTTGACGTCAGTGCTTCCGGGGTTACGGTCGCATGTGGAGAGGGTGCTCTTGTCTTGAATGAGCTTCAGCTTGAGGGCGGAAAGCGCTTGTCAGTCGCAGAACTCATCAGGGGTAACACACTCGAGGTGGGGCAGTGCTTCTTTTCGCTGGTGAGTAGGACCTGAAGAACACAGACTATAGTTGATGCTCTTAAGATCCTTGGTTTTGCTCCTTCTTCTGTGTTCGCCTGTTCTGGCGGTCACTCTTGAGGTCGTGGAGCTCTACCAGCCCCTCTCCCTGCATCGCACAGATGGTGTCGGGGAAACTCTCGGAGAAGAGGGGCCGGTGCAGGCTGGGGTTTTTGCCCGTCCCTATGCCGTAACTGGAGCGATGCCAGAAGATCTAGTGAAGGCCGTGGCTGCGCCTCATCGGATAGCTACCAATAGCGAAGGATATGAAGTCGAGGATGCAAATCTTCTGAATCTTTGTGGCGTAGCCTTGAGTTCGGAAATGAAGGTGAACCGGTTACTGGTTAGGTTCGACATGGGTAATTTCAAGTTGCCTGAGGATTTGGATCTTACTGCAAGGCAGGTAGTCCAGCTTTCCATTATTGCGGTCGAGCGGACTCTTCGTTCCTACTTTCGAAACTTCAAGGACGAGGTCCTGAGCGTTTCGATTGGGATCACTGGGACAACTGATGGAAACGAGTCGCTCAAGGATCTGGCGAAGCGGTTCAGGCTTGGCCGACAGGCTGGGGGTCAGCGGAGTAGCGAGGGGAGGTAAAGGCCTTGCGGAAGGCGTGGATCAGGGCCTCAGAGGGAGAAGGGGAAGAGGTCCTGCCTTTTCGCTTTTCACGGATGAGGACTATTGCTTCACTGCTCTAACGGATTAACTACCTATGGGTGAAAAGGAACGTTCCTTCAAGAGGGCCATTTTGAAATTGAGTGGAGAGGCTTTGAGAGAGCCCGGTAGCACGGATAATATATCACCTGAGATCGTGGGCCGAATCGCGAGTGAGATCTCTGCGGCAGTCGAATCGGGAGTCGAGCTGGGGATCGTAGTTGGTGGAGGAAATTTCTGGAGGGGTGCTGCGGCAAGTGAACGGGGGATGGATCGGGCAACCGCTGATTATGTTGGTATGTTGGCCACCGTGATGAATGCGTTGGCGCTTCAGGCAGCCCTCGAGGAGCGGGAGGTGACTTGTATCGTGCAATCTGCCATCGAGATGAAGAATGTCGCTGAGCCATTCCTCAGGTGGAAGGCTAGTCGGCACCTCGATCAGAAACGGGTTGTGGTTTTTGCTGCAGGAACGGGTAGTCCCTTTTTTTCCACTGATACTACTGCGGCTCTCAGAGCCAGCGAAATGAGTGCGGACGTGATCCTGAAAGCTACAATGGTGGATGGAGTTTACACCGCTGATCCCAAGAAGGATCCGGAGGCTGTGAGATACGAGCGTGTTACTTTCCACGAGTGTATTAGGAATCGGTTAGAGGTGATGGACTCCACTGCATTCAGCCTCTGCATGGATAATGATTTGCCCATCATAGTCTTTGATCTGGGGGAGCCTGGAAATATTGAAAGGGCGCTCCGCGGTGAAGGGCTTGGCACAGTGGTCTGCGCCGAGTAGATTAAATGGAAAGACATAATAATCAGTCACAATGGACCAGGAAACGAGCAAACAGGAAGTAAACACCGCAATGGCCAAGGCGGTCGAGCACATGCTACAGGAGTTCCTCGGGGTGAGGACAGGGAAGGCTTCGCCCAGTTTGGTGGAGAACCTTGAGGTTCATGTTGAGTCTTATGCGAGTAATATGAGACTCAAAGAGCTAGCTGTCATCACGACCCCCGAGGCGCGGACGATCATGGTGCAGCCTTTCGACCCGAGCGTGACGGGGGATATCGAGAGAGCTATTCGCGAAAATGGCAAGCTGGGCTTAAATCCGGTGAGTGATGGCAAGGTTATCAGGCTGCCTATTCCGGAGCTGACGGAGGAGCGGAGAGTCGAATTTGTGAAGGTGATCAGGAACATGGCGGAAGAATCCAGGATCAGGGTGAGAGCCTGTCGGAAGGATGGGATGGATGCCGCCAAGGCAATGAAGACGGAGAACGTTCTCACCGAGGATCAGGCGCGCGATTTTGAGTCTGAAGTGCAAGTCCTTACTGACCGCTACATCAAGGAAATCGATGGGAAGCTGGCCGAGAAAGAGCAGGAATTGATGACTGTTTAAGGGTGCGCTCAGGACGCCCCTTCATCACGCTCGTCAGAGGTCAACCCCTCCCTGAGCCGTGCGATCGCGATCGCACGGCGGGAGCGCTTCCAGGTAGCGAAGGCGGTGCCAAGATAGAGCGCGGACAGGATCATCACTATCATAGATTGGCGGTGCTCAATCCTGAACCAGTCGAAGACGCCACGATATAGCGGTCCCAGTGCCGCTGGTGCGCTTGTGAGAAATGCAAGAAAGGTGAGGAAGGATGCGGCGGCCATCCCATGTCGCTTTTCCCTGAAGGCATAGAGGGCGGCGATCAGGGCAGATCCTCCAAAAAAGAGCCCGGGAATTGCCTGAGCCTGAATCTCAGCGGCCGAGGTTGTGTTTAGCAGTCCTATTGTGCCGAGAGCGAGCAGGGCGGCGGCAAGAGTGAAAGTTAAGACGTGCATGGATTTGCGAATCAAAGTTGGGAAAAGCGACCATCTTTTCTGCGGAATCAATTCTCATCTCTCCGGCACAAGGTCAATTCATGAACGAAGCCGTGAGGATTCTTGCGCGTGATCCTCATGATTCCCGGTTGCCCTCATTGCTTCAGAGCGTAGTCTTCTCGCATGATCGACATGCTGGTGCGCCTTTATGATCTCCCCGATTCCTCGGAGATCTACGGGGCGGTTGAGTCCAAAGGGATTACTCTCCGAAGACCGATGGCCTACGAGCGTCATATCCTGGCAGACTGGGTGGGAGCGCACTTCTCTCCAAAGTGGGTAAGCGAGGTGAAGGTGGCCTTTAGCAGGCAACCAGTTAGCTCGTTTGTAGCCACGCGGGATAGGGAGCTACTTGGTTTTTCCTGCTATGAAACGACGAGCAAGGGGTATTTTGGGCCGACCGGAGTCAAGGAGTCTGAGCGGGGTTCAGGCCTGGGGAAAGCCCTCCTTTTCAAGGCCCTAGAGGCAATGCGAAACGAGGGATACGCTTATGCAATAATCGGGGGAGTGGGCCCGAAGGAATTCTACGAGAGAGCGTGCGGAGCATTCGAAATTCCCGGGAGCGATCCAGGGATTTATGCGGATCTTTTACCGGATCCATCGTAGGCGAACTCAGTAATATGTCTGGTAGATTGACGAGGGGTTGAAGATGGAAAAAAGGGAGGCACAGGATCCGGAGTTCGTGAAAGGTGCCTTTGCGCGTATTTGCAAGAAATACTCACTGGCAAACCATGTGCTGAGCATGGGTACCGACATCCTCTGGAGAAGAAAAGTAGGTCGATTAGTGGCAGAGCATAAACCCGGGCGCATCCTCGACGTTGCAACCGGAACAGGCGATCTCGCACTCGAGCTGCAGCGCTCATGTCCCGATGCAGAGGTAATGGGAGCGGATTTCTGCGAGGAGATGCTCGACATTGCCCGGGACCGGGGTTTGAAAAAGAGCTTGGTTGCAGATGGGTTAGAGCTTCCTTTTGAGGATGACAGTTTTGATGTCGTGACGGTCGCCTTCGGCCTGCGAAACATGAAGGATTGGAAAGGAGGGCTCCAAGAGATGGCCCGGGTTGTCCGGCCTTCTGGACTTCTTCTTGTCCTGGATTTTTCCCTTCCCGAGGGTCTTCTCAGGCGTCCCTACGCATTTTACCTGAACCGGATCCTTCCGAGGATTGCCGGTGTGCTTACCGGGGAACGAGACGCGTATGATTACCTTGCCGGTTCGATTGAGCGCTTTCCGAGTGGCGGGGCGATGCTGGACCTATTGAGTGAGGCGGGGCTGCGCGAGCAGGACTGGAAGCCTCTCACTAACGGTATAGCCTCGATTTATACGGGAAAAGGCCCAGCCGAGTAGTCTTAACGCTTAACATTAATACTCAGGGGATTCAGACTTATTCCATGTCCATCCAGAGCTTCGCCAATCAATTTGTCTGCGATCTGGCCGCTTATGAGCCAGGGAAGCCAGTGGAAGAGACCGCCAGAGAATTGGGGCTCCGTCCTGAGGAGATCGTAAAGCTGGCGAGTAATGAAAACCCCCTTGGTCCATCGCCCAAGGCGAAAGAGTCGATGCGTGCCGCGATCGAACAGGGGCACCTATATCCTGATGGTGGTGGATGGGAGCTGCGCGGTGCAATTGCGGCAAAGCATGGAGTCGAAATGCAGAATGTGGTGCTCGGAAACGGATCAAATGAGCTTATTGAGCTTCTCTGTCATTGCTTTTTGAATGAGAAGACATCTCTCGTAGCGGCTGAGCATGCCTTCGTGGTTTACCGGTTGATGGCAAAGCTCTTCGGGGCGGAATACAAGGAGGTTCCGGATCCTGGTTTTATCCATGACCTTGATGCCATGGCTGATGCTATTACCGCAGATACCCGGCTAGTCTTTATCGCGAACCCCAATAATCCCACTGGGACCATGGTGGACGGTGACATGATAGGGCGCTTTCTCGACAGGATCCCCGATCATGTCATCACAGTTTTCGATGAGGCTTATCATGAGTTCCTCAAGGATCCTCCGGATACCATCAGCCACATCAGGAATGGGAAGAATGTATGCGTGATGAGAACGTTCTCAAAGGCTCAGGGGCTGGCAAGCCTGAGGATAGGTTATGGGATCGCTCCGGTGGCCATTGCGGATTTGTTGAATCGGGCCAGACAGCCGTTCAACGCCAATGCTATCGCTCAGGCAGGAGCATTAGCTTCCCTCGAAGATAGCGAGCACGTGGCAAGGACCGTAGAGAATAATGATGCCGGCCTTGCGTTTTTACAGGGTGGCTTCGCCCAGCGGGGGCTGAGCTATGTCGATAGTAAGGCGAACTTCGTCCTGGTTGAGGTAGGTGATGGGGACGCCGTCTTTGCGGGAATGCTTGCCCGAGGAGTAATTGTGCGAGCCATGCGGGGCTACAAATTGCCCGAATGGGTAAGGATCTCAGTGGGGACCAAAGCTGAGAACGAGCGCTGTTTGGAGGTGCTGGACGAGGTTCTAAAGGCCTGACTAACAGGCGTTCGCTGGTTGACAGGGGCGGAGCTCCGAATTATTCTCTTTAGAGTTCTTAATAATCAGATGGCACGTACTACCGCTCCGGCTACCCGGAGGTTTCATTGCGATTCCTGTCGTGGCGAAATTGAGATCCCTTTTGATCTGTCTTCTACGACCGCACCCTGCCCTCATTGCGGAATAAGTGTTTCGTCGCCGCCACCGCCGGAGGTCTTCCCGGAATCGTTGACCCGGGATCCATCGGTGGCGCGAGTCTCCGGCACTGAGGGGGAAGGGGCTCCAAGTGGCCCTCCGGTCGATTCTGATGTGACGCCCCCTGAGGTTGGAGTGGAGCCTGAGCATCAGAGTGTGCACGGGTTCGGTGGTCAGGCTCCCGGCCCGGAGAAGCGGGGGCATCCCGTGCTGGTCTTTTTGGGAGCTCTCGTAATTGTGGCGGGAGCTCTTGCCACGTTAGTATTTCTGAATAACAACGGAGTGGGGAGCGTTGTGCCTGCTCCGGAGAGGCCGGTCATTGAGAAAGATCCTCTTCCTGAGATGGAAAACCCAGTCCTCACCCGGGAAGAGTTTATTGGGGAGGGGTGGAAGAGCAGGGCGGCGGCTTCCCTTCAGGGGTTTCTTAGTGCTAGGAACGCCCGGGCGAAGTCGAACTACGTGATTGGTGGTGCGGGGCTTCTTGATGAAATGGAGCGGTTTTATGCTGGAGCAGAGGAGGTAGACGAATCGGATACGCCGGCTGAGGGCTTCAGTTACCTGCAGCTCGATATCGCGGACCGGCGGAGAGGATTGTTTTTGATGCGGTTTGAGAGGTCCTCGGAAATAAAGATGTCAGAATTTTTCCGGCCAGTGGGGTCTCTGGAGGTAGAGCACGGAGTCGAAGAGCCGGGTCTTTTGCTCTCCTCTCTGGCTTATAAAGAGCGGTTTTCGACGGAACCAGTTCGCGTTATGGGCTTCTTCAAGGAGAGAGAGGGGAAGCTCCTGCTCGACTGGCACGTCTATACCCAGACCAAGTACCGTCTGTTCAAACATTTTATTAATACGCCACGGCCCGGAAGAGTCGGAGTATTTCGACTCATGGTCAGGGAGGCTCTGCCGCTTGGCCTGTCCGGTGAAGCATCTGAGGGGGTGCGGTTCTTTCGTTTTAGCGATCCAGCCTTTGGTCATGACCGGGTCACGGTTACAGTTCCTAATGATGGTTTAAACGGGAGGATTCTGTCCGATGTGGCATGGATTAATATTGCCGGGAAGCGGGACCAGAGCCGCTATGCAACGGTAAGGCTACGTTGGACAGAGGAGGAGGAAAGTAAGGTCGCTTTGGAGGAAGTTGTCTGCTGGGAGTTTCTTGGGCTCGGTGGTGAGATGGGAAATGCTTCTCCCCGGGAGGTTGGTGACCACGCTTTAACCGCTGAGCGGAATGGGCCCCTGCCTGAAGAGGAGCCTCAGGCGATTTCCTATCGCGAGGGTGACCAAGGAGTTGAGTCTGCCAGTGATGAAGGCGGATCTGAAAAGAGTGACTCCCTGTCTCTGGGTGAGCCAAAGGCTCCCCGCGAGCTCCCCGAAAGCCAGTGAATGAGACCATTGCGGCGATTGCTACCCCTTTCGGTCCGGGAGCGATCGCAATTATTCGTCTTTCGGGGGACGAGGCCCTCAGTATTACCGCGGATGCCCTTGGGAAGGATTGCGAGGAACAGGAATCAAGAAGCGTGCAGAGGGCGCGAATCCGGTCATTAGAAGGAGAGGTCATTGATGACGTCCTTGTGACCATCTTTCGAAAACCCAATAGCTACACCGGGGAGAATCTGGTGGAGGTCAGCTGTCACGGTGGGGTATTGGTCGTACAACGGGTTCTTGATCGCCTCCTGGAATGTGGCGCGAGGTCTGCGATGGCTGGAGAATTTACTCAACGGGCCTTCCTGAATGGCAAAATGGATTTGACCCAGGCCGAGGCGGTAATGGACGTGATAGGGGCCCAGACGGACCTCGCGCTCCGGGCGGCGCAGCAGCAACTTGGTGGTAGAATTGGAGTGGAAACCGAGGAGATTCGGAGTCAGCTCCTTCATATCGTCGCTCAAATTGAGGCTTACATCGATTTTCCAGATGAGGATATCAGTCCGAAGACAGGGGACGAGCTAGAGAGGCAGCTGGAAGTATCTCGGGAACGAATCACATCATTATTAGCAACGGCTCAGCAGGGGAGAATCCTGCGCGAAGGTGCCAAGGTCGTGATCTACGGTGAGCCTAATGTAGGTAAATCCAGCTTGCTAAACATCCTTCTTGGCCAGGAAAGAGCTATCGTAAGCGCTACTGCTGGCACGACCCGCGATACGGTTGAGGAAGTGATCAATCTCGGCGGCTTTCCTGTCCGGCTAATCGACACCGCAGGGCATCGGAAAGCGGATGATGAGCTCGAGCGGGTTGGCGTGGAGAGAACTCTTGATAAGGTTGCCGAGGCCGATCTCATATTGGAAGTCGTCGATGCGAGCGGTCCCGGCACAGAGAGCTCGTTACGGTCGTTCAGTAACAATGCCCCTCGCCTTCTGATTCTTAACAAGTGCGACCTTCCCCTTCATTCCGATTGGAAAGGGCGGTCGGGTTCAATTGAGATCTCCTGCGCGAAGGGCTCGGGGGTCGAGGAATTGATTGCCGCGATTGTTGGAGAGTTCACTCTAGGGAATGGAACCTGGGGACAGGAGGCCGTGGCGGTCAACGCACGGCATCAAAACTGTCTGCGACGCGCAAAAGCGGGTTTGGATGAGGCTTTTGGGCAGCTTCAGGGCGGGGTAGGGCCTGAATTTGTGGCGGTAGACCTCAGGCTGGCGCTGGACGCTATTGGGGAAGTGGCTGGCAGGGTAGAGACCGAGGAGCTGCTGGGGGAGATCTTTGGGCAATTCTGTATTGGCAAATAGGGTATCCCGCCTGGATTCTCAGCTGCTCTGGGAGGGGTTGATTTTGAGACCAGAGGCTTGAAGATCTGGGATGTTGTGGCTTGCTAAGAGCACGCCTGCTTAATGAACTCACTGCGCCTCGTTTCAATCTTCGGTGTCATCGGATTGGCCCTCGGTATCCTCGCGTTGGGTCAGGAGGAGGCTCCTCCGCAGGGGGAGTTGGAGGCAGACGCTTCGAAGCCTGATGCAGCGGCTGAACAGCAAAGGGTGGAAGGTGGCGCAGGGCAGGTTTTGGGAGAGGCACGCAAACTGGTGGCCCGGCTCGGAGACGACTCCTACAAGGTCAGAGAAGCTGCTACTCAGAGCCTTTGGGATCTTGGCGACGTTGGGATCGCAGCCATCAGAGAAGGCGTTGAGGCAGATAATCCTGAGATTTCCTACCGGTCGCGGATTGTCCTGCGCCGCATCATGACGGGGATTACCTCGGATACTCCGCCAGAGATTGTGGAGCTCGTTCAGCGATACTTTCGCTCCGGGCCGGAGGTGAAGAAGGGTATTTTCCAGGAGCTCCTAAATGCAGAGGCCTATATGCAAATGTTGAGGATCTATCGCTTTGAGGACAACGAGGAAGCCCGTGAGATCTGTGGAGAGCTGGTAGAAAAAGCAGTTTTGCCGCTGACCCTCAGAGAGCTAGTCGAGGGGAGGCGAAATGAGGCGGAAGAGATTCTTCGTCTCGCACCTCGCGGTGAAGAGAATAATCGACGTCTGGCATGTCTCCTTAGAATGACCGGGGAGCTGGACGAGGAAATTTTGAGCAGGACCCATGCCGTTACTCTTGGAGATGATGGGAAGGTTACTGATGCTGCCCGGGAGGCTGGCGAGCTTCAGCTTGCTCTCCTGCGCTCTGCAGGAAGGTTGGTGGAGGCGCGGGTGTTGGCAGAGAAACTGGGGCGCTCAGATGTGGTGGCGGTCATGGCGCTACTGGAGGGGGATCCTGAGCCTTACCTGCGGTGGTGTATGAATCGTCCGAGGGAGTCTGCTATTGTCAGAGTGCACGCGGAGACCGTTTTGCGTCGCTGGAAATTGGATCACGAGGAGGCTGATCGCCTGATGGAGCAGATGGCCAACGAAGCCTCCGGAGAAGGCGAAGGTGAAGAGCAGAGGGCTGCCGTTCTCTCGCTGCTGCTCAACGGGAATGTCGATTCGGGATTGCCCTTACTGTTTAGAAAGAACAAGGACTCAGCCTTTACCTATTATGACACCGTAGAGCAGCCGAGTAAGGCGCTTCAGGTGTTTGGTTACGCCGGAGGCGACGAGCAACGTCGAGAGTGGCTGGATAAGCGTCTTGAGGTGATGGCGATGGACTGGTCTGAATCAGAGGAGGAGCGGTATGAAGTGCTCACTATTGCCGCTTTTCTGCACACCCGTGGGGAGCAGGAAGAAAGCGTCAGGATCATGGAGCGGATTTCCGAGCTGGCAATGAAGGAAGGTTTTTCGAACTGGCTGGAGTTCATCGGGCGGCTGAATGATCTCGGTGGAAGTCTTTATGAGATGGCCTTCATGGCTGCATCAAAAAGGCTCACTGCGGATTCGAAGGAGCGAGATGATCTGCGGGTTGTATCACACCTCTTTGGGGAGGGTGACTCCGCGCCGCGTCTATGGGGATTTCTGAAG
The DNA here is from genome assembly GCA_029242545.1 of Roseibacillus sp. Classification (GTDB taxonomy): domain Bacteria; phylum Verrucomicrobiota; class Verrucomicrobiia; order Verrucomicrobiales; family Akkermansiaceae; genus Roseibacillus_B. Next base: position 169,254 of record JAQWTV010000123.1, read on the forward strand.
AAGATCGAAGGGGAAAAGGCCAAGAGAATTCTCCTGCTAGGGGCTCTCTACGGGATCGTGCACATGGACGACGAGAAATTTCGGGCTGCTCTCAAGAGCTTGGAAGAAAAGGCTGCCGAAGAGGAAGCACAGCAACAAATTCTAGGTGACCTTTTGGAGGCCGCGGAGGCGCGGGATGAGGCTGCCGTATCTGTCGCCCTGCTCGAAGAGCTGGCGAAAGAGGATCCAGATATGAAGTGGGGCAAGAAGCTGGCCGCAAAGTACGGGCAGGTATCAGAATGGGGAAGGGCGGTTTCCAAATTGCAGGAGGTGATCGAGAAGGAGCCTGCCAATATGCGCTATCTTGCCTACTACGGAGGTGCTCTTGTGAGGACCGGGAATGAAGGGGATGCGCTGGAGCCGCTCGAAAAGGTGGAAACGTTCTCTTTGGATGAACCCATCAGGCTCCTCCGGATGGCCCTGGATGTGAATAGTAGTGGGGCGGTGGGTAAGGCGGAGCAATACTGGCGGAAGCTGGTTATGACGGGAGGTCCGGCCGACTGGTATTGGCAAACCGCAGCTTCCTATTTCTCCAAGCTGGCAAGACAGAACAAGAGGTGGAGGGTGGCTGCCGCCTTTGCGGAGGTTGACGCCATGCAATACCTCAAGGGGAGATCAACGTTTATTAATCCAGTCACCTTTATTCGAAAGCGATTTATTGCAGATCTCTATCGTGGATTGGCCCTTCACGAGGAGGGGAATCTGGAAGAGGCGAATAAGCTCTTTCGAAGTTCTTTCGAGATTTTGAACGGGGACGGAATTCTGGCGGACGACTATTTCCCGCTTCTCCGTGAAGCTGGGCTCGTAGAGGAGCATGATCGTAACTTCAGGATCGTTTACGAGCGGTTGGGTAAGTCCATCGAGGCCTATCCGCGAGCGCACAATACTTACAACAGTGCGGCCTGGATGGCGTCGCGGGCCTGCCGGGAATTGCCCGACGCCATGCAAAAGATCGAAAGAGCACTAGCGATGCGTCCCCGCCAAGCGGCCTATCTTGATACCATGGCTGAGGTCTGGTTTGCGCAGCGCGACCGAAGCAAGGCTGTGGAGTGGTCCCGTAAAGCCGTCCGGGACAGCTTTCACGGAGGCTCAGGGTCCGAGGCTGGCGTTGGATTGAGGGAGCAGTATGACAGGTTTTCCTCCAGCGAGTTTCCGGTGCCATAACGCGCCGTTGCTTGATTGGGCCAAGTGGCGGAGGGGGTGGGATTCGAACCCACGATAGGTTGCCCTATGCCAGTTTTCAAGACTGGTGCATTCAACCGCTCTGCCACCCCTCCGCTATTTGATGATCAATGAGTTACGACGGAACAAAATGGGCCTTTCCTGATCTTGTATACTAGTTATATACTGAAGCGTATCACCACTGATCGCGACGGTATGGAAACTAGTAACAGGTTTGAAAAGGTTCATGGGGTTAGGTCGCTCTACAAACGAGCGGGGCGGTTCTATGCGAGGATCACCGTCGGGGGCAAGCAAACTTACCGCTCACTCAATACGAGCAAGAAAAGGGAGGCCGAGGATGCGCTGGCGCAACTCAAGACGGGCAAGCCCATGGCTGTGGTGAGCCGGAAGCAACCCACGCTCTATGAGGCCATCGAGCAGTGCCTAGAATTCCGCAAAACTCGTAGGGGAGCGTCTCGGCCGCTTTCTCGTAGGACGATCGGCACCCACCGGGAACTTGCCAACCGAGCGCATACGCTTTTCCCAGATAAGCAGCTTTCCCGGTTCAAGGATTCCGACTTCATGAAGCCTCTTGAGGAGAGCGGTTTGTCTGCGTCTTGGAGGAAGCAGATTTTTGAACTGATTAAAGGGTCTTACGAAAGGGCAGTGAACCTGGGCCAGATTGAGCTCAACCCGCTGAAGGGGATTGTCCCGGCTCAAGTTAGGCGCAAAGAGCGTTCGCTTCCCAGCCGCGAGCAGTTCGATGCAGTCTGTGATTCGATGGAGGTTTTGTTTTCCAAGCGGGGGAAAGGGCTATCGGTTGCAGGGGGAAAGGGGGCCGCTCTTTCAACACGGTTCCTCGCCTTTTCTGGAATGCGAATCAGTGAAGCCCTTGGCGTTGATTGGGATCACATTGTTGATGGAAAGATTGAAGTCTACGGCAGCGATGGGGAGCTCAAGACTGAGAACTCCCGGCGCAAGATTCACATCAACGGACCTTTGCAGGAGGTTCTTGATGAAATCGCTCGGATATACGGAAAAGAGGGGCGCGTAATGCCCACGGCCAATCTGAGGAAGTATTTGGAGCACGCTTGCGCTCATGTGGGGATTCAGAGGATGACTCACCACGATTTGCGCTCTTGGTTTTGCACTTGGTGCGTGCTCAGCGGTGTAGACGTTAATACCACGGCCGAGTGGATGGGGGATGAGGTGCAAACGATCCTTAAAATCTATTTGCAGGTTAACGATGAAGCGCAACGGGAGGCCGCGACTAAGCTGCAATGAGCGAGGAGCTAGACCTAAGCCCGACTCCAGAGGAGGACTCCCCTGAGTATTGCCATTGGCAATGTCTGATGCATTGGCTTAGCCCAAAGAGGAGGGATTTAGAGCCTTTGACGATGTTAGTTGCCGCTGGATATTTAGCGAACCACCCCCAATGGAATCAGCCAGACTCGGAAGAATTGCTTGAAGAGGTTGTGGCAACGCTTGGAAGGCAAGTCATTAAGTCGATGGCAAGTAGTAACCCAGAGCACTTTAAGGATTTCATTTCGACACTTACTAAGATTAAGAAAAATCTTGATCGCCCTATTCCTCGGGAGGCGCACGCGTGGAGTGCTGCGGGTGACTATTGGAAAGAAACGGGTTCTCCTCCGAGCAAAGTTGAGTTGCGAAAGTATATGATCGCAAGGCGGGAAAAATATAGCGATCAACCTAGCCCGGACGCGCCGTGGACACGCCTTTGGATAGACAGCGGGTTGACGGATTTTTGGGAGCGGATAGCGTCGCAGGATAGCAAGGGGTAGGCCGCCAAGGTAAGCGGATGAGCTAAAAATATCGCTTAGGACAAAGGCCGGCTTGTTCTGAGAGAATTCTCTTTATGCTTCAGAGCAGTATTGAAGAGAGACGGGCAAGTTCTTTGTGGGAGCAGCTACGCGCCGAGCGTGCGGCTGTTACCATCGAGGAGCTTTGCGAAATCCTAGGTTGGCACCGGAGCCGATTTTATCGGCACAAGGACAAGATCAGAACTCTGGACGGTTACGGCCGCCCAATGATCCCAGTGGCAGAAGTCGAGCGCATCCTAGGCGAATGAAAACAAAAAATAAGCCCGCGGCGAGGCGGGCTATAGTCGGAAAGCCGGGAAGCAATCGACTGTGTAAACAGTGCGTTAACCTAGGGCGATTTGAAAAGGATCAATTCGTATTTGAGGAAAAGAAAAAGAGGCCGATTAATGCGATACTTCAT